>NZ_JBFUBP010000008.1:0-255534 GCF_056405675.1 Polaromonas sp. P1_F4 | reverse complement strand
TGTCGCACTTGTTCAGGAACACGATGATGTAAGGCACACCGACCTGGCGGGCCAGCAGGATGTGCTCGCGGGTCTGGGGCATGGGGCCGTCAGCGGCGGAGCACACCAAAATGGCGCCGTCCATCTGGGCAGCGCCGGTGATCATGTTTTTCACATAGTCGGCGTGGCCTGGGCAGTCGACGTGGGCGTAGTGGCGATTGGCCGTTTCGTACTCGACGTGGGCGGTGTTGATCGTGATGCCGCGCGCTTTTTCTTCGGGCGCCGCGTCAATTTGGTCGTAACCTTTGGCTTCGCCGCCGAACTTGGATGCCAGAACGGTCGTGATCGCCGCCGTCAGCGTTGTCTTGCCATGGTCCACGTGGCCAATCGTGCCTACGTTGACGTGCGGCTTGGTCCGCTCAAATTTGCCTTTTGCCATTTTTCTCTCCAGATAAAGAACATGCCCGTGTACGGTTTAACGTCTGCACTGTGTTGCTGATTCACTTCGCACGGGTACAAAGTGGCACACAATCGCAGACAAGGAAAAAAAGCTGCCGCCCCACACGGGCCGGCAGCTGACGTTACTTACTTGGCGCGCGAAGCCATGATGGCTTCCGACACGTTGCGCGGAGCTTCAGAGTAGTGCTTGAACTCCATGGAGTATGTAGCACGGCCCTGCGACATCGAACGCAGCGTGGTCGAATAACCGAACATTTCAGACAGCGGCACTTCAGCCTTGATGGCCTTGCCGCCACCAACCATGTCTTCCATGCCCTGCACCATGCCGCGACGTGACGACAAGTCGCCCATGACGTTGCCGGCGTAGTCTTCAGGCGTCTCAACTTCCACGGCCATCATGGGCTCCAGAATCACGGGGCTGGCCTTGCGGCAGCCTTCCTTGAAACCGAAGATGGCAGCCATCTTGAAGGCCAGTTCGTTCGAGTCCACATCGTGGTACGAACCGAAGTGCAGCGTGACCTTGACGTCGACCACAGGGTAGCCAGCCAGCACGCCGGACGTGACGGCTTCGTTGATGCCCTTTTCCACCGCGGGGATGTATTCGCGAGGAACCACACCGCCCTTGATGGCGTCGACGAATTCGATACCCTTGCCGGCTTCGTTGGGCTCGATCTTGAGCACGACGTGGCCGTACTGGCCCTTACCGCCGGACTGGCGCACAAACTTGCCTTCTGCGTCTTCCACCGTCTTGCGAATGGTTTCACGGTAAGCCACCTGCGGCTTGCCGACGTTGGCTTCCACGCCGAATTCGCGCTTCATGCGGTCAACAATAATTTCCAGATGCAGCTCGCCCATGCCGGCGATCAGGGTCTGGCCGGACTCTTCGTCGGTCTTGACGCGGAAAGACGGATCTTCCTGGGCCAGGCGTTGCAGCGCGATGCCCATTTTTTCCTGGTCGGCTTTGGTCTTGGGTTCCACAGCCTGCGTAATCACGGGCTCAGGGAACACCATGCGCTCGAGCATGACGATGGCATCCGGATCACACAGGGTTTCGCCAGTGGTCACATCTTTGAGACCCACGCAGGCGGCGATGTCGCCGGCGCGGATTTCGCTGACTTCTTCGCGGTTGTTCGCGTGCATCTGCACGATACGGCCGATACGCTCTTTCTTGCCTTTGATCGGGTTGTAAACGCTGTCGCCCTTTTTCAGGACGCCGGAGTAAACGCGCACGAAGGTGAGCTGGCCCACAAACGGGTCAGTCATCAGCTTGAATGCCAGCGCAGAGAATTTCTCTTCGTCGTCAGCCTTGCGGGTGACAGGCGCCTCATCTTCGTCCATGCCCTTGACAGGCGGAATGTCGATCGGCGACGGCATGAATTCAATCACGGCGTCCAGCATGCGCTGCACGCCCTTGTTCTTGAAGGCGGAACCGCAATACATCGGCTGGATTTCGCTGGCGATGGTGCGCGTGCGGATGCCCAGCTTGATTTCAGCTTCGGTCAGATCACCTTCTTCAAGGTATTTGTTCATCAGCTCTTCAGACGACTCGGCAGCAGCCTCGACCATCTTCTCGCGCCATTCCTTGGCCAGCTCGACGAGCTCGGCGGGAATATCGCTGTAGGTGAACTTCATGCCTTGCGAGGCTTCGTCCCAGATGATGGCCTTCATTTTCAGCAGGTCGACCACGCCGGTGAAGCTTTCCTCAGCGCCGATGGGGATCACCATGGGCACAGGGCTGGCCTTCAGGCGCAGCTTCATCTGCTCGACGACCTTGAAGAAGTTCGCGCCGGTGCGGTCCATCTTGTTGACGAACGCAAGGCGGGGAACTTTGTACTTGTTGGCCTGGCGCCAGACGGTTTCCGACTGGGGCTGAACGCCACCCACGGCGCAGTACACCATGCAGGCGCCGTCAAGCACGCGCATGGAGCGCTCGACTTCAATCGTGAAGTCCACGTGACCCGGAGTGTCGATGATGTTGATGCGGTGCTCAGGCAGGGACGTGTCCATGCCCTTCCAGAAGCAGGTGGTGGCAGCCGAAGTAATCGTGATGCCGCGCTCCTGCTCTTGCTCCATCCAGTCCATGGTGGCAGCGCCGTCGTGAACTTCACCAATCTTGTGGTTCACGCCGGTGTAAAAAAGGATCCGCTCGGTGGTGGTGGTCTTGCCGGCATCAATGTGCGCGGAAATGCCGATGTTGCGGTATTGTGAAATGGGGGTAGCGCGGGACATAAATTACTTTCAGTTCGGGGTTACGAACAAAGACTCGTTGAAGGACTGCCCGCAGTCCGGGCATCCTTCATTTCTTCTACGCGTCTGCTGGCCGGGAAGGGTGTTGTGCACCACACCCGGCTGGCAGAAATTGGGGTTGAACGGCCGGCAATCAAGGCACCCAGCACCTTGAAACCAACCAGCAACCCGTCAATTCAGCGCAGCAATTACTGCAATCGAAAATTAGAAGCGGAAGTGGCTGAACGCCTTGTTGGCTTCTGCCATGCGGTGAACTTCGTCACGCTTTTTCATGGCGCCGCCGCGGCCTTCGGTCGCTTCCATCAGCTCATTGGCCAGACGCAAAGACATGGACTTCTCGCCACGCTTCTTGGCGGCTTCCTTGAGCCAGCGCATGGCCAGAGCCATACGGCGGACAGGACGCACTTCAACCGGCACCTGGTAGTTGGCGCCGCCGACGCGGCGCGATTTCACTTCAACCATGGGCTTGATGTTGCCGATGGCCATGTGGAAAGCCTCAAGCGGATCTTTGCCGGGGTTCTTTTTCTCGATAAAGTCGAGCGCGCCATAAATGATGCGCTCTGCGACGGCCTTCTTGCCGCCTTGCATGATCACGTTCATGAACTTGGCGAGATCAACATCGCCAAATTTTGGATCAGGAAGAATTTCACGTTTAGGGACTTCGCGACGACGTGGCATTTTTTCACCTCTTTGCTTCAGTTGGCATTGCTTTTGGCAACACCGCGAGAGTTATCAAAACCCTCACTTACTCGACCGGTGCAACTATTTGCACTTGGGTCACTTCGTTTCAGACACCTGCCAGGGCGAATGAAACACCTTGTTTTGAAGGAACTATCACAGACTTCTGTGACAACTTCTTCTGGCGCGAGCTCTCAGTGAAGAGAAAAACCCGAGCCGGCTTGGCTTATTTGGCCTTTGGCTTCTTCGCACCGTACTTGGAACGCGACTGCTTGCGGTCTTTCACGCCTTGCAAGTCGAGCGAGCCACGGACGATGTGGTAACGCACACCGGGCAAGTCCTTGACACGACCGCCGCGAACCAGCACCACGCTGTGTTCCTGCAGGTTGTGGCCTTCGCCGCCGATGTAGGAAATGATTTCAAAACCGTTGGTCAGGCGCACTTTGGCAACCTTACGCAGAGCGGAATTGGGCTTTTTAGGCGTCGTGGTGTACACACGGGTGCACACACCGCGGCGCTGCGGAGAATTTTCCATCGCAGGGCTCTTGGACTTGATCTTTTCGACCTCGCGCCCCTGACGGACTAACTGATTAATGGTTGGCATTGAAAACGTCCCTAAACGTCTGAAAACTAATTTACCGTGTTGATACGGCCACAAATATTTCCCGCCACGAAAGCGGAAAAGCCTTCTAGTATAAACCGGATAGGGGAATCCCTCAAGCAGAACGCGCGGCCAGGACGCATGAAGGAGCTGACAACAGGTAATCCGGCGCCCAAAGTGGGGATGTTAGTACCCACTCCCACCGAATTTGATGGCACCCAGGAGGCGTTTGATTCGCGAAGAGCCGCTTTGGGGGGCAGGCTTCTGCATTCCCGGCCAAAGCGCGGGGAGAAAAAAGGTCACGGCAAGGGCTGTGCAAGCGACGGCCGGCCGTAGCGGCGGGGAGCGCGGCCTTAGCCACGCCACCCACCGCGTGTTCGTCTTATTTAATCCACAGCCGGATGGCGTCCCAAGCACGCCCCAGGATGCCAGCCTCGCCCACCGCTTCCAGCGCCACCAACGGCACTTCGGCCACCGGGCTAGGGTTGTCGCCCAGGGTGACCTTCAGCGTGCCAACAGCCTGGCCCTTGGCAAACGGCGCCACCAACGGGTCGGGCCGCGCCACCTGGGTTTTGACTTTGGCAGCACCACCGGCAGCGATGGCCACCACGATGGCCTGCGGACGGCCCAGCTTCACGGTCGAGGAGGTGCCTTTCCAGACCGACGGGGTAACCACAGCCTGGCCGGCGTCGAACAGCTTCACGGCTTCATAGGCCGTGTAGCCCCAATTCAGCAGTTTTTGCGATTCATTGGCGCGTGCGCTGTCGCTCACGGTGCCCAGCACGATGGCCAGCAACCGGCGCCCGCCCGGCGCGCCGGCAGCGCCCAGGTTGGGAAAGTCGCGCTTTGCCGTGGCGATCATGCAATAGCCGGCGGCGTCGGTATGGCCGGTTTTCAGGCCGTCCACCGTCGGGTCGCGGAACAGCAGGGTATTGCGGTTGGTGTCGTTGGCCGCGGGCGTGCCGGGATAGCGGTACTTCTTGATCGCCGAATAGCCGATGTAATCAGGGAAATCCTGCATCAGCCGGGTGGACAGGATGCTCAGGTCACGCGCGGTGGTGGTGTGGCCGGGCTCGGTCAGGCCTTCCGGGTTTTTATAGGACGTGGACTTCATGCCCAGCGCCTTGGCCTGCTCGTTCATGAGGCGGACAAAGTTTTCGGCCGAGCCGCCCACGCCTTCGGCGAGCGCCATGGTGGCGTCATTGCCGGACTGCACCACCATGCCCTTGATCAGGTCTTCCACGGGCACCTGCATCTTCGGGTCGATGAACATGCGCGAGCCGGGCATCTTCCAGGCGCGCTCACTGACGGGGAAGGTCTGTTTCAGGTCAATCTTTTTGGATTTGAGCGCATCGAACACCAGGTATTCGGTCATCAGCTTGGTCAGCGATGCAGGCTCCACCGGCGAATCGATGTCCTTGGCCGCCAGGATCTGGTTGGCGGTGATATCCAGCAGCAAATAAGAGCGTGCGGCGATTTCGGGCGCTTGCGGCACCTGGGCATGCACCACGGGCAGCGCTGCGGAGAAAACCAGGAACACGGTGGCGGCAAAAGCGCGCAGGCTGGGGGCGGCGCGGAGGGCCTTGAGTGAAGCTTGCATCAGTAGGGGTTCAGTGAAATTCGGTGAAGGGGTAAGGGTCTGGGTCAGGGAGCGCCTGGCAAACAGCATCAGGCGGAGGGCGAAGACAGGTGGCGAACCACGAGATTTTTCAGCAGGGGCAATTGTCCATGAAAGAAATGGCTTCCCCCCGGCACAACGGTAACAGGCAGTGCTTGCGGCCGGGCCCAGTCCAGCACGGCGGACAGCAGCACCGTGTCGTCGTGCTCGCCGTGCACGACCAGGGTTTTCAGATGCGCGGCTTCGTCGATGGGTGCAGCAGGCGCGCGGGTCACGCTGGTGCCGACCAGCACCAGTTTTTCAATATCGCGGGCTGCGCTGAGGCGTTCAAAGGCGTGGGTGGTGACAAAAGCGCCGAACGAAAACCCGGCCAGTGCCAGCACCTGGCCGCTGCTGGCCGGTGCCGCATGTTCCACCACGGCCAGCAAGTCCTCGAGTTCGCCCCGGCCTTCGTCATGGCTGCCGGCGCTGCCACCCACACCGCGGAAATTGAACCGGACGGCGGTCCATCCGCATTGCACAAAGGCCCGGGCCAGCGTCTGCACCACCTTGTTGTCCATGGTGCCCGCAAACAGCGGGTGCGGATGCGCAATGACCGCCACGCCGCGCGGGCCGGCGGCGGGGAGGTCTACGGCAATTTCAAGCGCGCCGGCTGGGCCCTGGATGGTCGATTTGCGGGTCTGCGAATTCACGGTGATGGATTCCATTCAAACAGGTTGCTATCAAATAAGGAGCTGCTTGCGCCCGTTCCTATTGGGCCGGAAGGTCAAAAGATGCGAATTTCGAGAATAGTGGCCTTCCCCCGACCTACCGCCCGACGTGCGCGGGCACCAGCAGGCGCTCGACGACTTTGCCGTTTTTCAGGTGCGACTCGACAATTTCATCAATGTCGCTGGCGTCGACATAGGTGTACCAGACCGCTTCGGGGTAGACCACCGCCACCGGACCGGCTGCGCAGCGGTCCAGGCAGCCAGCCTTGTTGACCCTGACCTTGCCCGGCCCGGCCAGCCCCGCGGCTTTCACCTGCGATTTGCAGCGGTCAAAGCCTTCCTGTGCGCGGTGGTCGGCACAGCAGTCTTCGCCGTTGGCGCGCTGGTTCAGGCAAAAGAAGACATGGCGTTCGTAATAGGAATTTTGTTCAGGCATGGTGTGACTTTAGTGGATGTGTGCTGGATATGGTTCCCATTGCTCCGGCGGTCAAGGCACCTCAACGACCAACGCTGTCGCCTTTTTCACCAGCGGAAGCATCAGCAGCAGGGTCGGGAATGCAACGACCCAGGAAAGCGCCCAGGCGCTAAGCCAGATGCGCAGGACCCCGGGCGTGATGCCTACGCCTTTGAGCGTGCTGATGATGGACACGATGCAGGTCATCAACACGGAAAGCAGCAAGGGTGTGACCCAGCGCGCGCTGCGGGCGGGGAGTTTTGTGAAACCGAAAAGGGTGCGCGATGAAGATTTCGAAGAGTTCATACAGGGTTCCATAAGCCGTCCAGTCAAGGCGCCTTTCCGGCAGCCGATGGCATGCCGGAAACACAACCCCGGCATGGCCGGCGGTAGTAGGCGCGTTGATTGACGTAAACGCTTACGGCAACTCTTGAGGGAGATCGCAGGCCAATATTAGCAGAGGCAAATCACCGGCGCACATCAACGCGCGGCTCGCGCCCTGAAAGCCGTACCAGCACATACAGCAAAGCTGCATACGGCCATAGCCAGCCCAGCCACTGCACCAGGCCGTGAAAACGGATAAAGCGGCCCTGCTCCCAGGTTTGCAGGGTTTGTGCGAAATACGGATCAGCGGGCGCCTGGTTGAGCAGCCCCAGGTGAACCGTGAGGGCCAGCAGCGCCAGCGCGGCAGCCCCCCGGCGCGGCACAGGCAGCAGCAGCGCCGCCAGCACAACGGCAAATCCGACGCCCACCTGCACCGGCAGGTCCAGCCAGGCCCAGGCGTGGTCCGGACCGTAGCTCAGCGCGGCCGACAGCGCCGATGCGGCAATGCCGACCGCGATGATGGCCGCCGAAAACGCCGCGCGCTGCCAGAGTGTGCGGATCACGCAATAGCCGAGCAGGCAGGGAATCAGCGCGCCCAGCGCCACGCACAACAATTCGGCAATCGGCACCAGCGGCTGCAGCTCCATGTCGCGCACCGGCATCCATTCGAGGAAAGGCGTGTCGGTCAGCACCTCGGCCAGCGCAGCCTCCAGCCGCTCGAACACCTGCCCCAGCCCCAGGGGCACGGAAGCAGGAAACAGCAACGCGGGCGGCCAGAGCATCAGCAGCACCAGCGCGCCCCGCGCATCCTGCGCGAACCAGCGCGCCCGAAAGCGGCTCCAGCGGTCGACGATGCCGGCTTTTTCCAGCGCCCACGCACAGCACGCGCCCAGCCACGCGCCGGTGGTGTTGAGCGCCAGATCGACATTGGAGGGAATGCGCGAAGGCAGGTAGCTTTGTAGCGTTTCCATTGCCAGCGACAACAGCGCGCTGACCAGCACCGCCACTGTCACAGCCCAGGAAATGCGCCGGCTGCGCAGTGCCGACAGCGCCAGCAGGAAACCCAGCGGCGCATAGCCCAACAGGTTGGCGCCCACATCAAAGCCGGTCCAGTACTGCGGCAGGGGCGCTGTCAGGAACCTGAAGGGTGAAATGCCCTGGTCGCGCCAGTCGGCAAAGGGGTAAAGGCTTGCGTAGATGACCAGGCAAATGGTTGCCAGGGACAGCGGCCAGGCGGTGGTCTTGTGAACACCCCTATCGTTCTCACTACGCTTCGCTTCGTGTAGTGCCTTTTCCCCTTGCAGGGGACGACGCGAGTCGCCCGGCGAAGCCGGTTCGACCGCGTCTGCTGGTTGGGGAGGGGCCTTCTTTTTCACTGCTGCGCCCGGTTGTGACCTTAGAAGGGCTTGACCACGACGAGGATGACTGCTGCCAATAACAGCAGCACCGGCACTTCGTTAAACCAGCGAAACCATTTGTGACTGCGGCTGTTGTGATTGTTGACGAACCTGGCCAGCAGGCGGCCGCAGGCGTGGTGGTAGCCGATCACCAGCACCACGACGGCGAGCTTGGCATGCATCCAGCCGTTGCCGGGCCCGCGGCCTATGCCATAACCCAGGTACAGCCACAGGCCAAAGCCCAAAGCGGGCACGGCCAGGATGGTGGTGAAACGCATGAGCTTGCGTGCCATCAATATGAGCCGCTCGCGCTCGGCCACGCTTTCCGGCGGCACCATGGCCAGGTTCACAAAAATGCGCGGCAGGTAAAACAGCCCGGCAAACCAGCTGGCGATGAAAACGATGTGGAGTGATTTGACCCAGAGCATAAGGAAGTGTAGCCCCCACGCTCCCCCACTTCGTGTGGGTCGCTGCCCCCCGAGGGGGCCGCCCGCCTGCGGCCCGGCAAAGCCGGTTCCGCGGCTCATGCTGGTTTAAAACCCGCACCCATCCCTTGAGACGATAGCGGCGCCGTGGCCACGGGCCAAAAAAATGCCCGGATGGCACTGGGCCAACCGGGCTGGTAAGCCTTTTTGCTGTCACACGCAAAGGCCCCGCTCAGGGAGGAAAAGCGGGATGCAGTTGCCAAATTGGTAACCACACGTAGCAATTCTAACCACGCTGGCTGCGCATTGGCAATGATTTCATAAGTTAACTAAGTAATTCCATGTAAAGCCTGCCACCTCCGAAATGGCGCGGCACCAAGCATGTCTCCATATATACATAGATAGCAGATGACGCCCAGCCAAATACTTTCAGGCCTTGATCAACCTTTGGCACAATTTGCGCATGACACAGCACGCCCCCAACTTCGCGCCCTTCCCCGCCGGGCGCCCGCGGCGCTTGCGCCGTGATGCCTTCACCCGCAACCTGGTACGTGAACACGCACTTACCCCGCACGACCTCATTTATCCCGTCTTTGTGGTGGACGGCCAGCAGCAGCGCCAGGCGGTGGCGTCGATGCCTGGCGTCGAACGGCTGAGCCTTGACTTGCTGCTGCCGGTGGCGGAGGAATGCGTGAAGCTGGGCATTCCGGTGATGGCGCTGTTCCCGGTCGTGGATGCTTCGCTCAAGACCTATGACGGCGTTGAGGCCACCAATCCCGATGGCCTGATCCCGCGAGTGGTGCGGGCACTGAAGAAGCACTTTCCCGACCTGGGCGTGATGACCGACGTGGCGCTGGACCCCTTCACCACGCATGGCCAGGACGGCCTGCCCGATGAAAACGGTTACATCCTCAATGAAGAGACGGTGGCCATGCTGGTGCGGCAGGCGCTTTGCCAGGCCGAAGCCGGGGTGGACATGGTCGCGCCCAGCGACATGATGGACGGCCGCATTGGCGCCATCCGCCAGGCACTGGAGGCCAAAAAACTGATCCACACCCGCATCATGGCCTACAGCGCCAAGTACGCGAGCGCGTTCTACGGCCCGTTCCGCGACGCGGTCGGTTCGGCCAACAACCTGGGCAAGGCCGACAAAAAGGCCTACCAGATGGACCCGGGCAACAGCGACGAAGCGCTGCGCGAGGTGGCCATGGACATCGCCGAAGGCGCCGACATGGTGATGGTCAAACCCGGCATGCCCTACCTGGACGTGGTGCGCCGCGTGAAAGACGAATTCGGCGTGCCCACCTTCGCCTACCAGGTCAGCGGCGAATACGCGATGATCAAAGCGGCCGCGCAAAACGGCTGGCTGGACCACGACGCCGTGATGATGGAAAGCCTGCTGGCGTTCAAGCGCGCCGGCGCCGACGGTGTGCTGACGTATTTCGCCATCGACGCTGCCCGCAAGCTGCGGCAAGGCTGAACCGGGCGGCAGGTGTTGCGCGCCAACCGCTATTAAAATCATAGCTGCCAGCGCCCGACCCGCTTGGTCGAAATGCCGATTAATACCTCAAAACAAGGATAAAAAGGGCTTTCATGCGCGTTTTCACCATCGCTTCCGGCACCCAGGGCATCATCGAGACAGATACCCTGCCGGCCCAGTTGCCGGCGCAGGGTTTTGTCTGGATTGCCTGCGCCCGCCGCGAGTTCGAGGTGATGCAGGCGCAGGTCCAGGCGGCGCTGCAAACGCTGTGCGGCACCCAGCTGGTCGACCTGCATGTGGCCGACCTGCTGAACAACCAGCTCCCTTCGCACTACGACTACACCTCGCAGTACGACATCCTGGTGTTCCGCCGCCTGGCGGCCGGGCAAAGCGAAACCGACCTCAGCCAGCCCGGCGAACCGCTGCACGAGCGCATGAAACGCAGCGGCCCGCCGGTCCTCAAGCGCATCGACACCAGCCCGGTCGGTTTTGCCGTGTTTGACAAGGTTGTGCTGACGGTGCACCCCGCCGACTGCGCGGTGCGCGATGCTTACGCGACCCGCCTGCTCAATGCGACCACGGCGGAGTCGCGCTCCAGCGGCGTCAAGCTGCCCGCCAGCCCCGCCGACCTGATGCTGCGCATCGTCAACCAGATGGTGGACGGTTACCTCGAGCTGCGGCGCGAGCTCACGCGCCAGCTCGACCACTGGCAATCCGAGCTGCTGCGGCCCGGCACGCGCTTTACCAACTGGAGCTCGGTGCTCGATGCGCGGCTGGCCATGCACCACCTCGATGAGATTTGCGAAGACCAGCGGGCTGCGCTGCAGGACTGGATCGATTCGATTGAAACCTGGCCCGAAGGCGGCACACCCGCCGCAGTGCGCGAGCGCGAGCTGCTCAAGATCCGCTCACGCGACGTGCTCGAGCACATCGAGCGTGTGGTGCACCATGTGCGCCGCATGGAGCAAAGCGCCGAAACCGCGGTGCAGATGCATTTCTCGGCGCAAAGCAACCGCACCAACGACATCATGCGCACGCTGACGGCGCTCACCGCCATCTTCCTGCCGCTGAACCTGATCACCGGGTTCTTCGGCATGAACTTCGAGTTCATGCCCTTTCTTCACGCATCCACCGGTTTTTGGTGGACCTTCGGGGTCATGGTCCTGATCGTCGTGGTGGTCGCCACGGTGTTCTGGCGCAAGCAGTACCTGGCCAGGACGCGCCGCTGACACGGCGCCCGCAAACGGTTCCCGAAAGCCACTGCCGCGATCTGCCGCCATGCAGCCTGAAACCCGGCCTCACCATCCTTGCGGCGTGAAGGTTGGCTGCGCAGGCTGGAGCCTGCCGCGCGACACCTGGCCCGAATTCCCGCCGGACGGCAGCCACCTTGAGCGCTACGCCGCCCGTTTTAATGCGGTCGAGATCAATTCTTCCTTCTACCGCCCGCACCAGCCAGCCACCTATGCGCGGTGGGCGGCCACTGTACCGGCGCATTTCCGCTTTTCCGTCAAACTGCCCAAAGCCATCACGCACGAACAACGGCTGCGCCGCTGCGATGCCCTGCTGGACACTTTCCTGGCACAGGTCCGCTGCCTGGGCGACAAGCTCGGTTGCCTGCTGGTGCAGCTGCCGCCCAGCCTGGCTTTTGATCCAGCAACGGCCACGGGCTTCCTCACCGCACTGCGGCAACGCCATGCCGGCGGCGTTGCGCTGGAGCCGCGCCATGCCAGCTGGTTCACACCAGCGGCCGACGACCTGCTCAAGGCCATGAAGGTGGCCCGCGTCCTGGCCGACCCGGTTCTGTTTGACACAGCCGCCCAGCCGGGTGGACACCCCGGCCTGGTCTATGTGCGGCTGCATGGGTCGCCGAAGATGTATTACTCGGCCTATGCACCCGATGTGCTGGATACGCTTGCCGTCCGGCTTGAGCTTGCGGCGGCGTCCGACGCCGGCGTCTGGTGCATCTTTGACAATACGGCCAACGGCGCTGCAGTGCCCGACGCGCTTCTCCTCACCGGCAAGCTGGCACGAAGCTGACCTGCAGGAGTGGGTAGCAGCACCCCGAAAAGGATGTCCCATGAGCAATCAAGCCGGCAAGAAGGCGCTGAACGGCCATACAACCTGCGCCGATGACCTGACGCGCGAAAATGTCGAAGCCATGCGGCGCGTGGAAGAAACGGCACTGGCCAACCGCAGCCGGGCTGACCGCATCGCCGCCTTTGTCGCCGGCTTCTGCGGCTCCATGCCTTTTGTCTGGATGCACGTGGCTGCGTTTGCGTTCTGGATCAGCTTCAATTCATGGCCGGGGCTGGCGCATTTCGACCCCTACCCCTTTACCTTCCTGACACTCATGGTGTCGCTGGAAGCTATCTTCCTCTCGTCTTTTATCCTGATCAGCCAGAACTATGAATTGCGCATCAGCGACAGGCGCAACCAGCTGGACCTGCAGATCAACCTGCTGACCGAGCAGGAAAACACCAAGATGATCCAGATCCTGGAACGCATCGCCAAAAAGGTAGGCGCCAACATCGAGGGCGACCCGGACATTCCCATCCTCAAGGAAAACACCGACCCCGAAAAGCTGGTCGCCCAGATCGAGCAGGCGCAGCGCGACAACCCGCTGGCGGCAAAAGGCTAGAGACTCAGACCCAAGGCTGGGCCAGCCCTTCGGCATGGAAGGCCTTGATCACGGCAGGCCTCGCCAGCACACGCTGCAGGTAGGGGCCGAGGTGGGGCCGGTTGCGCGCCGGCGACGACGCAAAGTTGCGCGTCCAGCGGCACAGCGTCAGCGCATAGATATCTACCGCCGAATACGCCGCACCCAACAGCCACGGTTGGTCATGAATTTTCTCCAGCCTTGCCAGCTCTGCGTCCAGCTGGTCCAGCATCAGGCCGACTTTGGCTTCGGCATGCGACTTCAACTCGGCTACGCCGGCGTCGTTGCCGGGGTTCATCCAGCGGTCGGTGTAAAAATAAATGATCAGCGCCGACTGCATGGTGTTGGTCAGCCAGATCAACCATTTGTAGAAATGCGCGCGCTCGGTGGTGCCGACGGCTGGGGCCAGACCGGCTTCAGGATGCGTATCGCACAGATGCAGGCAGATCGCGGCGGTTTCATACAGCACCAGGTCACCGTCGACCAGCGTCGGGATCAGGCCGTTGGGGTTGAGCTTGCGGTAAGCCTCCGACCGGTGCGCGCCGGTGCTGGTGTCGACGAGGACTTTTTCAAACGGCACGCCCAGTTCCTGGAGCAGGATGTGAGGCGCCATGGCGGCAGAGCTGGGAGAGAAATGAAGCTGGTACATCTGGCGTATTTTGCCGCACGCTCCTCCCCGATCTGCAAGCAAGGTGCCGCGGGACTGGCTTTGCCAGACCGCAGGCGCCGCCCCCTCGAGGGGGGAACAGGCTACACGCAGTGAGCCTGGACGGGGGTGAGTTTTACAGACCGAAGATACCGGCGGCATTGCCCCAGGCGATCTTGCGGGCCACGTCGGCAGGCAGGTCGCCCAGCCAGGTGCGGTAGCCCTTCATGAGATCGTCGTAATAGAGCCAGCGCTGGTTGACCCAGGTGTCGGAGCCGATCATGAAGCGGCCGGGATATTTGAGCAGCAGTGCGCGCCACTCGGGGCACAGCTTGCCGCCTTCACATGTGAGGCCCGGCCGGTAAGACAGCTCACCCATCAGCTGCGGGTATTTGCTGAAAAGCGCCTCCACGCGCGGGATCGGCACACCGCCTATGCCGGTGTGCGCCCAGATGAGCCGTGCATCTGGTGCGTGGGCCATCAGCAGGTCGATCGCCGTGTCGTCTACGTGCGAGAGCACGGCCAGCTTGTTCTTCGCAGCGAACTGCATCAACTTTTTGGCCACGGGTCCGTTGGCATTGGCGCTGTCGTACAAATGAAATTCACCGATGCCCTTGTACGGCCCCGCCTGGTCGCCCGTGACGCCGCGGGCAAACTCGGCCTGCACCATCTCGTAAATGGACTCATCACGAAACCAGTTGTCGTAGTCGGCGCGGTTGCGGTACAGGCGTATGAAAGGCACCACCGTCACGCCTGCCTGGCGGGTTTCCGGCATGGCGGCCAGCGACTTGGTGCCGTCGTTGGGCCGCGAGTTGGCGACGATGGCCTTCACGCCGTTGCGCTTCATGCGCGCAAGAACATCAGCCGGCGCGTGTGGACCACTGTTTCCGTTCCAGGCTTCTTCGTTGTAATGCAGGTGCGTGTCAAACAACGGACCGGCGTAGTCGGCCGCGCGGGCCGCCGCCGAAAACGCTATCAAAACAATAGCTACTCGCGCACATCTGCAAAGGGCCACAACCCAAAAAGGCTTGAATCCGGAGACAGGGCGCACGGTCAGGCCAGCTCGGCGGCAAGGAACGCCAGCGAACGTTCGCGTGCCAGCTTCGCCGCCGCTTCGTTGTAGGAGCCGCGCTGGTCGCAATTGAAGCCGTGGTTGGCCCGGTACACATGCACCTCGACTTCCGGGTGCGCCTTGCGGAAGGCTTCAACGCCTTCCATCGGGATCCAGTGGTCCTGGTCACCGAAATGGGCCATGACCGGACATTTCGGCTGGCGCGCGATTTCTTCCTCGGCCGTGATACCGCCGCCGTAGTAGGGAACGGCTGCGGACAGGCCCTTGAGCAGGCAGGCCGCACGCCAGGTCAAGAGGCCGCCCCAGCAAAACCCGATGATGCCGACCTTGCCGCCACCGGCCTTGGCCGCGTGGTCAATCGCCGCCTGGATGTCTTGCAGCACACCGGCACCCGGTAGCGCGGTGACAGCGGTTTTCAGCTCGAAGCCGATCTTCATGTCCGCCTCGCTGTAACCCATGTCGACGCCGGGCTTGACACGCTCGAACGTGGCGGGCGCCACTGCCAGGTAGCCTTCCGCCGCAAAACGGTCCGTCACGCCGCGGATGTGCGAGTTGACGCCGAAAATTTCCTGCACAACAACGATGCCGCCGCGCGGCTTGCCTTCGGGTTGTGCCACATAAGCCGGCACGACGAAGCGGTCGGCGGCGGTGAGATTGGTGAATTGCCCCATGAGATGGATGCTCCTCTGAATTGGTTGATCGGTATGGATGAGGGGGGAAACTGGAGGGGAAACGGCCAGCGGTTTATGCCCCGGCCTGGAGCTTTCGCTCCACAAAATCGAGCCGGTCCTGGCCCCAGAACAGTTCACCGTCGATGACATAGCTGGGTGCGCCGAACACGCCGGCGTCGATCGCCTGCTGGGTATTGGCTTCATAGCGCTCCTGCACCGCCTGGCTGAAGGATTGCTCCAGCCGCCCGGCCGGCAAGCCGCATTCGGCCAGCAGCTCGGCCAACACTTTTTCGTCGGCAATATGGCGCTCGCGCACCCACACGGCGCTGAAGATCGCGCCACCGATTTTCATCGCGGCTTCAGTGCCGTCGTGCAGGTTCACCGCGATGATGAGGCGCGAGGCCTCATCGCCCGACACCGGGAAATATTTGGGCTTGAGGTTCAGCGGCGCATGCAGGTAGTCTGAGTAGCGCTGCAATTCCAGCAAGCGGTAGGCCTGGCGCTGCGGCGCGCGCTGGGCCAGCGGCAACCCGCCCGAGATGGGAAACACCTTGCCGCCCAGATCGATAGGCAGCACATTCACGGTAGCGCCCGCCGCACGGGCGATCTGCGCAAAGCGTTCGTGGCCCAGATAAGTCCATGGACTTTGCGGCGTAAAGTAATAATCCACAACGGTGCTCATGATCGTCTCCGGTTTTGGGGGCCCGTTCAAGTACATTGACCCGATGCAATCCCCGTTTTTACCCGGGATTGCCATTTTCTGCAGGAGGTCCGGTTTGTCAAAAGTTGTTTTGATTACAGGCGGCTCGCGCGGCATAGGCGCCGCATGCGCCCTGCTCGCGGCACGCCAGGGTTGGGCGGTGGCCGTCAACTACACCAGCAACTCGCTGGCAGCCGACGAAGTGGTGCGGCAAATCCGCCAGGGCGGCGACCAGGCCATCACGGTTCAGGCCGACGTGGCCGATGAGGCACAGGTGCTGGCCATGTTTGAAAAAGTGGACGCCAAACTCGGCCGGCTGGACGGCCTCGTCAACAATGCCGGCGTGGTGGACCGCACCAGCCGCGTTGACGCCATGACGCTGGACAGGGTGCGGCGCATGTTCGAGATCAATGTGTTCGGCTCGTTCCTCTGCGCGCGCGAAGCCGTCAAACGCATGAGCACGCGCTACGGCGGTGCGGGCGGCGCCATCGTCAACGTCTCGAGCGCCGCAGCGCGGCTGGGCGGGCCAGGCCAGTACGTGGACTACGCAGCCGCCAAGGGCGCCATCGATACCTTCACGGTCGGGCTGGCCAAGGAAGTGGCCACCGAAGGCATTCGTGTGAACGGCGTGCGTCCGGGCATCATCGACACCGACATCCACGCCTCGGGCGGCTTGCCCGACCGGGCCCGTGAACTGGCGCCGCTGGTGCCGATGCAGCGGCCGGGCACCGCCGGCGAAGTGGCGGAGTCGATTGTCTGGCTGCTCGGCGACAATGCGAGCTATACAACAGGTGCACTGCTCGACGTCGCCGGAGGGAGGTAGTGCCCCCACGTTCGCTCACTGCGTGTAGCTCTCTGCCCCCCGAGGGGGCGCTGCGCCTGCGGCCCGGCGAAGCCGGTTCCGCGGCCCCTGCTGGAATTTGTTGGGCAGACCGCTTTTGGGCTTGCCACTTGAATTGCCTCTAAGGAAAAACGATGGATTTCAAACCGCTTGTCACGCTGCTGGCCATCGTCAACCCGCTGGCCATCGTGCCGTTTTTTATCCACTACACGCAGGGCTTCTCCGACGAGCAGCGCCGCCGCACCATCCTGGTGGCAGCCTTTTCGGCATTTGTCGTTATCGCCATCAGCGCGCTGCTGGGCCTGCAGATCCTGGACTTCTTCAGTATCTCGCTGGCGAGCTTCCAGGTCGGCGGCGGCATGCTGCTGCTCATCAGCTCGATGAACATGCTGAACGCGCAGCCGGCCGAAGCCAAGCCCCTGACCAATGAAATGGAAGACGGCGCCGAGAAGGCCGCGCGCGGCGCCAGCATCGCCGTGGTGCCGCTCACCATTCCGCTGCTGACCGGCCCGGCCACCATGTCGACCGTGGTGATTTACGCCGAGAAGGCCCAGACGGCCTTGCAGGTTGCCGCGCTGGTCGGCTACGGTGTGGTGATTGCGCTGGTGACTGCCATCAGCTTTTCGCTGGCCGAGCCGATTGCCCGCGTGCTGGGCAAGACCGGTATCAACGTCATGACACGTTTGATGGGCCTGATCCTGGCCGCATTGGCGGTCGAGGTGATGGCCGGCGGCCTTGGCAAGCTCTTTCCCATCCTGCGTTCCTGAACACCCGCTGAACCTAGATGGCTGGTGCACGCATCCTGCTGGTGGAAGACGACCCGGCGATTGCCCGGTCCATCATTTACACGCTGGAGCGCGACGGCCTCAGCGTGACACACAGCCTGCTGCTGGGCGATGCGCGCCGCCAGCTTGCGCTGCAGCTGCCCGACGCCGTGATCCTGGATGTCGGCTTGCCCGACGGCAGCGGTTTCGATCTGTGCCGCGAACTGCGCGCCGCAGGCAGCCTGCCGGTGCTGATGCTGAGCGCGCAGGGCGAGGAGATCGACCGTGTGCTCGGGCTGGAACTGGGCGCCGACGACTATGTGAGCAAACCCTTCAGTCCGCGCGAGTTGCTGGCGCGCGTGCGCAGCCTGCTCAGGCGCGCGCGCATGCCTGCCCCTGCAGCGGCGCCGGCTGGCGCCAGTCCTTTCGTGATTGACACCGCGGGCCAACGCGCAAACCTGCACGGCCTCCCACTCAACCTGACGCGCCGCGAGTTCGGCCTGCTGGCAGAGCTGCTGCGCCACCGCGAACGCATCCGCTCACGCGATGAATTGCTCACTGCGGTTTGGGGCACGGACTCGGACAGCACGGACCGCACGGTAGACACCCATATCAAGACCCTGCGCGCCAAGCTGCAGGAAGCAGCGCCGGAGCATGACTACATCGTCACACACCGCGGCATGGGTTACTCCCTGGATATCAACCGCACCAAAGGCAGCTGACATGCGCCTGGGCATACGCCTGCTGTTCGGTTTTTTTCTGGTCACGGGCCTTGCGGCTTTTTTTGTACTGCGCGTCTTCATGGCCGAGGTCAAGCCCAGCGTGCGCGAGGTCATGGAAGACATGATGGTGGACACAGCCAACATCCTGGCCGAGCTCGCCAGCGACGACCTGTCGGCCGGCGCCATCGCCAACGGGCGCTTCGCCGGCCACGTGCGCAACTATGCGCAGCGGCCGATTGACGCGCAGATCTGGGGCCTGGCCAAGCAATCGCTGGACTTCCGGGTGTACGTGACCGACGCCGCCGGCAAGGTGGTGTTTGACTCGGAGAACGCGGCGACCGGCCAGGACTATTCGCGCTGGCGCGATGTGGCCCGCACGCTGCGCGGCGAGTACGGCGCGCGCGCCACCCGTGAAGTGCAGCAGGACGATCGCAGCTCCGTGATGTACGTCGCCGCGCCGGTGCAGCAGGACGGCAAAATCATCGGCGTGCTGACCGTCGCCAAACCGATGTCCACCATCCAGGCCTTCATCGACCGGGCCGAACGGAAGATTTTTCTAAGCGGCCTGCTGTTGCTGGTGTTGTCGCTGGCCATCGGTGTGGTCGTGACGCTGTGGGTGGTGTGGAGCATTCGCAAGCTGCGCCGCTATGCCAACGCCGTCGGCCAGGGCGAGAAACCCGCGGTTCCGCAGATACCGGGCGAGCTTGGCGATCTGGCCATGGCAGTCGATGCCATGCGCCTGAAGCTGGAGGGCCACGAGTACATAGAAGATTACGTGCGCGCCCTGACCCATGAGCTCAAGAGCCCGCTCGCCGCGATCCGCAGCGCAGGCGAGCTCTTGCAGGACGAGCTTCCCGAACACGCGCGCCGCGAGTTTTCCGGGCAGGTACTGGCCCAGTCCGGCCGCATGCAGGCGCTGGTGGACCGCATGCTCGAGCTGACGAAGCTGGAGCAGCGCCATGCACAGGTAGAGCGCGAGCGCCTTGCGTGGGCCGGCTTCCTCCAGTCTTTTGAGCTGGAGACCGGCGCCGGCCGGACCCAGCATGCGATCAAAGTCGTAATCCGTCCGGAACATGCCGGCGTGCATGCGGAGCCCGGCCTCCTGGGCCTGGCGCTGAGCAACCTGCTGGAAAACGCGCGCTCGTTCGCACCCGAGGGCTCTGCGATCACCCTGGAAGCGGGGCCAGACTTCATCGCCGTGCAAGATGCCGGGCCCGGCGTGGCGGACTACGCCCTGCCCCGCCTGGGTGAGCGCTTTTTCTCGACCGTGCGGCCCGACGGACACACCAAAGGCTCGGGCCTGGGGCTGGCCATCGTGCGGCAGATCATGCTGCTGCACGGCGGGCGCATGGTGGTTCGCAACACGCAGCCAGGGCTGCGGGTCGAGCTGCATTTCTAGCCGCGGCGCGCGCATCACGCGGCCACCTTTGCCGGCTCAGGCTTGACCGCTTCAACCTGTTTGAACCGTGCATACCAATCCACCTGCCGCGTCAGCATCATGATGGCCGCGAGCACGGCGAACAAGGCCACTGCACCCAGCAGCAAGGCTGTTTGCTCCATCCGCAGCAGCACAAACAACATGCCGTACAGCGTGGCGATGCCCAGGCCAAAAGGCAGGCCGCGCGACCAGCGGCCCAGCATGTGGCTGGCGTAATAGGTCAGCAGCAGCACGCAGGCGGCGGCTGCAATCGCATAAGCAGCTTCAAAGGGCATGTGCTCCGAGAGGCTCACAAGCAACAGGAAGAACATGCTCATGGCAGCACCCACCAGCAGGTACTGGATCGGATGCACGCGCAGTGACTTCATGAATTCAAACAGCCCCACGGCCAAAAAAGTCAGGCCGATGAACAGCAGGCCGTATTTGGTAGCCCGGTCGCTGAGCGCATAGGTGTTGGAGGGGTCGACAAAGGTCACGCTGAAGGCCTCCACGCAGGAGTTGGTGGCCGAACCATCGCTGTAAGGCGGGCAAACGCTCTTGCGCTTGCCCGGGTCGGGCTGTGTCACCTCCTGCTGCGCCGTGCTGGCCAGCGAGCTGACACGCCAGCTGGCTTCAAAACCCTGGTCCGTCACTTTGCGGTCCACCGGGAGAAACTGCCCGCCAAAACTCGGGTGCGGCCAGTTGGACGTGAGCTGCACCCGGGTGTCGCCGCCCAGCGGCACGACTGAAATGCTTTCAGTGCCGACCAGTTCCAGTGCCAGCTGCGCCTGCAGCGGCGCCATGCCCATCATGGCCATGGACAGCGGCGCATGCACGCCGCGCGGGTAGCTGCCGTAGAAGGTGCCGGGCTTGAGCGCCAGCACCTGCTCGCCGATCTTGACGCTGGCATGGCGTATGCCACGCGAGTCGGACACCGCCATCATCAAGAGCGGCTGGCCGCAGTTCATGCGTGAGCCGGCGTGTTCGGCCACGGGCTTGAGCGCTGCGGTGTCGGTCCATTCGGCCACGATGTCGGCCTTGAGATTAAAGGCCTGCGTCGCATGCAGGCCGCGGGCGCGCGCCTCGAGTTTGCTGCCGCCCTTGACGGTCAGCAAAGCCGGTGCGGCCACCAGTGTGAACTCGCGCCGCTCGGTTTGCACTTTCTTGTCCTCATACTTGACGTCCCACTCCTCGGTGCAGGCCCGGTGGATGAGCGGGCCGGTGAGCGTCTGCGGGCCGGCCAGGCTCTGGGCCACGCTCTGGATGGCGATCTGGCGGTAGGTCTGGCGGTCGCGCACCACGCCGCTGATCTGGAACAGCGCGAGGACCAGCAAAACCACCACCAGGGCCAGCGCGAAGAATTTTTGTTTCATGAATTCCTTTCGTTTGAACAACGAAGGGAAGTGTGCAAATCCTGTGTGAGGGCAGGATGAGCTGCGGGCCGCTTATGTGAAGTCTGTGTGAAGCCCCCACAGTCGTTCACTTCGTGTAACTCCTTGCCCCCCGAGGGGGCCGCTCGCCTGCGGCCCGGCAAAGCCGGTTCCGCGGCTCATGCTGGGTTGAAGATTCAGGGCGTATTCAGTGGGAATATTCCACCAGTGGGGGCCGAGGGTCCGGCTTCGCCGGCCCCAGGCGCCGCCCCCTCGAGGGGGGAACGGGCTACACGAAGTGAGCCCGGACGGGGGTGGTTCTATTTCTTCCTGAGGAGTTTCACCAGCTGGTTGCTGGTGTTGCGCAGGCGCTGGGCCATCATTTGTGTGATCTTGACCAGCAGCTTGGCGCCCACGCCGGGGTGGTCGCGAATCAGCAAGGCAATTTCATGGCGGCCCCAGACGCCGGCCTCGACGGGTTCTATGGCGGTGCAGGTGGCATAGCGCGGCTCGCTGTCGAGCATGGACATGTCGCCTATTGCCGCGCCGCTGCGCACCACGGCCACGCGCGAGACGACCGGTTCCGCGCCGGCTTCGGCCTGCGCCGCTTCGGCGGCTGATTCCAGGCGTTTGGTGACATCGACCGTGCCCTTGAGGATCAGCATCATCCAGTCGCCGGCCTCGCCTTCGCGGATCATCACCTGCCCCGGCTCGGCGCGGACCAGCAGCATGGTCGCTCCCAGGATGTCGGCTTCGGCCGGCGTGAAGTCCTGCAGCAGCTGCGAATTCTGCAGCAGGTCGGGTCCGTAAGCGCTCAGCTGCTCGCAGCAGCCGAACACATGCAGCCCTGCGGCATCCAGTTGTTCTTCCAGCGTTTTCATGGCGCAAGGCGTTTCAGCGCGCAGGGGTTTGCTGCAGCCATTGGTCCAGTTCCTCGATGGCGGCGTCGGTGGCTGCTGTGAGGGCCCGGACGCCGCCGGGAGCGTCGTTGCTGGGCGCAGGACGCTGCACGATGACATTGCGCTGGCCGACCAGCTTTTCGCCCGCGGGCGTCACCTCGACCAGCGTGGCGCGCAGGCGGATCAGGCCGACGCTGACGTTGGGCGCTGTAAACAGGTGGCTGAACTCTTCAAGGTCCAGGCGCAGCAGCAGCGGCAGCACCGCGTTCTGGCTGCGGTTGAGTGCCACGCTGGAACCGGCGCTGAACACGGCGCGGCGCTGCCCAAGCTGCTCGCGCAGGCGCTGGCGCACCAGCTGCGCGGGCGGCATGCTCCATCGCGCCTGCGAGTACGGCCGCAGCTGCTGCGCGTCGGTATACGCCAGGCGATACAGCACTGCCATGTTGTCGAGCGCGCCGCCAGAGGTGGAGATGTCGTCGAGCGCCAGCGGCGGCAACGGCGCCTGCCGCGTGCTGGGCTGAACAGCCAGGAGGCCGGGGCCGAAGTCATACATGGTGGCCCGCGTGGGCTTGTCGGGCAGGCCCGAGCAGCCGCTGACCGCCAGCGCCATGACTATCGAGGAAAAAATGGCCAAGGCCTTTGATGGACGGGCGCAAGCAGCTACTGAATTCATAGCGGATGAAATGGTCTTGAGAAAATCGAATGTCATTTTTTCTCTCCGTTGGCAGAAAAACCGGGCTCGCCCGGACCGGGCACCGGTGGACCGTTGCCGAAAATCAGTGACTGCGGGTTGTCGTCCACCGCGCTGACGGTGCGGCGCAACTGGCGCATCGCGCGAGCGGTTTCGTCAGCCACTTCGCCCAACTTGGGCAAGGTGCCGGCGCTGAAGGTCTCCACCCCCGAGGCCAGCGCGGCGCCGCCCTCGGACAGCTTGTCGAGCGGCCCGCCTTTTTCACTCAGGCGCGTGGCGGTCGCGCTGACGTCGTCGGCGGCCGTCCTGACGGATTTCAGCGTGGCCGTGGCATCGCGCGACAGGCCCGGCAGGCTCGCTACCGTAGGCTCAAGCCCTTTGGCCACGCGGTTGATGCCGCTGGCCGCTTCGCCGAGTTGCGTGATGGCGGAAGTCACTGCCGCCTGGTTCTCGTCGGACAGCAGTTTGTTCAAACGCGTGCTGGCTTCTTCGACCTGGTTGAAGATCACTTCGCTTTGCTTGAGCAGTTTGTCCAACCCACCTGGTTTGAGCGGAATGCGCGGCGGATCGTCGTCGTTCACCGCCAGCCGCTCAGCGGACTTTCCGTCGTCGTCGAGCTGGATGAAACCCAGCCCCGTGACACCTTGCGATGCCACCGTGGCAAAAGTGGATTTGGTGACCGGCGCGCTGCGGTCGATCGATACCCGGATCAGCACATTGCCCTTGACCTTGGTGTCAAACCCGATGACCTCGACCTTGCCGACCGGCACGCCGCGAAACCGCACCGTGGCCTGCGGTTGCAGGCCCGAAACAGTTTCGCTGGTGCTCATGTCGTACAGGTCGCGCTGGGTGTTGTCGCGCGTCAGCCAGATGGCCAGCAGAGCCAGCAGGGCGGTCACCACCAGCACAAATGCGCCGGCGGCCATGGCATGGGCTTTGTTTTCCATATCGAAGCCTTTCTAAACAGTAAAGGGGTATTCGCGCAGCAATTCCATCGCGCGCTGACCCCTTTCGCCAAGGAAAAATTCGTGAATGAAGGGGTGCGGAAACGCCACCACTTCCTTGGGCACATCGTTAACGATGACTTTTTGTTCGGCCAGCACGGCGATGCGCGTGCTGAGCTCAAAGAGCGTGTCCAGGTCGTGCGTCACCATCACCACCGTGAGCTCCATGTCGCGGTGCAGCGAACGCAGCAGCGAGACGAAACTGTCGGAGCTTTCCGGGTCCAGGCCCGCAGTGGGCTCGTCAAGCAGCAGCAGCGGCGGGTCCATGATGAGGGCGCGCGCCAATGCCACACGCTTGACCATGCCGCCCGAGAGGTCGCTCGGCATCTTGTCGGCTGCGTCGGGGCCCAGGCCCACCATTTGCAGCTTGACCATGGCCGCCTCATAGACCAGTGCGCGCGGCAGGGTCTTGAGCTCACGCAACGGGAAGGCGATGTTCTCAAGCACGGTGAAGGCCGAAAACAGCGCACCCTGCTGGAACAGCATGCCGACACGGCTGGCCGCTCCCCGCTTGCCGAGTTCGGCGGCCGGCCGGCCCAGCACAGTGATCTCGCCCTGGGTGGGTTTCTCCAGCCCGAGTATCTGGCGCAGCAGCACTGTTTTGCCGGTGCCCGACCCGCCCACCAGAGACAACACCTCGCCCCGCTCCACCGTGAGGTCCAGGTCCTTGTGCACCACGGCCTTCTTGTCGCCGTTCTGGAACACGGTCCAGAGTTTTTTGATATCGACGATGGAATCAGTCATTGGGAAAACGCCGAAGGTGTTTTGACGTGTGCAATTTTCCGCCGGGCCGCCCCAAGGAAAATGCGCCCCCTTGGGGGGCAGAGAGCCACACGCAGTGGGCGAACGTGGGGGCCCTGTTCATATGCCCACACTCTTGAACAATACGGCGAACAATGCGTCAACAAGAATTACCACCGTGATCGACGTCACAACTGACGCCGTGGTGCCCTGCCCCAGGCTTTCGGTATTGGGTTTGACACGCAGGCCGTAGTGGCAGCCGACCAGCGCAATCAACACCCCGAACACAACGGATTTGGCCGTGGCCAGCGTGAGATTGGCCACGTCCACCGCGGCCGGCAGCGAATTGATGAAGTAGGACGGCGTGACGTCCATGGAAATGTCAGCGGCCAGCATGCCGCCCAGCAACGCCGCGATGGTGGTCCACACGCTGATGAGCGGCATCACCACGGCCAGCGCCAGCGCGCGCGGCATGACCAGGCGAAAGCCCCGCGCGATGCCCATGACGCGCATGGCGTCGAGCTCTTCGGTGACCCGCATGACACCGATCTGCGCAGTGATGGCCGAACCGCTGCGCCCGGCGATCAGGATGGCGGCCAGCACCGGCCCGAGTTCGCGGATCAGCGAGATGCCCAGGATGTTCACGATGAAGGCGTCGGCGCCGAACTGGCGCAGCTGCTGCGAAATCAGGTAAGCCAGCACCACGCCAATCAAAAACCCCACCAGCGCGGTGATGGGCAAGGCGGTGGCGCCGATATGAAACAGGTGGCCCGACAGGTCGCGCCAGGGACCTTCCTGCGGGTGCCTGAAAAGCCGGATGATGTCGAGCAGCAGCTGCCCGATCAGGCGGACCAGTCCCTTGAGGTGGTCCAGCAGACGCAGCACCCGTGTACCCAGCAGGATGAAGGGCTCGGTCCAGTCGGGCTTGCGGGGTTTGGGCGGATCCGCACTGAACTTGGCGACGGTTTCCAGCACCGCGCGCTGGCTCGCATGCACCTGCAGTTGCTGAGGCCAGCTGCGGCCCCAATGGTTCCACAGTACCTGCGCCCCCAGGTGGTCGAGTTTTTCGAGCGGCTCGAGGTTCCAGCCGGCGGATTGAGCTGCGTCGCCCTGCAGGGCTTGCAGTTGCGCCGTCAAACCTTGCCAGACTTCCTGGGCCGTGAGGCCGGCTGCCGTCCATGCACCGCGAACGACAAACAGCCGGCCTTGCGGCGTGTCCTGCTGTTCGATGCGGGGCGTGGCTTCTTCCATATGCATTCGGTAAAGGCGTCCGGTGGTGCCCGGCGCTTGCCGGCAGTCTGCAATGACGGGCGGCGCCCGATTTGCAAAACAGTCATGGTAACTGCAGGAAACACAAATACACAGCCCAAAAACGCGCTATCGCCTTGGTCCTACAACCCGCCGGGACCCCGTGCCGGAAGGAAAAGCCAGCGGGTAATCCCCGCCGCAGGGATAGCGCCGTTTTTGCCACAATCGAACCACTGCCGCGCGGTCAGCCTCGCGTTAGGCTGGGATGGCAGGATGTGAACCTGCGGCGCAGGAGCACTGCCAAAACAGCACAGCCACCCGTCCCCTCAAAAACACACGGCTGAAAGCCAAGAGACAAAATATCCATGCAAGACGACAGCCAGGTTTTTGACTACATCATCGTCGGCGCAGGCACGGCAGGCTGCCTGATGGCCAACCGGCTGAGCGCCGATGCGTCCAAGCGCGTGCTGCTCATTGAGGCCGGCCGCAAGGACGACTACCACTGGATCCACATCCCGGTGGGCTACCTGCACTGCATCGGCAACCCGCGCACCGACTGGCTCTACAACACCGAGCCGGACGCCGGCCTCAACGGGCGGGCACTGCGCTATCCGCGCGGCAAGACGCTGGGCGGCTGCTCCAGCATCAACGGCATGATCTACATGCGCGGCCAGGCACGCGACTATGACCAGTGGGCCCAGCTGACGGGCGACATGGCCTGGCGATGGGACAACACGTTGCCGCACTTCAAGCTGCACGAAGACCACCACAAGGGCGCCGACGCGATGCACGGCGCGCGTGGCGTGGCACCCGAGCTGATGCAGGACAAAAGCCAGCCCTACCAGAAGCTGCTGCGCCATCATAATTCGGGCGGCGAATGGCGTGTAGAGAAACAGCGCCTGCGCTGGGACATCCTCGATGCGTTTGCCGAAGCGGCGCAGCAGGCCGGGATCCCGGCGACTTCCGACTTCAACCGCGGCGACAACGAGGGTGTGGGCTACTTCGAGGTCAACCAGAAAAAAGGCTGGCGCTGGAACACCGCCAAAGCATTTTTGCGTCCCGCCTGTTATGCCCGGCCCAATTTCGAATTGTGGAACAACGCCCAGGTGTGCAAGCTCGTGGTTGAAACGCAGGCCGATGGCAGCCAGCGCTGCACCGGCGTGGAAGTGTGGGCCGGCGACGAGCGGGTGACGGCGCATTCAACACGCGACTCGGGGCATATGGGAGAGGTCATTTTGTGCGCAGGCAGCATCGGCTCGCCGCAAATCCTGCAGCTTTCAGGCATTGGCCCGGCCACCCTGCTGCAACAGCACGGCATTCCGGTGCTGCAGGACCTGCCGGGCGTGGGCGCCAACCTGCAGGACCACTTGCAGATCCGCTCGGTCTACAAGGTGCACGGCGACCAGCGCTGGGGGCTTTCGCTCAACACCATGGCCAACACGCTGTGGGGCAAGGCCCGCATCGGCCTGGAGTACGCGTTGAAGCAGACCGGCCCGATGAGCATGGCACCGTCGCAGTTGGGCGCCTTCACGCGCTCATCACCCGACCAGCCCTACCCCAACATCGAATACCACGTGCAGCCGCTGTCGCTGGACGCTTTCGGCGAGCCGCTGCACAGCTTCAACGCTTTCACCGCCAGCGTATGCAACCTCAACCCGACCAGCCGCGGCACCGTGCACATCAAGAGCAACCGCTTTGAAGATGCACCGGCGATTTCACCCAACTATCTGAGCACGGCCGAAGACCGGCAGGTGGCAGCCGACTCCCTGCGCGTGACCCGAAAGATCGTAAGCCAGGGCGCGCTGGCCAAATACAAGCCCGAGGAATTCAAGCCCGGCGTGCAGTTCCAGACGGACGAAGAACTCACACGGCTGGCGGGCGACATTGCCACCACCATCTTCCACCCGGTGGGCACGACCAAAATGGGCAAGGAAGACGACCCCATGGCAGTGGTGGATTCGCACCTTCGGGTTCGCGGCATTCGCGGCCTGCGCGTGGTGGATGCCGGTGTGATGCCGCTGATCACCAGCGGCAACACCAATTCGCCCACGCTCATGATTGCGGAAAAGGCCGCCGGGTGGATTCAGGCCGGCATTTGAAGGCAGCGCCGTGTCGAAGCTGCCCGCAAGCCTCAGGCAGCACCGCCCCTTCGAAACAGATCAAAGATAGATTTTTTGCAGAAGACGCACCAGCGTCTTTTTTTCCGCCGCGCTCAGCCGCTCGGTGGCATCTGATTCGAGGCTGGTGGCGGTGCGCTCGGCCTCCCGCATCAGCGCCTCGCCTGCCTCGGTGAGGTACAGGCCCACAGCGCGGCCGTCCTGCGGGTGCGGTTTGCGGTGAACGAGCTCCCGCTTTTCCAGCGTGCCGATTTTCCCGACCAGATTGGGCGGCAAGATGCTCAGCGCACTGCACAGCTGGCGCGAGGTGATGCCCGGGTTGTGCGTGATCAGCGACAGGATGGAAAAGTCCACGTGACGCAGGTCATACACCGCCATGCGTTTCATGAACAGTTCAATGACCTTGAGCGACGCACGCGTGGCGTTGTAGCCAATCAGGGTTTCAAGGTAGGAGGTATCGACTTCTTCGACAGCGGGCGCTGGTTTGAGGGACGCTGGCATAGGTGGTCAGGAAGCTTTCGTCATCGGGCAATACGGACCGCCGCACGGCATGCGGCCAGTCCAGCCCCGATTATGCCAAGCGGTGCCGATCCATGATCGGTGCCTCAGGGCGCCCGGCATCAGTCGTCGGCACCGCGTTCTGATCAGGACTCGGCGGTAAAGCCGATTTTCTTGATCAGCGGCCCCCAGCGGTCGAGTTCGCGCTTCTGGCTGGTGGCCATGTCTTCTGCCGTGCCGCCGTAGGGAATCAGGCCCACCACCGTCAGCGAGTCGATGACGGATTTGTCCTTGATGGCGGCGTTGATGGCGGCGTTGGCGGCGGCAACCACACTGGCCGGCGTTTTGGCGGGGGCACAAAAACCGAACCACTCCTCCACGGTCAGGTCGGCAAAGCCCTGTTCGGCGAAGGTCGGTACTTCGGGCACAAAGGGTGAGCGCTGCTTTCCGGACGTTGCCAGAATACGCAGCTTGCCGGCCTTGTGATTGGGGATGAAGTCGCCGTGCGGCGTGAACATGGCCGCAAGCTGGCCGCCCACCACATCGGTCACGCCGGGCACGGAACCGCGGTAGGGCACATGTTTGAGTTCCACCTGGTTGTTCAGGCCCAGCAAGGCGCCCAGAAAGTGGGGGGTTGATCCCGCAGCGGGCGAGCCATAACTCGCATCCTTCGGATTGGCCCTGGCCCACACCAGGAAGTCCTGAACGGTCTTCACGGAAGCGGGCACCAGCGGCCCGACCGCCAATCCATGGTGAATCATGGACGCGGTGCCCACGGACACAAAATCGGCGAACGGGTCATAGGCCAGCTTTTTGTAGATGTGGGGATACAGCGACATGCAGGAAAACGGCGTCATGGCAATGACGGAGCCGTCCGTGGGTGCCATCTTCAGCGTCTCCAGCGCGATGCGGCCACCGGCGCCGGCCTTGGTGTCCACGATGGCGTTGTTCTTGGAATAGGCGGTGCCGCCCATTTTGTCGCCGACGCGGCGCGCGCAGATGTCGCCCGCACTGCCGGCGGGGAATCCGTAAATGATCTTGACCTGCTCCAGCGGGCTCGCATGGGCAGAGAACGGGGCGAAGCCGGCGGCTGCGGTGAGCGTTGCGGCTGCCTGCACAAAATGACGGCGTGTTTGCATGAAATGTCTCCTTTTTTAATGATGTCCAACGGGTCGAAAAAGCAAAACCGAAATCAAAAACTGAAAGACGGAAACAAAAGCGGAACGCCCGAAGCGTCAGCTGCACAGGGCCCGAATGTCTTGCGGCACGGCAATGGCCTTGATGCGCTCAGGATTCTCCGGACGGCGGATGCAGAAGGCCCGGGTTTCACGGCCTTCGCAGATCAGGTCATCACCGCGTTTGATCACATGCTTCTGGATGAATACCTTGTCGCGCCACTCCTCAATGCTGGTGTGAATCTGCAGCGTCTCGCCATAGACGGCAGGCTGGCTGAACCGGGTATTGATCTCGAGCAGCGGCGTGCCGATGATGCCGGTGGTCTTGACAAGCTCACGCCAGGTTGGCACGCCGCACTTGACAAAAAAGTTCAGCGACGAGGCGTCCATCCACCGCGAGAAATTGGGGAAAAACACGATCCCTGCGGGATCGCAGTCGCCAAACGCAACGGAAACTTCGTAAACAACGGTCTTGCTCATGCTGTTCACCTTGGCGCCATGCGCAATGCGCCATCCAGCCGGATGACTTCGCCGTTGAGATGGTCGTTGGCCACGATGTGCGCGGCCAGCTGGGCAAACTCCTCGGGCTTGCCCAGGCGCTGCGGAAAAGGAATGCTGGCGGCCAGCGAAGCCTGCACCGCTTCGGGCAGCTGCTGCATCAGCGGCGTCGCGAACAGGCCCGGCGCCACCGTGCAGACGCGGATGCCGTGTTGCGCCAGGTCGCGCGCCATCGGCAGCGTCATGCCGACCAGGCCGCCCTTGGAGGCGCTGTAAGCCTGCTGGCCTACCTGGCCGTCAAATGCCGCCACCGAGGCCGTGAACATCATGACGCCGCGCTGGCCGTCTTCCAGCGCGGGCAATTTGGCGCAGGCGGCCGCAAACAGGCGGCTGGCGTTGTAGGTGCCCACCAGGTTGATGGTGACGACTTTGGCAAAGTCTTCGAGCGGCGCAGGGCTGCCGTCTTTGGCCACCACGCGTTTGGCCGAGCCGATGCCGGCAACGTTCATCAGGATGCGGGCCGGGCCATGCGCAGCTGCGGCTTTTTCCAGCGCGGCCGCCAGGCTGGCGCTGTCGGTGATGTCGCACTGGCACGCCACTGCGGCACCGCTCCCGTGCGTGGCGAAAATGTCGGCCGCGACTTTTTCCGCACCGGCGAGATTCACGTCCAGCACGGCAACCCTGGCGCCCAAGCGTGCCAGCTCGCGGGCGGTGGCTTCGCCCAGCCCTGAGCCGCCTCCCGTTACCAGCGCCGCAAGTCCTTCAATCTTCATGCCTTCTCTCCAGATCGGTTGCTATTATTTTTATAGCTGCTTGCGCCCGTCCGCTGTGCGCTGCAGCCACTATTTGTTCAAGAAGTTTCGGCCCCTTCGGGGTTTTCAAGCAACAGGGCAATGCCCTGCCCGCCACCCACGCATGCGGATGCAATGCCGTAACGCACACCCGCGCGCTGCATTTCACGCGCGACGGTGACCGTCAGGCGGACCCCGGTCACCGCCAGCGGGTGACCCATCGCGATGGCACCACCGTTGACATTGAGCTTGCGCAGGTCCAGGTCCAGTTCGCGGGCCACCGCCAGCGTCTGCGCGCCCTGGGCTTCGTTGATCTCGAAGCGGCCGATCTGGTCCAGCTTCAGGCCGCAGCGCTCCAGCAGCAGGCGAATCGCCGGCGCGGGGCCTATGCCCATGATTTCGGGTGGCACACCCACCACCGCGGCAGCCACCACGCGTGCCAGCGGTTTTTTTCCATGCGCTTTCGCGTATTCACCCGATGCCACCACGGCCGCCGCTGCCGCATCCACCAGCGCTGCACTGTTGCCACCGGTCTGTACCCCGCCGGCGTGAACCACCCGGAGTTTGGCCAGGACCTCGACAGGAGACAAGCGTGCGTGGGTGTCCTGTGCGACTTCCGTGACTTTGCCCTGCAGGCGTATGCCGCGCGTGGCGTAACCGGGGAGTTCAAATTCTTCCGTGACCACCGGCACAATTTCACCGGCGTGAAAACCTGCCTCGCGGGCCGCCACGGCTTTGGCAAACGAGCTGGAGGCAAATTCATCGACGGCTTCCCGCGTGATGCCGTATTTCTTCGCGAGGTTTTCCGCGGTCTGGATCATGTCGATGCCGGCGGCGGAGTCCTTCAGGGCCTCCCACATGAAGTCCTTGAAGCCGACGGGCGCGCCCAGCTTGAAACCGGTGCGGTGTTCGAAGGCGGCGATCGGGTTGCGCGTCATGCTCTCGGCGCCGACGACCAGCGCCACGCTGGCGGCTCCGCTCTGGATCTGCTCGCCGGCCTGGCGGAACAATTCAAAGCCGGTGCCGCAGATGCGCTGCACCATGATGGCCGGCACCTCCACGGGCACCCCGGCATACAGGCCGATATGGCGGGGCAGCATGAACTGCTCGAAATCGCCCGGCGCCATGTTGCCGGCAATCACCGAGTCGATATCGCTGCCACTGACACCCGAGCGCTGGAGCACGGCGCGTGCCGCCTTGATGCCGAGGTCGGTAGGAGATATATGGCCAATGGCGCCGCAGTAGTCGACCATGGGCGTGCGGATGCCGTCGAGCATCCAGACGTCTTCGAAAGCGGAGAAAAATCCTTTGGGTTGCATGGTGTTTGTGCGTCGGGTTTTATGGTGCGGGTTTGACAATGGGGTGCGCCGTGTCATCGTGCAGGGCCACCACCAAAGCTTCACGGTGCGTCAGCACGGCGCGCTGGTTGATGGAGCCTTTGTCGGTGACTTCACCCTTGTCGAATGAGGGCGGCTCATGCATCAGGTGCAGGCGCCGGATGCAGCTGGCGCTGCCGGTCGCGCCCTCTGCGAGCTTGTTCATCATCTCCTGAAAGTGCGCCACTACCTGCGGGCTTTCAACGGCCTGGCGCAGCGGCGCATCGGGCGGCAGTCCGGCCAGCGTGCGCACGGCGGGTGTCGGGAAAACCAGTGCGCCCACTTCCTTGAGGTTGATGCCGGTGAGCACCACGTCCTGCACATAAGGCGCGCCCGCAGCGACGATCTTTGCACGCAGCGGGCCCACACTGACAAAGGTGCCCGTGGCCAGCTTGAAGTCTTCGGCGATGCGCCCGTCGAACTTGAGCCCGAGGTGAATGTTGCCCTCATCAATCCATTTGACGGCGTCGCCGGTACAAAAGAAGCCTTCTTCGTCAAAGGCTGCTGCCGTCTCCTGCGGTGCGCGCCAGTAGCCGGGCGTGATGTTGGGGCCCTTGTAGCGCACCTCGGTCTTGCCATCGGTGTCCACCAGCTTGAGCTCAATGCCGGGCGCTGGCACGCCGAGGTCGCCGGCTTTCACGTTGGGGTTGGTCACAAAGATGGCAAACGGTCCGGACTCGGTCATGCCCAGGCCGGTGGCCATGACAATGCGCTCGCCCACTTCCTTTTCCTCGGACTCGTACAGGCTGTCCCACACGGGCTGGGCCAGCGCAGCGCCGGCATAAAAAAACATCTTCACGCGCGACAGCAGGTTGCGCCGCAGCTCTGCGTCCGTTTTCATGGCACTGGCGATGGCCTCAAAGCCGGTAGGCACGTTGAAGTACACCGTGGGAGCAATCTCGCGCAGGTTGCGCAGGGTTTCGTGCATCAGCGCTGGGGTCGGTTTGCCGTCGTCGATGTAGAGCGTTCCGCCATGGAACACCACCATGCCGAAGTTGTGGTTGCCGCCGAAGGTGTGATTCCAGGGCAGCCAGTCGACCAGCACAGGTGGCTCGTCCTGCAGCACCGGCATGGATTGCGCCATTTGCTGCTGGTTGGCACACCACATGCGCTGGGTATTGATCACCGCCTTGGGCATCTTGGTGGAGCCGCTGGTGAACAGGAATTTCACGATCGTGTCCGGTCCCGTGGCCTGCATCGCGCGGTCCACGGCATCCGTGGCCTGCGTTGCTGCCAGTTCGGCGAATGCCGTGGTGGCGCGCCCGTCGACCTGCCCGGTAGCCAGCACCACCTCGACATCGTCGCCGATGGCTGCGCTGATGGCCCTGGCGTAGCGCGCGCCGTCGGCGGCAAACACCAGGCCCGGCGTCACGGTCTTGAGCACGTGGCGCAGCTTGTCGTAGTCCTGGCTGACCAGGCTATAGGGCGGAGACGTCGGCACAAAAGGCACGCCGGCCAGCATGCAACCCAGTGCCAGCAGCGCATGCTCCAGGTCGTTTTCCGACAGGATGACCACCGGGCGTTCGGCGCTCAGGCGCCGGTCAATCAGCCCCTGCGCGATGTTGCGGGCCGAGACCCAAGCTTCGGCATAAGTGATGTGCCGCCAGTCGCCGGTTTTGCCGCCTTCCAGTTTTTCGCGCCGCGCCATGAAGCTGCGGCCTGGGACCGTCTGCGCCCAATGCTGCAGGCGGTCGGTGATACGGGTCGGGAAGGCTTGCAGGGCCTGGTCTGCGCGCAGGTAGCGCACGCCGGGTACGCCGTCGCGCAGGACCACACGGGTCACGCCAAAGGCCATGGGACGAAATTTCGGGGCGCTCATGGTTGTCTCTTCTGTTCTGTCTTCTGTCTGCTGTCTCTTTTCTGGATGTCTCTTTTGCCTGCCCGCCCGGCCTGGTCAGCCCTTCTGGACCTTGCGGGCCTTGCCGTCCAGGAAGTCTTTCACGCGGCTCTTGGCTTCGGGTGCGCTTTGCGCCACTGCGGCCATCAGGGCCTCGGTGAAGAACCCCTGGTCTGCCGGTTGCTCGGCAATGCGCGGCAACGCATGCATGAGGGCGTAGTTGGTCAGCGGTGCGTTTTCTGCCACGCGAGTGGCCAGTTCAAGGGCTTTGGTGAAAGCCTGGCCCTCGGGCACCAGGTATTGCGCGATGCCTATGCGCTCACCGTCCACCGCGTTGTAGACACGGCCGGTCAGCATCATGTCGGTCATCCGTGCGGCGCCGATCAGCCGCGGTATGCGCACCGCACCGCCACCACCGACAAAGATGCCGCGCGAGCCTTCGGGCAGCGCGTAGAAGGCGCTTTCGTCGGCAACCCGGATATGGCAGGCACTTGCCAGCTCCAGGCCACCACCGACCACGGCACCGTGCAGGGCCGCGATCACGGGCACCGGGCCGTACTGCACCCGCTCCAGCGCTGCGTGCCACATGCGCGAATGGTGCAGGCCCTGGCTGGCGTCACGCTCCTTGAGTTCGCTCAGGTCAAGGCCCGCGCAGAAGTGGTCACCCTCGCCGCAAAGCACGGCGGCTTTTGTTTCGGAAGGAAGGCTTTCGAACAGGTTCCGCAGTGCCAGGATCAGGGCGTCACCCAGGGCGTTGCGTTTGGCAGGGCGCGCCAGGCGGACCACGGCGACATTGCCGTGCATTTCGAGATGAAGGTATTTTGGGGTCATGTGAAGTGTGTTTCCGGAAGCCAATTATGGTTATGAATAATAACTATTACAACGTGATTAAGCCTTTTTTTTCTAGTGAAAACCCTAGGGCGTACCAAGGCATGTTTGTACGGCGGACCAGCCGCCCCGCAAGGCAACTCGCAACAGGGAACTTATAGGGAGGATGATTGCCCCCGCAGGAGATGGAGGGAACCGGGATATCTGGCCAGCGTCGAATGGGCGCCGTACGGTGTATCCGCTGCTCACAACGAATGTGAGTCAGGGATTGACGGAAAAGGTCAGGCTTCAGCGCAATTCAACAATATGTCGATTACTGCTTTGGCGGTGCGAATGCGGCAAGCCTGTTAAGTTTCGCGTCGATGTGACCCGCCTTTTTCGCAGTCGCTTGACCCTATCAAAATCCTGAAATGTGGAGATCCGGTCCTGTGCAAAAGGGCTCAACCAGTGACTGTTAAGTTTCGCGCCGATGTGATCCGCCTTTTTTGCAGTCGCTTGACCCCATCAAAACCCTGAAATGTGGATCGCCAGCCCTGCGCAAAATGGCATCGCCAGTGGCTCAGCGTTCGATGAAAAAATGGATCAAACAAAGACGAAAATCAACAGCCCTGGGCGTCATAGCTGTAGTTGACTTTTGTTCCGCTGGGGTAGGTGATGGCCGTGAGTTTGTCCAGGGCGCTTCCCGTGTCGCCCCAGCTGTAGCCCATCGTGCACTGACTTAACCCTTGGCGTCATAGCCGATGGCCTGAATCTTGGTGCTGGTCCAACTCCAGCCCGTCAGCTTGTCCACCGTGCTGCCGCTGTCGTGTATTGCCGAATTCAGACTGACTCACATTTTGAAGGTTTCACTCAGCCTTTGAACGTTTGATTTCTTGTCGAACGATATAGAGGCCTTCATCGGCGTAGCCTCTCAAAGCTTCGCTTTTTTTCGCCTCGCATTTTTTTAGTTGATTAAGAAGCGATATTGCCTTAGGTGGTTCTAGATTTCGTGCCACAAAGTCGCAAACGGCAAAGCACAGTTCTTTATCGCGATAGTCTGCAAAGTTCACAACAAAAGCATCAGTAATTTTTGTCAATTGAACTTCGCGCAAAGCATCTCTTAAATTATTAACAGCAAGTATGAAATTCCAGATGCCAGGTTTTTGATAATACCGCTCTACAGAGATAAGCGTTAAGAAGTAATCAAGATGCGCATCAGGAACATCCTCATGCTCCATTAATTCATCCTCAAATTCGTCGGCCAGACGGCTACAAAGTGAAGCACTGCGCTTTTCATCCACAGAATATATCTGTAGTAACTGTTCTGCGAATTTCTCTGTCATTTGATGTCCTTCAACACAAGCAATCTTTGTCGTATTGTTCTTCAAGATCTTTAAGCCTACGCAGCTGACGATTCAGCAGGACTTCATGACCCCTCACAGTCTCGCTTAAGGCCTCACCTGGGCCGATACGTTGGGGCAGGTTCTGTGGGTTATTTTGGAGATCAGGATAGCGCTTGTTGTAAATCTCCTTTTTCAAATTTTCAATTGTCTTTTTTATTTTCTTGCATTTTTGACTGTTGTTTGGATCCTTCGGATCAGGCATCCCAGGAGTTACGATCGGATCGACTAAAGTGCCAATCGATGGGCGGGCGATAGAGCCTGCTATTGGCGCGAGAACGGGTGCTGGAATTACAGTCTGCAGTCCCATCGGATCACTAACCTCTAGCGGATCGCTCTCGACGTACGCAAAGGTATTGATGCCACCAGCCAGCCCGATAGGATCAGACTGCATATAGCGCCCAATCCTTGGGTTGTACTCCCGGTTCCAATTTTGGAACAGCCCGCTCTCAGCATCAAAGGTTTGCCCAGGCAGTCGTTGGTTGAAGCTGAAGGCTCCCAGGCTGCTCGGGTTCTGATCCGGCGCCGTCGCCCCAAAGGGCTCGGCCATATCCCAGCGCCAGACCATCGCTTCGTCGCTCTGGCGAGTGATCACCCTCGGCGCACCGATCTGATCTGTCCAGACGTTGTACAGGCTGACCGCAATGTTCCCGGCCACGGCCGTACCCGTCTGCTTGATCACCCCGACCGGGCTTCCCATATAGATGGTTTCGTATTGGGGCACGCCATTGGCATCGTACTCACCGAGCAGTTTTCCTTCTTCGTCATAGACGTAGTAAGCCGCACCGGTAGGCACCAGCGCCGTCGGCCCCGCCTTGCTCATCCTCAACTCCAGCGCGCTATAGCTGTAACTCACCGTGCCGCCGGCGTTGGTCACCGTGGCCAGCCTGCCGCGGTCGCTGTAGCCATAGGTATTGACCCCGTCGCCTGTGATGTTGCCGGCCGCATCGTGCACCACGGTGGCGACGCCAGTGGAGTCCTGGGTCTGGTTCAACCGGTTGCTGGTGGTGGCGATGGTGTTCGGGTAGCTGGTGCCGCTCACTACTTTGGCCGTGCGGTTGCCGGTGGCGTCGTAGCTGTACTGGATCGCACTGCTGCCCAGGGTGGCACTGATGAGACGGTTCAGGTTGTCATAACCAAAGCTCTGGTCCAGCGCGGGGACGGGCGTTCCATTGCTGGTGTGGGTGTAGCCGGTGATGCGTCCCGCTGTGTCACGAAGAATGGTTCGGCGAATCCCAGTTGTTGTCGGGTCACCCAGGTTGTAAGCACTAATCTGGCCGTTGGCGTCATAGGCAATCGCCTGGGTCTTGGTGCTGGCCCAGGTCCAGCCGGTGAGCTTGCTCTCGGCATTGGTGGTGATGCCTGCTATCAGCGGCAGGGTGGATCCGGTATTGGTACCCACGCCGTTGGCGTTCGGTGGATTCACCGTGACGGCATTGACCGCGCCCTGGGCGTCGTAGCTGTAGTTGACTTTTGTTCCGCTGGGGTAGGTGATGGCGGTCAGCTTGTCCATGGCGCTTCCCGCGTTGCCCCAGCTGTAGCCGACGATGAAGGTCTTGCCGCCGATGGTCTGGGTCTTGGATGTCTTGCGGCCCAGGCTGTCGTAGCTGTAGACGGTCTGGCCGGAGGCGTCGGTGATCCTGGTGAGCTGACCGATAGCCCCTGGAACCAGCGTGCTGCCGCCGTCGTACTCGAGCACGCTGGCCGTGCCGGTGGGATAGCTGATGCTGGTCAGGCGGTTGAGGTTGTCGTAGGCGTACTGGGTGAGCTTGCCTCGGGCATCGGTCTTGGTGAGGACGTAGCCGTTGAGGTCGTAGGTGTACTGGCTTGCTTCGGTATCCGGGCTGGTCTGCGCTGTGACATCGCCCAGGCCGTTGGGGCTGTAGGTCGTCGCCAGGTTGCGGGGGTCGGTGACCTGGGTCAGGTTGTCATTGGCGTTGTAGGCGAAGCCGGTGGTGGTGGGGGTGGAACTTCCGGTGTTGGCAGGCTGCTGGGTCTGGATGGGGCGGCCCAGACTGTCGTAGTAGGTGTAGCTGGCAAGACCGTTGGGGTCGAGCACGGTGGTGGGCCTGCCCATGGCGTCGTAGCCGTACTGCCAGGTCGAGGTGCCGCTGTTGATCAATGGCACGCACGCGTTGGCTGAGGCTATCCAGGTCGTACCTAGGGGGCATTGCGGCGGCGCCTCGCATCCGGTGTGCGTCGCGTTCTCGACTTGAGGAAGCGCACAAACACAACCATCACCCCCGGCCGACGAATCGACAGGGCATATCGCCTGGCCCGCACGCGTGGCTGGTGCGAGATCCCCATCACTGCCACTGCTTCCAGACGTGTAGACGTATGAATAGAGGCAGTGGTCGTTCGATGAAATTCCGATGGGCGACACAGTGACCTGGGCGGAGTGATGCGAGTTGAAAACATCCGTCCATGCAGCACATGCTGCTAACGCTGGCGTACGCCACGGTCCGATATCGGCGCCAGAGGATAGATACTGATATTCCGTGGGGGCGGGCGGCATCGGAAAGGCGTAAGCCTTGGAGATACAAAGTATTCCGAGAAAGAACAAAAAAATAACGCGGGCCTTCAGCCGACAAATGGCCGAAATATATGCTTGGAATGCGATCATTTCCGTTCCTTGTCGGCTACAGACTCGCTGAAGTGCTTCATCAATTGACTGCTCCCGTGACTTGCTGGACCCGGTTCAGGTTGTCGTACACCCGGGTAATGTTTCTTTGCAGGTTTCCCTGCGGGTCTTTGACCTGCTCGCCAACCTTGTTGCCCATACCGTCCAGGGTGTACGTGACTGTGTTGCCTTTGGCATCGGTCACGCCGGTCAGGCGCTGTGCGGCGTCGTAGCTGTAGTTCATGGTGCTGCTGTCGGGCAAAGTGACGCCTGTCAGCTGGCCTGCGTTGTCATAGGTGTACGTTGTGGTCCGGGCCGTGCCGCCCGGCGGCGTCACCGTCATGCTGCTAACCCAGCCTCGTGCTGTGTAGCCGGTGTCGGTCACGATTCCATTTGGATCGACCATTTGCTTGATCCGCCCGGCCTTGTCGTACAGCGTGATCTGGGTTACGTGACCTGCTGCATTGGTGATGCTCTGCAGATCGCCTGCCGTGTGGCCGACCTCGTTAGGCGCCGTGCCTGAGAAGCTGGTGTTGCTGTAGTAAACGTAAGTTTGGCGGACGATGTTGTTGGTACTCTGGGTGGCGACCAGACCCTGAGGGTTGTAGGTCCAACTGGCGGTGCGGGCCACATTGGTGGCGGTATCCGTGACGGTCCGGCTCAGTCGGTTGCCCTGTGTGTCATACGTGTAGGCAGTGGTTCGGCCTGCTTCCGTCACCAGCACCGGCAGCCTGAAACTGGTATGCCACTGGGTAGTGGTGGTCTGCACTTCGGGCAAGCCTGCTGCTCTGGTGGTGCTCAAGGGCAGGCGCCGGTTGATGTCCCAGGTGTACATGGTGTTCACACCCAGGAAGTCGGTCTCCTGGGCGATGAAGCCGTTGGCATCCTGTACCCGGCTGGCCGCTGAGCTGTTGCCTGTACCGCTGGGCTTGTCGGCACCGGTGACGGCAAGCTTGCCTTTGTTGGTGCTGTAGTTGTAGGTGCGCTGGGTGCCCAGTGGGTCGGTGACTGTGGCCGCTCCAGTGGCGTAACTCACCGTGTACAGATCAGCTCCGCCTGTATAGCCGCTGCCGATGGCCCGGCCCAGGCTGTCGTAGGTGATGTTGGACAGCCGGATTCCCCGCTCGTCGGTGATGCCGGTAACCAGCTGGAAGTAGGCGGCGTTCTCATAGTGGTAGCTGCGGGTGACGGTGCCGCCGGTCAAACCCGGGTAGCTGACGCTGGTCAGATGCGAGGTGGCGGTGGTGCCGTCGTAGGTGTAGCGGGTAACCTGGCCGTCGCTGGCAGTCACACTCGCCAGCTGGCTGCTGGCGTTGTACACAAAGCTGAGAGTGCGGCCGAACTGGTTGCTGACGGTGAGAAGCAAACCGGGCACGGGGGCGATGCTGGCGGGAGTACTGGTGGTGCTGTAGGTGTAGCTGTTGATCCAGCCGTTGCGCTGGGTCACGGTGAGCAGCTTGCCGGCTGTATCGAACTGCCACAGGCTGTCGTCGTCCAGGCGTTTATACAGAAGGCCTGTGGCGTTGGCTGTCAGGCTGTCGGCGCTGTTGCCGGCATCCCAGCTGCTGGTGGTGACATTCCAACTGAATGCGCGTACGCTGCCGTCGCCAAAGATGACACGGGCGATGTTCCCTGCGGTGCCGGCCGTGCCGTCTTGCTTGATGGACACGGCATGGTTGTGCGACCAGGCGCGGGTCAATCCGGGATCGACCGCCAGGCCTCTGTCGGTGGTGCCGGCCCAGCTGCTTCGGAAGTGCCGCACCAGGCTCAGGGCATCTGCGCCTTGCCCTGTGTAGTCGGTTTGTGCCAGGATCTTCTCGCCGGTCGCCGGAATGATCGGCTTAGACGTTTGCTCTCCGTCCTGCGAGGGTGGTGATTCTTCCGTTGGTCTTTTACAGATCTTTGGCTCTGGTTCCGGGGGAATCGGGACCGCCAGCGGGGATAGGAACGGTATGCATGCGTTGGAACCAATATCCCAGGTTGTGCCGTCGGGACACTCGCAAGCCGGATTTACTTGCGTAGATGCCGGGCCTTGGTCCTCCGGATCATAGTTAAGCTCCGGATGACCAACCAGGGTTTTTTTGACGGAGCAACCATCGACTCCACCGCTCACAGGTGCAAATGACCACGTGCCAGCGTAATAAGTGTTATAGACACCAATGTAAGCCGTACACGCTGCAGCTTTGGTATTGAACCACCCACCTGCACCTATGGGATAGCTATCCCACTGATACTCTGTGCAAATTGCCCAGCTCGAGCCAGAGGCAAAAACCAGCGTGACAAACAATAGACGGCGCAGCAGCAGTTTGGCCTCGGCTGCGCATCGACTCATTGGCCGAAAATATTGATTGACCACTCCTCACTCCCTCTTATGCAATTTGAGAGCCAGTGTCAGCGGGTGGTGTGAACCCTGTCAATCGCGTTTCGTAAGGCGCATTGCTCAATCAATCGCGCTGCTCGTTTAATCCAAGCAAGGTTTGACAACTTCGAGCGGCACGAGTAACCCAAACATTCTCATTTGGAACCGATGCCGATGTACGAATGACTAGACATGTGCACCGAAGGGGTTAACCGGCATGTGCGCGTTTGAAATAATTAGCGCCCCCTTCAAATAGAGGAGGCGTTGTCGTTTTGGCGCACCCGACACTGAGCATGGGGGCTACGGAAAATCCAGATCGTCAGAGTTTTTTTGAAAATGAGCCGGTCCTTTTTCCGTCTCTAAGCAGAACCAGGTCTTGAGTACGTTGTGCTTCCAGTGACGAGTCGAAGTTGGCCGCCTGGTTCACGGCATCCAGCATACCCAAGAGGGCGATCAGGAAGTGCCGGGTACGGCAAGGCCAGTCAGTTGCGGTGTTGCTACCGCAGTCTTCAGAAAGTCTGCCGTCAGGCCGGCGCAACCATCCCGTTTCGCACGCCATGCGCCGTCAGGCGCTCAAGGCGCAAGCCGTAAAGGCCTGGTTCAAATATTGAGCCACTTCAGCAGCTCGCGCATGCGGGCTTCCGACGTGGTGTCGAACTGCTCGATGCCGATACGCTTGAGCACGTCCTTGCCGGCATCGCTGGCGGGCAGCGCCAGCAATTCCTCCTGGATCGCCTTGAGCTGTTCGGGCTTGACGCGTTTATGGGCCACCAGCGGGAAGTAGGGCTGCGCCACGCTCTTGTGCAAAATACGGCCGCCCTCTTTTTCCCATTTCTTGGCAATGCCTGAGTAAGAGGCGACACCACCCACATCGGCGAATTTGTTGTCGAGGTAGAAGCCGACAGCCGCCTGTTCGCGCACGAACTGCACGTTTTCCTTGTCCACCAGGATGCCTTTGTCCCTGAGCTCTGCGGCACAGAAGCGGGACATATAGGCGATTTGCTCGGGCAAGGCAATCCGCTTGCCCTTGACGTCGCCGATGGTCTTGAGGGCCGAGCCCTTGGGCGCAATGATGAAGCACTGCCCGTCGGGCTTGGTGCTGGCGATATAGCTGTAGCCGTAGTCGCGCATGCCGCGCGCCGGGTAGTCGCTCGGGCGCGCCATCACCAGGTCGAAGCGGCCGGTCTGCATGCCTTCTTCCAGCTGCTTGAACTCGCGCGCAAACACCACGCTGACCTTGGCCTTCATGGCCTTGCCGATCACCTCGGCCAGCCCCTGGTATTTGGCAATCACCTGGGCGTGGTCCAGCCCGCCCGAAGTGCCTTCGCTGATGCCCAGTATCAGTTGCTGGGCCTGCGCCTGCGCCTGGGCATTGGCAGTGCCCATACAAAACGCGCCGAACCCCAACACCAAGGCCCCTGACATGCAATTCCACCGCATAAGTCCCTCCTTATATATAAAGCTCCCGCATGCTACTGCGTGCGTCCGGCGCTGGCTAGCGCAATTTACCCCCGGTCCGTTTTCCGGCAGTCTTTATGCCCCGGGGGAGCAGCCTGCGTTCGCACACCGATGACACAATGCGGACCACGCCGGAAACTGCCGGTGTCGCATTGACATCATGAAACACCTGACCACCCTTTCGATCGCCCTCCTGCTGGGCGTGCTGTCTGCCTGCGGCTCGGCGCCACGCGCCAGCCAGGACCCGCTGTCGATTGCCCGCGCGCCGGTGGCCGCGGCCATCAACGACTACCAGCGTTGTGCCCAGAGCGCCTTGCAGCCGCTGAAAGACAACCCGGAGCAGTCCGTGTTTGTACTCGCCGATGCCGCACTGGCGGCCTGCGATGCCGGCCTGGAGCAGGTGCGGCGCAGCATCCTGGCGGACAACGCAGGCCACCCTTATGTGGCTGCGTTTGCTGAAGAGGCCAGCGCCAACATCCGCATTCGCACCCGCAACATGCTGGCGCACAGCCTGAACCGTGCGCGGGAAGCGCAACCACAACCGGCGAAATAAACCGGCCGCCGGCCCTGCGCCGGCCTATCGCAAGCTCTTCACGAAGCGCGGCACGTTCGGGGCAAGAACACCGCAGAACCGGCTTTGCCGGGCTGCAGGTGTCGCCACCCTGAGGGGGGTTCCGGCTACACGCAGTGAGTCGAGACAGGGGGCTACAAGTTATCGCAGGCCCTTCACATAGCGCGGCGCGTTCGGGTCGCGCTGGCGGCGCTCCCGCGGCGACTCGCCCTCGCCGAAGATGGCACCGAATGTCGACTCGATAAAGCCTGATTCAGGATAAACCTCTTCCTCGGTATCAATGGACCGTGCGCTCTGGCGGTCGGGCACTGGCGCCGGGACAAGCACCGGCTGGCTGCGCTCCTTCACCACCTCGGACACCAACTGCACCAGCGGCACGCGTGCCTTGGGCTCGGGGGTCGCCATGATTTCTTCCAGCCGATCGGCCCACACCGCCAGGTCCACGTGGCCATCCTCGGCGGCTTTTTCCCGCGCAAAACGCGCTATTTCGGCGGCGTATTCCTGGTTACCGGCCATCCACTCGGTGTCGGTCACGCGGCCGGTTTTGCGGCGCAACAGCACATGCAGGTGGGCCGCAACGGCAATTTTTTCACTGGAGGGCATGGTGCGCAATCCTTGAAAGTGGAGTCCGTTGTTTGTCAGTTACGTGCCCAACCGCTCGGCGTGCTGGGTGATGTCCAGGCCGTCGCTCTCGGCGGCTTCGCTGACGCGCAGGCTGACGATCAGCGAGGTGACCCACAAGGCCAGTGCCGTCATGAACAGGCTGTAGAGCATGACGGCGCCCGCGCCGATCGCCTGGGTCATCAGGCTGCCCTCGACACCGGAGATGGCCTTGCTGGCAAAAATGCCGGTCAACAGCGAACCCACAATGCCGCCCACGCCGTGCACGCCGAACACGTCCAGCGAATCGTCGGCGTTGAGCAGGCGCTTGAGGCCCGTGGCACCCCAGTAGCAGGCCACGCCCGCCACCAGGCCAAACACCAGGGCCGCGCGCGGCGAGACAAAACCCGCCGCCGGCGTGATGGCGACCAGCCCGGCGACCAGGCCCGAGCACAGTCCCAGCAGGGAAGGACGCCCGCGAACAATCCATTCGGCCGCCATCCACGAGAGAGCGCCCGCGGCCGCCGCGATGTGCGTGACGGCCATCGCGAGGCCGGCCCGGCCGTCGGAGGCCACGGCGGAGCCGGCGTTAAAGCCAAACCAGCCGACCCACAGCATGCCGGCACCGGCCATGGTCAGGCCCAGGTTGAAAGGCGTGAATGGTTCACGGCCGTAGCCGTGGCGCGGCCCGAGCGCGTAGGCACAGACCAGCCCGGCAATGCCGGCATTGATGTGCACGACCGAGCCGCCGGCAAAGTCCAGCGCGCCCATGCGCGCCAGCCAGCCATTGGGCTCCCAGACCCAGTGGGCAATGGGTGCGTAAACGACGACGGTCCACAGCGACATGAACACCAGCATCGCGGAAAACCGCATGCGTTCCACAAACGATCCGACCACCAGCGCGGCCGTGATGATGGCGAAGGTCAGCTGGAACATGGCGTAGACCGACTCGGGAATGTTGGGCGCGATATGGCTCACGGCCACCTTCTGCGCGTCCTTCACGTAGTCCAGCCCGGTGAACCAGAGCCGCTCGGGACCCCCCAGATAGTGCCCAAGCGCACCTTTGCCGGGCGTGAAGGCGATGGAGTACCCCACCGCAAACCAGAGCAGGCTGACGACAGCACAGATGGCGATGACGCAGGCCATGACGTTGAGCACGCTTTTCTTGCGCACCATGCCGCCGTAGAAAAGGGCGATGCCCGGCAGGGTCATGAGCAATACCAGTGCGGTGGAGGTCATCATCCAGGCAGTGTCGGCACCATTGAGGGTCTCCACGCCGACCAGCCCTGGCTGCGTCAGCGGCGCCGGGGCTGCCGCAGGAGGCACAGAAACGGGCGCAGAGGCCGCCGCCGCCGGGGCCGGAGGAGGCGCAGGAACCGTGGCCGGTGCAGGGGACGGTGCGACTTCCGGAGCACTGGCAGTGACTGCTGGCGGCGCCACTGCCGGGGGAGCCATGGTCTGTGCTAGGGCTTGCTGGCATGCCAGGCCCAAGCATAAAGACATACCCAAGGCCAGAAATCTGTTCATATGCATACGGTGCCCGCCTGTTCAATCAACCAACAATTGGTAACAACAGGCATAAGTCGTGCCAATACCGCAGTAGCTCGTGTGATGGGACTGCAACGGAAAATATGTACTGCAAAAGTGCGCAAACGATTGGCGTGGTGCCCCAAAAACATCCACAGAACCAGCGGCCGCCCAAAGCCCGGGGCCGGGAAACCCCCAATGCACTGGGACAGTGCGCCCGCTATATTGGATGACTTGCTGACGAGCCTTGCTGCTCGCAACGCGAGGAGCCGAGGAGACACGAGAGAGTCATTAAGAAGTACACAAGCAAAGCGGCATTCCACAAGAGATGCAGATTTGCAAAAAGCGCTGGCAACCCCAGCGCTTTTTTTATGTCTTCGCCCTGATGAAGTCATCCCCAAAAAAACCTCGTCGGCCTTGGCTGACGAGCGCCACCAGCTATCTATTTGATAGCATGAACCCATTCAGTGCGATGAGACAATCCGGGCCATGGAATTGTTGATCGTCTCGTTGGCCTCCCTGCTCGCCGGTTTTGTGGACTCTATCGTCGGGGGCGGCGGGCTGATTCTGGTGCCGGCCCTGTTTGCGGTTTTCCCCACCACGCATCCGGCGACCCTGTTTGGGGTCAACAAGGGAGCTTCTGTCTGGGGCACCGCGGTTGCCACGGCCCAATATGCCCGCCGCGTGGAGCTTCGCTGGGCGGCACTGCTGCCGGCGGCCGCCGCCGGGTTTACCGGCTCGCTGGCAGGCGCCTGGCTGGTCACCGTCATCTCCCCGGGCTTTTTGCGCAAGGCCCTGCCCTTTGTGCTGCTGGCGGTGTTGCTCTATACGCTGGCCAGGAAGGAGCTGGGCCGCCACCACACGCCCCGCTTTACCGGGCATGCCGAAACCGCGGCGGCCTGCTGCATCGGGCTGGTGCTGGGGTTTTACGACGGCTTCTTCGGCCCGGGCACCGGCAGCTTCTTTGTATTTTTATTTGTGCGCTGGCTGGGTTATGACTTTTTGAACGCGTCGGCTTCGGCCAAGCTGCTCAACACCGCCACCAACCTTGCGGCGCTGGCGCTCTTTGCCTGGAAGGGCCATGTCTGGTGGCATTTCGCCCTCACGATGGCGGTGGCCAACGTGGCGGGCAGCCTGCTGGGCACCCGCCTGGCCCTCAAACATGGGGCCGGTTTTGTGCGCGGGGTGTTTATCGCCGTGGTCAGCTCGCTGATCCTGAAAACCGGTTTTGACGCATTTGCGCGCTGACTGTGCGCAGGCCGTTTGCTATTGATTTAATAGCTGCCTGCGCACGTCCTGTATGGGTTTTCGGCGAATTTCGCTTGAAATCCTGCCATCACCGTTTAATGACCAAATTGGCGTTCAGCCCAATAAGGACGGGCACAAGTCGCTATCAAATAGATAGCAATAGTCAGCTCAATCGGGGTTGATGCCCGCCGCCGCCATGGGTGGCGGGAGCTTGCTGAGCGCCTCCGCAATCGCCGCCGTCCTGGCTTTGGCGGCAGCGGCGGCGGCGGCGTTCGTGGGGCCGGGAGAAGCGCCTGCTGCGCCGGCCGACAGCTGGCTGGCCACGTCGGCGGCCTGGCGCGGCTTGCCGATGGGCGCTGCCGCCAGCCCCTTCTGCACCGCCACCATGTCTTCCTCGCTCGGGTACTGGCCCAGCAGCACATAGTCAAAAACACGCCGTGCAATCGGCGCCGCCACCCCGGCACCCCAGCCGGCGTTTTCGACGATCACCGCCAGCGCGATCTTGGGGTCTTCGGCCGGCGCAAACGCCATGTAAACAGCGTGGTCGCGCTGGTACTCTTCCATCTTGCTGCTGTTGTACTTGTCTTTCTGGCCGATGGTGACCGCCTGGGCTGTGCCGGTTTTGCCGCCGCTCAGGTAGCCCGCGCCGGCAAACACGCGGGCCGAGGTGCCTTCCTGGGTGACGCCGACCAGGGCCTTGCGCACGATCGCGATGTTTTCAGCCTTGTAGCCCAGGTTTTCCGGCGCGTCGGCGGGCAGCGGGTGCATGACGCGCGTCACCGGGTCCTGCGTGCCGATCACCAGCCGCGGCCTGTGCTTGACGCCGTTGTTGGCCAGTACGGCCGTGGCCTGCGCCAGCTGCAGCATGGTGAAGGTGTTGTAGCCCTGCCCGATACCCAGCGAAATGGTTTCACCGGGGTACCACTTCTGGTGCTCCGGCTTTTTGTAGGCTTTGCGTTTCCAGGCCTGGCTGGGCAGCACGCCCGTGACTTCGCCGCTGATATCGATGCCGGTGATCTGCCCAAAGCCGAGCGGCTTCATGAAGTCGTGCATGGCGTCCACGCCGAGCTCGTTGGCCAGCGAGTAGTAGTACACATTGCTGGACTTCACGATAGACCGGTACATGTCGACCGCGCCCAGCGCAATGTCGCCGTGGCTGCGGAAGACGTGCCCGCCGAAGCTCCAGGAGGCGTTGTCGTTGACGATGAAGCTGGCTGAACGCTTTCCGGTTTCCAGCGCCGCCATGGCCATGAAGGGCTTGTAGGTGGAGCCCGGCGGATAGGTGCCGCGCAGCGCGCGGTTAAGCAGCGGCTTGTCCAGCGAGTCCCGCAGGTACTGCCAGCTCTCCGTGTCGATGCCGTCGACAAACAGGTTGGGATCGAACGTCGGCTTGCTGACAAACGCCAGCACGTCGCCGGTCTTCGGGTCCATCGCCACCAGCGCGCCGCGCCGGTCGCCGAACATGTCTTCCACCAGCTTTTGCAGGCGGATGTCCAGTGAGAGCATAACGGTGTTGCCGGGCGTGGCCGGGTTGCTGGCGAGTTTGCGCATGGCGCGGCCACCCGCCGAGGTCTCCACCTGCTCGACACCGGTGGTGCCGTGCAGCTGCTGCTCAAAGCTCTGCTCGACGCCGAGCTTGCCGATGTAGTCGGTACCGCGGTAGTTGCCTTCGTCTTCGCTGCCTTCAATGATTTCTTTTTCCGCCTGGTTGATACGGCCGATGTAGCCCACCACGTGGCTGCCCAGCTCGCCATAGGGGTAGCTGCGAAACAGCCTGGCCTTGATGTCAACACCCGGAAAACGGAAACGCTGCGCCGCAAACCGGGCGACTTCTTCGTCGGTCAGGCGCGTGCGTATGGGCAGCGATTCAAAACTTTTGGATTCTTCGCGCAAACGCTTGAAACGCCGCTTGTCGCGCACCTGGATGTCGACCACCTTTTCCAGCGCGGCAATGGTTTCTTCCAGGTTGTCGACCTTGGAAGGCGTGATTTCCAGCGTGTAGGCCGAATAGTTGGTGGCCAGCACAACACCATTGCGGTCCAGGATCAAACCCCGGTTGGGCACGATCGGCACGATGGCCGTCCGGTTGCTTTCGGCCTGCTCGTTCAGGTCGGCATGGCGGTACACCTGCAAGTACACCAGCCGCGCCGCCAGCAGAGAAAAAGCACACAGCACCGCAAAACTGGCCACCAGCACCCGCGCGCGAAAGCGCGACAAATCCGCTTCAACGTTGCGCAGCTCAGTCATGATGATGCGACTCTAAAACCGCCAAAAAGTGCCCGCAACACCTGTTGCTGCAAAGGCGATGCGAAGCGAGCCGAAAAAGGCCAGCATGAGCCGCGGAACTGGCTTTGCCAGGCCGCTGGCGGGCGGCCCCCTCGGGGGGCAGGGAACACACGAAGTGAGCGACCGTGGGGGCCATATCTAGCGTGGGGGCCATATCTAGAGTGGCCTGTTCTGGTCAGGGTCGGGCGCACGGCGCTGCGGCACCAGCAGCAGTACGCTCACCACCGGCCACAGAACGGCCTCCACCAGCGGCGCCAGCAGCATGATCCAGCCCGGGAAAATGCCGCCGCCGATCATGCGAATCACCAGCTCCACGCCGTGCGCTACCGCAAACAACGGCAGCACCTGCACAGCCTGCGACGGCACCGTGAACCAGAGCAGGCGACGGTGGATCATCGTGGCAAAGAAGCTCAACGCCGTATACGACAGCGCATGCTGACCGAGCAGCGAAGACTGGTGCACGTCCATGCCCAGACCGAACATGAAAGCCACGCCGATGCCGACACGCAGCGGCTGGTGCACGTTCCAGAACACCAGCACCAGGGCCAGGAAATCGGGCATCCACGGCACGCGGCCCAGGGGCAGCATGTCCAGCAGCAGCGCCGCGATCAGGCTGCACCAGATGAAGACGGGGTTAGCCGGCAGCAGCAGCTGCTGGCCTGATCGCATGATCATGTTGTCACTCCCTGCATGATCATTTCGAAGCCCCCTTCTTCTTGGGCGCGGGTTCGGGTGTGTCGTCGGGTCGCGGCGGGATCTGGCCGGTGCCGGGCTTGACCACGATGACGTGCCGCGCACCCGTCACGAGCGCCTGCGGTGTGCAGAAAATTTTTGCGAACGCCGATTCCGCGCGCCGCTCGATGCGGCTGATTTTGGCCACCGGCAGGCCGGCCGGGTAGACGCCGTCGACGCCGCTGGTGGTCAGCAGGTCGCCCTGCTGCACATCCGAGTTGCTGCCCATGAAGCGCAGCTCCAGGCCGCTGCCCGAAACGGTCGGGTCGCCATAGGCCACGCTGCGCGCGCCGGTGCGCACATTGAGCACCGGAATCGCCAGGTCGCGGTCGACCAGCAAGGTCACTTCGCTGACCAGCGGATGCACGCGGGTGACCTGGCCCAGCACGCCGGACTCGTCCAGCACCGGCGAGCCCAGGTCAACGCCCTGCGCCATGCCTTTGTCGATGATCACCTTGCGGGTGTAAGGGTCCGCAGCGTCGTACAGCACCTCGGCAGCCATCACCGGCGTGCCGAGCTGTTCACGCAGGCCCATGAGCTTGCGCAGGCGGTTGTTCTCCTGCGTGAGCTGCTCGACCTGGCCGGCGCGCAGCGACTGAAGCGCGAGCTTGCGACCGGCTTCTTCGCTGCTGGTCTTGGCTTGGTTCAGGGTGGTGAAATATTCACCGCTGCTTTTGACAGCGCGCACCGGTTGCAGCGCCAGCCATTGCACCGGATAAAGCGCAGTAGCCAGCGCGGCGCGCACCGGCTGGGTAATGCGAAAACGTGTATCGGCCACCATCAGGAACAGCGACAGCGCGCTGAAAAACACCAGCTTGGACAGCGCCGAAGGCCCCTGTTTGAAAAAGGGCGGCGGGGATCTGTCGAGGGTTCCTAAAGGCATGGTTCGCTGTCAGGCTGGCCCCGCTTCATGCCCGGCGTGCAGCATGAAGTGAAGACGCTTATTCCGAGGTGAAGATGGAACCCAGGCGGTCCATGCGCTCCAGCGCAATGCCACAGCCGCGCACCACGCAGGTCAGCGGATCTTCGGCCACCAGCACCGGCAGGCCGGTTTCTTCGGCCAGCAGGCGGTCCAGGTCGCGCAGCAAAGCACCACCGCCGGTCAGCATCATGCCGCGCTCGGCGATGTCGGCGCCCAGCTCGGGCGGCGTTTGCTCCAGAGCGTTCTTCACGGCGCTGACGATGTTGTTGAGCGGGTCGGTCAGGGCTTCGAGGATTTCGTTGCTGGAAATCGTGAAGCTTCGCGGCACGCCTTCGGACAGGTTGCGGCCCTTGACTTCCATTTCCTTGACTTCGGAGCCGGGGAAGGCCGAACCGATGCTCTTCTTGATGGCCTCGGCGGTGGGCTCGCCGATCAGCATGCCGTAGTTGCGGCGGATGTAGTTGATGATGGCTTCGTCAAAACGGTCACCGCCGACACGCACGCTGCCCTTGTAGACCATGCCGCCCAGCGAAATCACGCCGACTTCGGTCGTGCCGCCGCCGATATCGACCACCATGGAGCCGCTGGCTTCCGACACGGGCAGGCCTGCGCCAATCGCGGCAGCCATCGGTTCTTCAATCAGGTACACATCGCTGGCACCGGCGCCGAGCGCGCTTTCGCGGATGGCGCGGCGCTCGACCTGGGTGGAGCCGCAAGGCACACAGATGATGATGCGCGGGCTGGGCTTGAACAGGCTGCGCGGGTGCACCATCTTGATGAACTGCTTGAGCATCTGCTCGGTCACGGTGAAGTCGGCGATCACGCCGTCTTTCATCGGCCGGATGGCCTCGATGTTGCCGGGGACCTTGCCCAGCATGGCCTTGGCTTCGTGGCCGACGGCCTGGATGGTTTTTTTGCCCTGGGGGCCGCCTTCGTGGCGGATGGCGACCACAGAGGGCTCATCCAGCACAATACCGCGGTCGCGTACAAAAATCAGGGTGTTGGCGGTGCCAAGGTCAATGGCCAGGTCGGTGGAGAAGTACCGACGGAATGATTCAAACATATGCAGGAGTCCGGTTGAGCATGAGCAAACTTCGTTGCTCCATCGCCTTTTTATTGATCAAGCAATTATGGGGAAGTTGAGCCAGAGGCGCTCTGAAATCTGCTTCCGGCACCTAAAAAACGCCTAAAGCCCGCATCCAACCCTGATTTCACACCAAAGGCGGGATAATAACGCATCCCCTATAGATCAATAGCTTTAGCCTGCCTGTTTTTTCAGCTTTACACCTCGTTTCAGCCCCTGTTTTCTGGTTTATTTTTCCCGTATTTCCTTCATCCCTACCCCATGGCATTGACACCCCAAGACATCGCCCGCGTCGCCAACCTGGCGCGGCTGGAATTGCGCCCCGACGAAACCGAGCACACCCTGGCCCAACTCAACGGCTTTTTCGCCCTGGTCGAGCAGATGGAAGCCGTCAATACCGAAGGCGTGGAGCCACTGGCCCACCCAGCCGCGGTGATCGGCGAAGTGGCCTTGCGCCTGCGCGAGGACATCGCCAGCGAACCCAACCAGCGCGAGGCCAGCCAGGTGAGTGCGCCCGCCGTGGAGCGCGGCCTTTTCCTCGTGCCCAAGGTGATCGAATGAGCGGCGCCATGACATCTTCTTCCGCTTCTTCTGACCTCCACGACCTGGGCGTTGCCCAGCTGGCCGCCAGATTGGCCGCCGGCGAAGTCTCCAGTGTTGAAGTCACGCAGCATTTTCTGGCCCGCATCCAGCAGGAAAACCTGGGCGCCTTCCTGGCCACCAGCCCCGACGTGTCGCTGGCGCAGGCCAAAGCCGCCGACGCGCGCCTCGCCGCCGGTGAGCGCACGCCCCTGCTGGGCGTGCCGCTGGCGCACAAGGACGTCTTCGTTACACGCGACTTCCCCACGACGGCCGGCTCAAAAATCCTGGAAAACTACCGCAGCCCCTTTGATGCGACCGTGGTGGGCAAGCTCGGCGCAGCCGGCATGGTCACGCTGGGCAAGCTCAACTGCGACGAATTCGCCATGGGCTCGGGCAACGACAACAGCGCCTACAAGCCCGTCAAAAACCCCTGGGACCTGGAACGCATTCCGGGCGGCTCCTCGGGCGGCTCGGCGGCCGCGGTTGCGGCCCGCCTGGTGCCCGCCGCCACCGGCACCGACACCGGCGGCTCGATCCGCCAGCCTGCGTCGCTCACCGGCATCACCGGCATCAAGCCCACCTACGGCCGCTGTTCACGCTATGGCATGGTGGCCTTTGCCTCCAGCCTGGACCAGGCCGGCCCGATGGCGCGCAGCGCGCTCGACTGCGCCTTGCTGCTCTCGGCCATGGCCGGTCCCGACCCCGACCGCGACTCCACCTCGCTGGACCTGCCCGTTACTGACTATGCTACTGATTTGATAGCTGCCGGCGCCCAATCTGCGGGCGCAAAACCGCTAAAAGGCTTGAGAATCGGGCTGCCCACGCAATTCTTCGGTGCGGGTTGCGCACCTGACGTGCTGGCCGCCGTGCGCGCCGCGCTGGCCGAATACGAAAAGCTGGGCGCCACATTGGTGGACGTGAGCCTGCCGCTGACCGAACTCTCCATCCCCGTGTATTACGTGATCGCACCGGCCGAAGCCAGCAGCAACCTGAGCCGCTTTGACGGCGTGCGTTACGGCCATCGCGCCGCCAACTACACCGACCTCAACGACATGTACAAGAAGTCGCGTTCGGAAGGTTTTGGCGACGAAGCCACGCGCCGCATCATGATCGGCACCTATGTGCTGTCGCACGGTTATTACGACGCCTACTACCTCAAGGCGCAGAAAATCCGCCGCCTGATCGCGCAAGATTTCCAGACCGCCTTCACACAGTGCGACATCATTGCGGGCCCCGTTTCGCCCACCGTGGCCTGGAAGATCGGTGAAAAGTCGGACGACCCGGTGGCCAGCTACCTCGCCGACATCTACACGCTCTCATCGAGCCTCGCCGGCCTGCCCGGCATGAGCGTGCCGGCGGGCTTCGGCGCGGGCGGCATGCCTGTGGGCCTGCAGTTGATCGGCAACTACTTCAAGGAAGCGCAACTGCTGGGCGCCGCGCACCAGTTTCAGTTGGCTACCGACTGGCACCTGCGCCAGCCCCCAAGCCTCCAGGTGATTTGACATGAGCCAGACCCAACCCACCGTCAACCCCTTCGCCGAAATGCAGGCCGGTCGCCCCACCGGGCCGCTGGTGCAAGGCTACGAAGTCATCATCGGCTTTGAAACCCACACGCAGCTCACGACGCAATCGAAAATTTTCAGCCGTGCCTCCACCGCCTTCGGCGCCGAGCCGAACACGCAGGCCTCCGCGGTGGACTTCGCTCTGCCCGGCGCTCTGCCGGTGATGAACAAGGGCGCCGTGCAGCGCGCCATCGAGTTCGGCCTGGCCGTCAATGCGCATATCGCCGAGCAGAGCGTGTTCGCGCGCAAGAATTACTTCTACCCCGACCTGCCCAAGGGCTACCAGATCAGCCAGTTCGAGATTCCGGTGGTGCAAGGCGGCAGCGTCGAGTTTTTCCTGGACGGCGAAAAACGCTCGGTGCGCCTGGTGCGCGCCCACCTTGAGGAAGACGCCGGCAAGTCGCTGCACGAAGACTTCATCGGCATGAGCGGTATCGATTTGAACCGCGCCGGCACGCCACTGCTCGAAATCGTGACCGAGCCCGACATGCGTTCGTCCGCCGAAGCGGTGGCGTATGCCAAAGAGCTGCACAAGATCGTCACCTGGATCGGCATTTGCGACGGCAACATGCAGGAAGGCAGCTTCCGCTGCGATGCCAACGTGTCGGTGCGAAAACCCGGCGCCGAGTTGGGCACGCGCCGCGAGATCAAGAACCTGAACAGCTTCAAGTTCATGCAGCAGGCCATTGACTATGAAGTGCGCTGGCAGATCGAACAGATTGAAGACGGCCGCGCGATCCAGCAGGCCACGGTACTGTTTGACCCGGACACGGGCGAGACGCGTTCGATGCGGACCAAGGAAGATGCCGCCGACTACCGCTACTTCCCTGACCCGGACCTGCCGCCGCTGGTGATCGGCCGTGACTGGGTGGAGAAGACCCGCTCTGAGATGTCAGAGCTGCCGCGTGTGATGGCCGCGCGTTTTGTGGCTGATTACGCCCTGCCCGAATACGACGCCGGCCAGCTCACGCAAAGCAAGGCAACAGCGGCTTATTTCGAAGCGGTGGCAACACTCAGCAAACAGCCCAAGCTGGCCAGCAACTGGGTCATGGGCGAGTTGTCGCGGCGGCTGAACAGTGAAGAGAAATCAATTGAAACGTCCACCGTCAGCGCAGCGCAACTTGCCAGCCTGATTGGCCGGATTGCCGACGGCACGATTTCCAACAATGCCGCCAGGCAGGTGTTTGATGCACTGTGGACGGGTGAGAGCCAGGACGTCGACATGGTCATCGAAGCCAAAGGCCTCAAGCAGATGAGCGACACCGGCGAACTCGAAAAAATCATCGATGAGGTTCTGGCAGTCAACGCCAAAAACGTCGAGGAAGTTCGATCGGGCAATACCAAGGCCTTCAACGCCCTGGTCGGCCAGGCCATGAAAGCCACCAAAGGCAAGGCCAATCCGGCCCAGGTGAACGAGTTGCTCAAAAAGAAGCTGGGCTGACCGTTCTGACAGCGTTAACAGCGGCCCAGGGGCGAGCCGCTAATTTTTTGCGGCGCCAGCAACACCACTGGCCGCAATGGCAGGCGCGCCGGCAACGGTCCACAGCTGCTTGAGCTTGGCCAGTTCTTCGTCAAACCGCTGGTTGACGCGTTTTTTTTCCTGCTCCTGGTCCTGGATGAACTTCTTCTGCACCAGGGCGCTGTTGTCGTTTTCCTCGATCCTGCGTTTCAGCGCAGGAGGTGCCTTGGCGGGGTCTTTCGCGTAGAACTCGAGCTCGCTGTTGATGCTCTTGCGCTGCTCGGCCAGTTCCACCGTTCTTTTGCTCGCAGCCTTGATGACCTCGTCGATCTGGGCTAGCGCGGTGATGCGTTCCTGGTCGTGCACTTCCCGGCGCGGATAGCGCAGCAACAGGGCGCGGTCACGCCGTTTTTCCTCGGCTTCGCGTGCGCGCACTTCGGCGGCGGCCTTCTCTTTTTCCTCAAGGGCGGTGCGCTCCTGCGCGGTCAGCGACGGGCCCACCTGGCGCTTGACCAGGCCGCTGGGGCCCAGTTCCTGTTGCGTGCGGTCTATGCATTCAATGATCGGGCGGTCTGCCGTGATCTTGCGGCCCTTGCCATCTACACAGGTGTAGATGTTCTGCGCTGCAACAGGGCCGGCCAGGCACATGAGTGAAATACAGGTGACCGTGAACGGGGTTCGCAGGAGCAATTCGAATCCTTAATTGACGCCGTATCGTTCCCGATAGGCCAGCACCGACTGGTAGTGCGCTTGCAGAGATAACGTTTCAGGAGCGCTTGTAGCCGACGTGCCGCCCTGCCTGGAGAGATACTGCAGCAAGTCGGTCAGGCGCGCAATCGCACAAACCTGCAACCCCAACTGATTCGTAACATATTGCACAGCACTGTGGTTCACATCCACACCGTTTTCGGTGGCCTTCTCCTGTCGGTCCAGCGCCAGGGCCACGGCGTGGGGAATGGCCCCGGCTGCCCGGATGATGGCAATGGATTCGCGGGCGGCGGTGCCGGCGGACATGACGTCGTCAATGATCAGTACGCGGCCCTTGACCGGGGCGCCGACCAGCGTGCCTCCTTCGCCGTGGTCCTTGGCCTCCTTGCGGTTGTAGGCAAACGGAAAATTGCGCCCCAGCCGCGCCAGCTCGACGGCCACCGCGGCAGCCAGTGGAATTCCCTTGTAGGCGGGCCCGAAAATCATGTCGAATTCAAGGCCACTGCGCTTTTCTTCGGCCAGCAGGTGGCGCGCATAGAATTGCGCCAGCCGGCCCAGCTTGGCCCCGTCGTCGAACAGGCCGGCATTGAAAAAATAGGGGCTCATGCGCCCGGCCTTCGTCTTGAATTGCCCGAAGCGCAGTACGCCCGACTCAACGGCAAACTGCACGAATTCCTGTGCCAGCGCACCGTCCTTGTTGTCCTGATCGCCCTTTTCGCCAGCCGTGCTCATTTGAAAGTCCCATGTTTAAATTAACCAGCCTCAACCTCAACGGTATCCGCTCCGCAGCCAGCAAGGGGTTGCTGGACTGGGTTGCACAATCCATGCCGGATTGTATTTGTGTGCAGGAGCTCAAGGCCCAGGCCGCCGACATGAGCGGCCGGTTCGAGGAAATCGCCGGCATGAAAGGCCATTTTCACTTCGCCGAGAAAAAGGGCTACTCCGGCGTCGGCGTGTACACGCGGCACGAACCCAGCGATGTCATCGTGGGCTACGGCTCCACCGAATTCGACGCCGAAGGGCGTTATGTGGAACTGCGCTTTGACAGACCCGGGCGCAAACAAAGCCCCAAGCTGTCCATCATCAGCTGCTATTTCCCGAGCGGCTCTTCGGGCGAGGAACGCCAGGCCGCCAAGTTCCGCTTCCTGGCCGAGTTTTATCCGCGCCTGCTGGCCCTGAAGGAAACGCGCGACTTCGTGCTGTGCGGCGACATCAATATCGCGCACCAGGAAATCGACCTGAAAAACTTCAAGGGCAACAAAAAGAACAGCGGCTTCCTGCCCGAAGAACGCGCCTGGATGACCGAGCTGCTGCGCGATGCCGAACTGGCCAACGAAGCCGCACAGGAGCTGACAGAGCGTACAGGCCCCTCGCTCCAGGGCGGCGGCATGGTCGACGTATACCGCAAGCTGCAGCCCACAGCCACTGACGCGGCCTACACCTGGTGGAGCAACCGAGGTCAGGCCTATGCCAAAAACGTGGGATGGCGGCTGGACTATCACCTCGCCACCCCGGCGTTCGCCGCACTGGCCCGCAGCGAACATATCTACAAGGAACAACGGTTTTCCGACCACGCGCCCATGAGCGTGGACTATGAGTTTGGGCTATAACAACCACCCCTGTCCAGGCTCACTGCGTGTAGCCTGTTCCCCCCTCGAGGGGGCGGCGCCTGCGGCCCGGCAAAGCCGGTTCCGCGGCCGCCCACTGGTGAAATACCCCCACTGGTTACGCCACTGAACTCTTAAACCCAGCATAAGCCGCGGGACTGGCTTTGCCAGACCGCAGGCGGGCGGCCCCCTCGGGGGGCAAGGAGTTACACGCAGTGAACGACTGTGGGGGCTCTACTCCACCGTGGGGGCTCTACTGTGCTGCCCAGATGCGCTGGATCTGGGTAGACAACTCCATCGGGTCAAACGGCTTGGGGATCACCTCCATGGCGCCCAGGCCCTTGTACACCGCGACCTCTGCAGCCTGCACCTTCGCGGTCATGAAAATCACCGGCGTGTCGGCCGTGGCGGGCAATGCCCGAAGACCTTTGAGTGTGCTGGGCCCGTCCATGCCGGGCATCATCACGTCCAGCAGCAGCAGGTCGGCGCCGGCGCCCGGTGCGGCATCCAGCGCCTCCTGGCCCGAAGCGCAGGCGATAACGGTGAAGCCGCCTACGGCTTCCAGCGCCATCTGCGCAACCATACGAATGTCGGGTTCGTCTTCGACATACAGGATACGGGTCAGTGGTTTGGTCATGATCAGATCAGGGGTTGGGATTGGGTGGGGCGGTAGTCGGCGGGAATCTGGAGCACACGCTGGATTGTATTGAGCAGTTCGGTATTGGAAGTATGAGCCTTGACCAGCACCGCATCGGCCTGCTTGCCATCTGCCGGGTTTACGTCGCCGGCCGAGAACACGATCACCGGCGGGCGCGGATCCAGGGCGTCGATATCCTCGAACAGGTCCCAGCCCGAATGGCTGCCGAGCGACAGGTCCAGCAGGATCAGGTCAAAAGGATGCTGGCGCAGAAGCGCGCGAGCTTCGTCCAGCGTAGTGGCAAATTCAAAGGTCGCAAAATCCTGTGCAATCGCGGCCGTGATTTGCTGGATATCCTGGTCGTCTTCGACGTGCAAAACGCGTGGTTTTCCTTCGTCCACGCTGACAACGGCCCGGCGCAAGCTGTGAATAAGCAACCGCTCGTCAATGGGTTTCTTCAGCCAGTCCGACACCGTGTGCGGCTTGCGGTTGAACTGCAACTGCCCCTGCTCGGCCATGGCCGAGATCACCACAACAGGCAGGTGGCGGGTTCTTTCATCCTCCCGCAGCTGGCCGATAAAGGCCACGCCGTTTTGCCCCGGCAGTTTCAGGTCCACTGTCACCGCGTCGTAGCTGTTGGCTGCCAGGCAAGCCAGCGCCTGCTCCGCACTGTGTGTCATGTCGGAGTCGAACCCGGCCTTGCTCAGCATCATGCTGATCAGCCTGGCCACGTCGGGATCGCCTTCGCAGATCAGGATGCGGGGCCGGGTTGAAACAGCCGGCTGTATCCGTATGGGTTGCAGCAATGGCACCGGGTTGGTCCATTCCGGCACCTCGAAAAAGAAGGTGGTTCCCACGCCTTCCGCGCTGCTGAAGCCGATCGTGCCGTCCATCTTTTCCACCAGCGCGCGGGAAATATTCAGGCCGAGGCCGGTTCCGCCTTTTTGCCGGGTGTCGGAAGAATCGGCTTGCGAGAATTTCTGGAAAATGCGACCGTGGAACTCCTCGGGAATGCCGGGGCCGACATCAACCACTTCGACGCGAACGCGCTGCGCCGACCTTGACAGCCTGACCTCCACCGGGCTGCCCGGCGGCGAAAACTTGACCGCGTTGGACAGAAGGTTGGTCAAAACCTGGGTCATGCGGTCGGCGTCGATCCGCACCTGCAGGGCGACGTCAGGCGCCCGCAATACGAGGTCCACCCGGTGCTGGCTGGCAAAGCCCTCGTTGGCGACCAGCGCCTGCTGCACCAGCTGCCGCAGGTCCACCACCTGCAGGTCCAGGCGCAATTTGCCGGACTCGATTTTTTCACTGTCCAGAATGTCGTTGATCAGCCGGATCAGGCGTTCACAGTTGCTTTGGGCAATGCCCACCAGGTTCTTCACCGCCGCAGGGAGCTCACCGGCCACGCCGCCGGAAATCAGCCCCAGAGAGCCGCGTATGGACGTCAGCGGCGTGCGCAGCTCGTGGCTGACGGTGGATACGAATTCGGTCTTCATGCGGTCGATACGCCTGAGCTCGGTGATGTCCGTGCCCATTGAGAAGAACCCGATGACCTTGTCTTTGGCGGCGCCTTCGCCGTAGCGGGGGAAATACTGCATCGCGAAGTGCCTGCGCTCGCCTTGCGGCGTCACCTGGGTGCGTTCGTAGCGGACCGGCTTGCCGCTCAGCACTTCTTCCACTTTCTCCCGGACGGTTTCGTAAATCTCCGGACCCAGGACTTCAGCCAGGGGGTGCCCGTCGATCTGCTCGAAGCTCAGGCCGAAAGCAGCTTCGTAAGCGCGGTTGTGAAAGCGAAAGCGCTGCTCCGTATCGAGGTAGGCAATCAGGGCGGGCACCGTATCGGTGACCTGGCGCAACTGGGACTCGCTCGCCCGCAAGGCCTTGCTGATGCGCTTGCTCTCGGTAATGTCATGCATCAACGCGGTAAAAAGGCGGCGGCCGCCGACTTGCACATCACTAAAAGACACACTGACCATGAACTCGCTGCCATCCTTGCGCATGGCGCGCACTTCCTGCCCGGATATCCGGAATGTTTCCGGTTGCTCCCGCATCATGGAAGTGAAATCCTTGTATTGCTGGCGAAACCGCGGCGGCACCAATTCCGACACGTCACGGCCGATCAGATCGCTTTTCTCATACCCAAAGAGCTGTAAAGCCGCCGCGTTGGCCTCCAGAACGATGTCGTCGGACGTGGTGGTGATCACCGTTTCGACCATTCCCTCGGTAATGCTGCGGCTCATCACTTCTGTGTCGCGCAATTGCTCCTCGCCGCGTTTTCGCACGTGCTCATAGTGCTTGACCACATAGACCATCCAGGCCAGCATGCAGGCAAACAACAGGTTTCCCGCGATGATGAAACCCTGAGCCCACTGGGCGCTATGCTCCGCCGCGGCCTGCGCGTCACGCCACTTGTGGACCTCGCGATTGCGCGCGTTTTCCAGCAACCCGTCGGTGCGCAGCCTCAATTGCCGGCTGGCATCGCTGCCAAGAACGGCCGCGGCGGCTTCGGGGCCGGACGCCTTGCGCGCCGCGATGGACTGGTTCGCGATCTGGGCGCGCTGGTTGATCAGTTCGTCAAACTCTACGGCCTCCTGCAGCACGTTGGCGCTGCGCATGCGTGCCCTGATCGCGCGCAACTCGACCCGAGCCCGCTGGAACTCCTCCAGCTCCTGGGGGCTACCGCTCAGAAGATACTGCCGCAATGTGGACTCGGCCGTGCGAAGGCCGGAGTCCGCACGCTCGAGCATCACCAGCGTGTCTTCCGTGCGCACCCGGGATTGCGCCGTTTCAATCAGGCGGTCGATGCCGATGTACGAGGCCGCACCCACCACCATCATCAGCACAAGGCCGGCAGCCAATGCGATTTTGATCTTGACCAGAAAAGCGTTGGAGGAAAACATGGACATCTTGTGCGATCTGATCGTGAGCGTTCACGCAGTACCGGGAAAGCGCTGCTGCAGTGCCTTAACTGCCCGTCCGACTTCGGCCTGCACCTGCGGCGAAAGCGGCCGGCCGGCACCAACATGAGGTTCTATGGCCAGTTCCAGCGCCTGGGCCGCAAGACCGAGGTCGGCCCATCCGAAGGTTGCCGCAGATCCGGCCAGGCTGTGCGCATGGCGTTCCAGGGTTGGCAGAGCCTGCGCCAGATCGTCGCCGCTGAGGATTTGTTGCCATAAGGCCGCCACCTGCTCAAGACGACGGGGCAACGAGCGGGTGTAATCGACGCGCTGCTCCTCCAGAAATGCGAGCAGGGCCGGGTTGGGTTGCGTCATGGCATCCGGAAAGCTGGCGCCAGCCATGCGCTATTTGATGCGGTGCCGCGGGAGAAGCTGGTGACCAGCCCCAAAAACGCCTCGGCATGCAAACAGCGCGGGCACGCATGTTGCACTTGATGGAAAAGAAAGCACATGCGGCTTATCTTACGGCGCAGGTGCCAAAACGCAGCGTAGGACAAGTACGAGGTTTCGCCTTGGGGTGCACCGCTTACGGCGAGATGTCACTAGCTGATCATCTGTACCAACGAATAATTAATTCTTATAGGCTGCTTTATCGCAAAAAACTCTGGGTCTATGCGGTAACTAAATACATTAGTATTCAATCATTGGGGGCGCCGCGCGCATCAAGCCGATGGATCGGCAGCCCGCCCCAGCGCGGCGATCACATCAGACTGGGTAATAATTCCTACCAGCCGCCCCCCCTCCCCGATGATGGGAATGTGGTGGTGACCAGTGCTGCCGAACAGCGGCACCAGTTCCACCAGCCGACGGTGCATGCCCGCCACCCGCACATTGCGGGTCATGATCTGGCCCACGACTTCGGGCTTGTCGGAGTAAACGCTGCGCGTGGTGCGCACCAGCTGCCTCAACTTGGCGTCAAAGCCTTCGTACAAATCGAGTTCTGCGGCCCGCATGAAGTCGGCCTGCGTGATGATGCCCGCGATACGGAAGCTGCGGTCCACCACCGGCAAGGCCTTGATGCGGCGCTCCCTCAGCAGGGCCCAGGCCTCTTCCAGCGGGGTGCCGAATTCCACCGTGACGAGATCGCGCGACATGACGTCGGCACAGCGCACTTCCGCCAGTTTGCGGTCGTAAGCGCGCAACCGGGTTTCTGCCAGCAATGTCTTGAGGTCGTCGCGGCTGACGTCCAGCACCTGGTTGTAGCGTGCCAGCACGGCGTCCAGGTCCGCATCAAGCAACTGGTCTTCTACGGACGGCGCGGGGCCCGGCGGGGCCAGCTGCGTGTGGGGATAGGCCCTGCGCGTGGCGTTGTTGTAGGCGACGCCGACGGCCACCAGCAGCACGGAGTTGAGCATCACGGGATAGAAGGCAAACAGCGGGTCGGAGACGCCGCCCAGCACCACCATCAAGGCAGTGGCGCCGCCCGGCGGGTGCAGGCAGCGCAACGCCAGCATGAGCGCGATGGCCGTGGCCACGCCCACTGCGGCCGCGAGGGCCGGCGAGCCCAGCAGATGCATGCCATGCACGCCCGCAATGCCGGCAAGCGCCGACAGGGTATTGCCGCCCACCACATTCCAGGGCTGCGCCATCGGGCTGGCCGGCACGGCATACACCAGCACGGCGCTGGCGCCGAGCGGCGCCACCAGCCAGGGCAGTCCCGGCATCATCCGGTCAGCCAGGTGACACAGCAGCCCTGTCACGAAAATGCCCAGCAGCGAACCGATGACAATGCGCAGCCGCTCGTGTGAGTTGATGCGGGTGCGTCCCGGCCGGAAGCCTCGCCACCAGGCGCGCGTGAAAAATGCGGCGCGCTGCGTCAACCCAGTCACCAGGGGCCAGCCAGATCAGCCGCGGGCGCGTTGATAAAGACCCTGCACCTTGGGCACGTTGGCCTGCAGCTGCTGGATGCGTTCAGGCCCCGAGGGGTGGGTGGACAGAAAGCTCGGGCCGCCGGCACCGCCACCGGCCTGCGCCATTTTTTCCCAGAGGCTGACAGATGCCTGCGGGTTATAGCCGCCGCGCGCGGCCAGCTCCAGTCCGACGAGGTCGGCGTCCGTTTCGTCTTCGCGGCTGAAGCGCAGCGTCAGCAACTGGGTACCGATGTTGGCGGCGACGTCGCCGAGCTGGCCCAGGCCCAGCAGTTGCGCACCCAGCGAGAGCAGCTGCCCGGTTCCCGCGCTTTTGGCGATGCGGGAGCGCGCATGCTCGCGCAACGCATGGGCCATTTCGTGACCCATGATCATTCCAATTTCGTCGTCGGTGAGCTTGAGCTGATCGATGATGCCGGTGTAGAACGCAATCTTGCCGCCGGGCATGCAGAAGGCGTTGATCTGTTTGCTGCCGAGCAGGTTGACCTCCCAGCGCCACTGGTTGGCACGGTCGTTCCACTGCGCGGCCTGCGGCACCAGCCGGGTGGCGACGCCGCGTATGCGCTGCAGCTGGGGATTGCCCGGCGACGCCAGCGCCCCTTTCGACTTCGCCTCCGCCAGCAGCTTGGCATACTCCTGCGCGGCGGCGTTTTCCAGTTCCTCGGCAGGGATCAGCTTGCGCAGCCCGGACGACGGCCCGACATCAACCTGCGCAAGCAGCGGGGTAGTGACGGCCGTCGCCGCGGCGCCGCCGGCAGCCAGCAGGAACGCCCGGCGGCCAGCCCAGGCAGAGTGTTTGGCCTCGCATAAAAAGCACATGGGTGAATAATAGTCACAAATCAAGATGCCCATGTCAGACAAAACCCCCTCCTCCGAACTGCCATCATCCGCCCCTGTCGCTGCGCACAGCGCGGCACCTACAGCCCCCACTGTGACAGCCGCACCCAAACCCGCTTGGCGCGATGTCTGGCGCGTGTACGCCGAAGCCGCCACGCTGCGCATGCTGTTTCTGGGCTTTTCCGCCGGCCTGCCGCTGCTGCTGGTATTTGGGACGCTGAGCTTCTGGCTGCGCGAAGCCGGCATAGACCGCACCACCATCGGCTACCTGAGCTGGGTCGGGCTGGCCTACGGCTTCAAATGGGTGTGGGCACCGCTGGTGGACCGCATGCCGATTCCGCTGCTCACGCGCCTGCTTGGGCGCCGGCGCAGCTGGCTGCTGCTGTCGCAACTGGTCATCGTGGCGGCGCTTGTAGGCATGGCGCTGACGGACCCCAGGCTGGCATTGCAACCGGTCGTGTGGTGCGCACTGGCCGTGGCATTCGGGTCGGCCACACAAGACATCGCGCTGGACGCCTACCGCATCGAGTCGGCCGACATCCAGCGCCAGGCCGCACTGGCTGCCGCCTACCAGACGGGTTACCGCATCGCGATGATCTGGGCCGGCGCCGGGGCGCTGTGGATTGCAGCGCGTGCCGAAGTCGCAGGCGACGCCGTCACTTACCAGCACGGCGCATGGCAAGTGGCCTACCTGGCCATGGCGGCGTCCATGCTGCTGGGCATGGCGACGGTGCTGCTGTCGCCTGAACCAGCGCCGCGCCCGCTGGCGCCGTCGCGCAACGCTGCAGAGTGGCTTAAAACCGCGCTGGTCGATCCTTTCGCCGACTTCCTGCGCCGCTACGGCAAACAGGCGCTGCTCATCCTGGCGCTGATCGCGGTCTACCGCATCAGCGACGTTGTCATGGGCATCATGGCCAATCCGTTTTATGTCGACATGGGCTACACCAAGGACGAAGTAGCCGCGGTGACCAAGATTTACGGCGTGGTGATGACGCTGGCAGGCGCCTTCGTGGGCGGCGCGCTGGCCATGCGCTTCGGCGTGATGCGCGTGCTGATGCTGGGCGCTGTACTGAGTGCCGCCAGCAACCTGCTGTTTGCCTGGCTGGGCACGCGGGGCCACGACGTCAACGCGCTGATCTTCGTGATCTCGGCCGACAACCTCTCCAGCGGCATTGCCTCAGCCGCCTTCATCGCCTACCTGTCGAGCCTCACCAACATCAATTATTCGGCCACCCAATACGCACTTTTCAGCTCCATGATGCTGTTGCTGCCCAAGTTCCTTGCGGGTTATTCGGGCAAGTATGTGGACTCTTTTGGTTACAGCAACTTCTTCACCGGAACGGCCCTGCTGGGCCTGCCGGTGCTGCTTCTGGTGGGTTTTGCTTCAAGGCTAAAAGCACCGGAAACCCAGAAGGGATGAGCGCAAACAGCTATTAATTTGATAGCAAAAAAACGCATCTGCACCGTACCGCACAGAGAGTATGCTGGAGGTTCGCTGCGCCGGTTTACCGTAACTTTACGGTGGCTTCAAGCGGGATTGTTGCGCGCGGCGCACCATGAATTTCATTGTGATTCCACCCCACGGGGAACACCTGCACACGAGGACCAGCCATGACCCAACAGCTTTTGATGATTGAAGACGATACCCGCCTGGCCAATATGGTGGGCGAATACCTGCGCCAGTCGGGCTACGGTTTTACCCACGCAGCCGACGGCGCGGCAGGCCTGGCAGCATTGGAAGCCGCAACGCCCGACCTGGTCATCCTGGACCTGATGCTGCCAGACATGGATGGACTGGAAGTGTGCCGGCGCATCAAGGGCCAGGGCAGCGAAAACGCCAACACCGCCGTGCTGATGCTGACGGCCAAGGGCGACCCGATGGACCGCATCGTCGGCCTGGAAATTGGCGCTGACGACTACCTGCCCAAACCTTTCGAGCCGCGCGAGTTGCTGGCGCGCATCCGGGCCGTGCTGCGCCGCGGCGGCGAAACGGGTGCAGCAGCCTCCAGCGGCGGCCACAAGGTCATGCGCTTCGGCTCGCTGGAAATCGACCGCGATGCACGCACCGTATCGGTGTCCGGCAACCCCTGCGAGCTGACGTCTTACCAGTTCGACCTGCTGGTGGCACTGGCCGAACGTGCCGGCCGCGTGCTGAGCCGCGACCAGATCATGGAGGCTGTGCGAGGCCGCGAACTCGAGGCCTTTGACCGCTCCATCGACGTGCACATGGGCCGCATCCGCAGCGCCATCGAGGCCGACGCAAAAGACCCGAAACGCATTCTGACGGTGCGCGGCGTCGGCTATGTTTTTGCCAAACAGCAGGACTAGATTCTTATGTGGGGACGTTTTACCTCGCACCTGTATGTGCGAATCTGGCTGGCTGTTGTCGCCACAGTGCTGGTCCTCACCTTTCTGGTGGGCGCGGCCTGGCGCCTGAGCGCCGACCCGCCGCAGCTGCCGATTCGCGAAGTGCTGGTGCACAACGACAAGGGCGAAGTCATCGGCACGGCTCAGACCAAGCCCGACCGCAAACCCGGTGACGGCCTCGAATTTGACGTGCTGACCAAAGACGGCCAGACGCTGAACCTCGTGTTGCCGCGGCCCAAGCGCCCACCCGGCAACAGCCCGTGGAACCGCCCCCCGTTTGGTTTTGGCTGGATGCTGGTCGTCGTCGGCCTGGCCGTGGCGCTGGGGGCCTATCCCGTGATGCGAAGGCTGACGCTGCGGCTGGAAGCCCTGCAGCGCGGCGTGGAGCGATGGGGCGCCGGTGATTTGTCGGCACGCGTCAATGCCGACGGCAAGGACGAGGTGGCATTTCTGGCCAGGCGCTTCAACCACGCGGCCGAGCGCATCGAAACCCTGATGGAGTCGCACAAATCGCTGCTGGCCAACGCGTCACATGAATTGCGCTCCCCACTGGCCCGTATCCGCATGGGGCTGGAGCTCATGGGCACCGACGCCGCATCACCGCAGCGCAAGGAAATTTCCCGCAGCATCTCCGAACTCGACCAGCTGATCGATGAGATCCTGCTGGCTAGCCGCCTCGACGCCAAGCAGGCCGACGCGGAGCCTTTTGAAACCCTGGACCTCACGGGCCTGGCAGCGGAAGAATGTTCGCGCGTCAATGCGGAGTTGAGCGCCGAGCTGGGCCACGATTCCAGCGGCCCTGGCGCCGGCCTGGGCATTGACGCCGACAGCCACAGCCTGACGGTACAGGGCTCGCCACGCCTCTTGCGCCGGCTGATCCGCAACCTGCTGGAAAATGCGCGGCGCTACAGCACCGGCGAGATCAGCCTGGAGCTGGCACAGGCCCGGGCCGGCGCAAAACAGCGGGCCGTGATCAAGGTGCATGACCGCGGCCCTGGCGTGCCCGCCGAGCAGCGTGAGCGCATTTTTGAACCTTTTTACCGACTGCCCGGCGCCAGTGAACGCGAAGGCGGCGTGGGGCTCGGCCTGGCCTTGGTGAAATCGATCAGCCAGCGACATGGCGGCAGCGTTCGCTGCGAAGCCCGGCCCGGCGGTGGCGCGACTTTTGTTGTTGAATTGCCGGTCGCCCACTCATAAACGTGAAATAAGTCACGAGAACCGACCCAAAAAAAGACAAAATGCGCGGTCTCCTCTATTTGGAGAATGGTCAGACTGCGCCTAATCCCCGACATTTCTTCCCGTTGCTGTCACAACAATGGATAGGGGAAAAGGGGAACTAAAAGGGACTAAAAACCAAACGTCGGTGAAACATTTCAATGATTCCCAACGACATCTTCCTCACGGAAGAAGTTTGCAAAAGCCACCGCGAGGTGGCTTTTTTTTGCCTGAAGACATGGCGGGGCGCCCTTTGATACGCTCATGGATTCAGCCACCCAAAGGAACCCCATGAGCCTTGCCACCACACCTCCAGCTCCCGCCGTCCCCCAGGGCTTCTTCCCGCTTGCCGAAGACCGGATGCCGCTGATGCCGCGGGAGGCCATGTCACCCGCGCAGCAGGCCGCTGCGGACGCACTGATCGCCGGCCCGCGCAAGGCCGTGTTTGGCCCTTTCATTCCCCTGCTGCGCAGCCCGCAGCTCATGGGCCGCATCGGCGACGTGGGGGCTTACCTGCGCTTTGAAAGCGCGCTGGACGCACGCATCCGCGAACTCGTCACCTGCGTGGCGGCCCGCCATACCGCCAACCAGTTTGAGTGGCTGATGCATGCCCCGCTGGCGGTGGCCGCGGGCGTGAGCCAGGCCACTGTGGACGCAATCGCCGACGGCAGGCAGCCGCGCGAACCGGCCGCCGATGAGGCCGTCGCGCTGGACCTCACGTTCGAAGTGCTGCGCCAGCATGGCTGCTGCGACGCCACCTATGCCGCGGCGGTGGCAACATTCGGCGAACAGGGTGTGGTCGAGCTGGTCAGCCTCGCCGGCTATTTTGTGATGGTGTGCTGGGTGATGAATGTGGCGCGTACGCCGACCCAGGGCAAACCAGGTTTTTCGCCGCTGGCGGCCTTCCCCGCCTGACCCGGCCTAACTTTCCGCCCGGGGAACCGGTGGCAGCGCCGCCAGCACCCGCTCGGCGCCCACATCGTTCAGGCAGCGCGTATGGCCCAGCGGGCATTCGCGCTCGAAGCAGGGCGCGCAATCGAGCGGGGGCTGGTAGGCTGCATCGGCTTTGAGCCACAACACAGTGGCCTTGTCGCTTAATGGCGGCGTGTGCAGCGGACTGGATGAGCCGAAGATCGCCACTTGCGACACACCGAAGGCCGCAGCCACGTGCATCAGTCCCGAGTCATTGCTGACCGTGCTCTGGCTTGCGGCGATCAGGCACAGGGCCTGTACCAGCGAGGTCTTGCCCGCGAAGTTCAGGCACTTGCCGGGCTGCGCCGCGTTCACGGGCGCGGCGATTTCTTCGCAGAGCGCCGCTTCCTTGCCGGAGCCCAGCAACACCACCGGCAAAGCCAGCCGCGCAGCGAGTTCTGAAAAGTGACGGGCGGGCCAGCGCTTGGCAGGGCCGTATTCGGCACCGGGCGCAAACACGTAATAGCCGCCACGTTGCAGGCCCAGTTCAGCCAGCACCTGCTCAATTTCAGCGGGTGCCATCTGCAGTTGCGGCCGGTCTTTGTCGAGGTCCGCCCCACCGCTCAACGCTGAATAAAACGCCACCATGGGGGGCTTGTTCTTGGGGTTTTTGAGCCGGTGTGTCAACAGGCCCACTCGCGCTTCGCCAAAGTAGCCGATGCGCTCCGGGATGCTCGCCAGAAAAGGCAGCAGCGCGCTTTTCAGCGAATTGGGCAGGACATAAGCTTTGTCGAAACGGCCTTCGATGCGTTTGGCAATCGCACGCCGTTCGCGGAACTGCAGACCGCCGTGCGCGAAAGGAAATTCAATGACCTCGGCCACCTGCGGCATGGCGCGGTAGACCGGCGCTACCCAGGGCAAAGCGCCCACCGTGAGACGTTCGCCGCGCGCATGCAGCCGTCGCATCAGCGGCTCCGTCATGACGGCGTCACCAATCCACTGAGGTGCAACTATTAGCGATTCCCCCCCGATGCGGCCTTCGGCCGCCTCCCCCCCAAGGGGGCGCCGCTTGCGGCCCGGCAAAGCCGGTTCCGTGGCGGCCGCTTGAAGGGGGTCAGACACGCTAGTGACCGGCGCCGAAGTGTTCGCCGGCTTTGAGCGCGTAAACCGTGCCGCAATACGGGCACTTGGCCTGGCCGGTGCGTGCCACGTCCAGGTAGACCTTGGGGTGGCTGTTCCAGATTTTCATGTCGGCTTTGGGGCTGGGGCAATAGACACCGCCTTGCGCGTTCAGGTCGGAAGCCAGTAGTTCGACAGAGGAGGAGGCATGGGTCGTTGTGGGGGTGCTCATCGTGGGACTTTCAGTAAGCGCTTCAGACTTTGGCCAACCAGTGGGCGTACTTGGGATTGCGGCCGTTGACGATGTCAAAGAACGCGCTCTGGATTTTCTCGGTGATGGGGCCGCGCGAGCCGGCGCCGATTTCAATGCGGTCGAGTTCGCGGATCGGCGTGACTTCAGCGGCCGTGCCGGTGAAGAAGGCTTCGTCGGAGATGTACACCTCGTCGCGCGTGATGCGCTTTTGCACGAGTTCCAGGCCCAGGTCCTTGCAGATGTGCAGGATGGTGTTGCGCGTGATGCCGTTGAGGGCACCGGCCGAGAGGTCGGGCGTATAGACCACGCCGCCCTTGATCACAAAAATGTTTTCGCCCGCGCCTTCGCTGACAAAGCCTGAGGCGTCGAGCAGCAGCGCTTCGTCGTAGCCGTCGTCCAGCGCTTCCATGTTGGCGAGGATGGAGTTGGTGTAATTGCTGACCGCCTTGGCCTGGGTCATGGTGATGTTGACGTGGTGGCGCGTGTAGCTGGAGGTCTTCACGCGGATGCCGCGCTTCATGCCCTCCTCGCCCAGGTAGGCGCCCCAGGGCCAGGCTGCGACCATCAGGTGGATCTGGTTGCCCTTGGGGCTGACGCCGAGTTTTTGGGAGCCGATCCAGGTCAGCGGACGGATGTAGCAGGACTCCAGCTTGTTCTCGCGCACGACGGCTTTCGTGGCTTCGTTGACTTCGTCCTGGGTAAAGGGAATCTTCATGCGCAGGATCTTGGCGCTGTTGAAGAGGCGCTCGGTGTGCTCTTGCAGCCGGAAGATCGCCGTGCCGCCCTGGGCGTTGTAGGCCCGCACGCCTTCAAACGCGCCGCAGCCGTAATGCAGGGTGTGGCTCAGCACGTGGATCTTGGCGTCGCGCCAGTCGACCATCTGGCCGTCCATCCAGATTTTGCCGTCGCGGTCTGCCATGGAAGGTGCTACTGGGGACATGATGCTGATCCTGTGGTGAATGTCGTGAAATGGTTGTGCTGTATCGGCGCGCCGCCGGCAGCAGCAGCCGGGAATGCGGTGCCAGGCCGGGCAAAACCCGAAAGTCTGATTTTACGGTGCGGGCGGCGCTGCGCCCCCGGCCTCAGGCGAATCCGCGGGCACCGGGCGGAAGAGTTCATGGTGCGACAATTTGCCGCCCACAAAGGTGCAGGTGACATGCGACTCGGAACCGTCCGTCCAGCGGAAGATTTCGGGCTGCTCGTCCTTGGCCGACTGCAGCAGGCCCAGCGCCCGCGTCATCGCCACCACATGCAGCAATGTCATGCCGGGCCGCAGCTTGGCGTTGAGCATGACCGCACTGTCGACATAACCGATGGGCCGGTTGGCTGCACGCTTCAAGACCTGCATCATGCGGGTGAAATGCAGCAGTACCCACATCACGAGGGCGCTGGCAGCGGCGGCTACACCGGCCCAGCCGTAAAAGCGGTACGCCAGCAAGACACCGGCGATGCCGGCCACGGGAACAATGATTTTCTGGAAGTTCATGGCCGTATTTTCGCAGCCACCGGGGGCGCCGGCGCTGCGGGGAGTGCGTAGCCGCATGAAAAAGCCGCCACGAGACGGCTGTCAGCCGCTTTTGGCACCTTTTTTTGAAGGAAAAAGGCCTGCAGCCCAGCAGGAACGGGCGCAGGCAGCTATGTTTTTAATAGCAGCCAGTCAGCCGCCGCGCCTTGCCCAACCGGTCGCCAGCGCATACGCCCAGTCAGGACGGCCTCGGCCGAATGCCGCCTTGGATGCCGCCATGTGGTCGTAGGGCACGGCGCGCAGGTCCACCCGCCAGCCCTGGGCGGTTTTTTCGACGACCGCGTAACGCGCGTGCGGCGCGCCGTTTTCCACTACATGCGGGTGAGGATGGTCATCGTCATAAGCCTGCAGGCCGACGCTGCCGGGATTGACGACAAGCAGGTTGCCGCACTGGACCATGCGCGGCACATGGGTGTGGCCGCAAAGGACCAGCGAATGCGCCTGGGGGCTGTCGTCGCCAAGCCGCAGGAAAACTTCTTCGGCCGTGGCAGGCCGGATACCCGTCGGATGCGCGTCAGGGAAGCCGGGCACCGTGGTTTCCATCCAGTAGATCAAATCGCTGCCGGGCGTTCCGTGGCACAGCAGCACGTCACCGCCCGCCAGCTCCAGGCTCGCGGGCAGCGACCTGATCCACGCCACCTGCGCCGACGTCAGCTGGCCCGCGGTATAGCCGTCGGTGCCGAGTGGGTCGAGATGCTGGCCCTGGTCCAGCAATTCCAGCACCTGCCGCTCGTGGTTGCCGCGGATGGTGGTGAAGTTGCGGGCCATCAGCAGGTCGGCGGTTTCCGCGGGCTGCAGCGGGCCGCTCAGGATGTCGCCCAGGTTCACGGTCTGGTCAACGCCCTGCCCGGCAATGTCCGCCAGCACGGCCTCAAGCGCCAGCAGGTTGCCGTGAATGTCGGAGATGACGGCGAGTTTCATGGCCCTGATTGTGCAATGCCTCAGCTCAGGCTGCGCACCACTTCCATGGCCTCTTCCACGCGCTCGACAGCGTGGATGGTGAGGCCTTCAATCGGTTTCTTGGGCGCGTTGGCCTTGGGCACCACGGCTACGCTAAAACCCAGCTTGGCCGCTTCCTTCAGGCGCTCCTGGCCGCGCGGGGCCGGGCGCACTTCTCCGGCCAGCCCGACCTCGCCAAAGGCGATGAAACCCTTGGGCAGCGGCTTGCCGCGCAAGGACGAGGTGATGGCCAGCATCACGGCCAGGTCGGCCGCCGGCTCGCTGATGCGCACACCGCCCACGGCGTTGACGAACACGTCCTGGTCCATGCAGGCCACGCCAGCGTGGCGGTGCAGCACCGCCAGCAGCATGGCCAGGCGGTCGCGGTCCAGGCCCACCGAAAGGCGCCGGGGGCTGGGCCCGCCGTTGTCGACCAGCGCCTGGATTTCAACCAGCATGGGGCGCGTGCCCTCCAGCGTGACCAGCACGCAGCTGCCGGGCACGGGCTCGCTGTGCTGGCTCAAAAAGATCGCGCTCGGATTGGCCACGCCCTTGAGGCCCTTCTCGGTCATGGCAAAGACGCCGATCTCATTGACAGCGCCGAAACGGTTCTTGATGGCGCGCACCAAGCGAAAGCTTGAATGCGTGTCGCCTTCAAAGTACAGCACGGTGTCGACCATGTGCTCGAGCACACGCGGGCCGGCGAGTGCGCCCTCCTTCGTGACGTGGCCGACCAGCACGATGCACACGCCGCTGGACTTGGCGGCGCGCGTCAGGTGCGCCGCGCATTCACGCACCTGCGCGACCGAGCCGGGCGCCGACGTGAGCTGGTCGGAATACACCGTCTGGATGGAATCGATCACGGCAATGGCCGGCTGCGTGGCCTCCAGCGTGGCGAGGATTTTTTCAAGCTGGATTTCAGCCAGCACCTTGACCTGCGAGCCGTCCAGCCCGAGCCGGCGCGAGCGCAGCGCCACCTGCGCCCCGCTTTCTTCACCGGTGACGTACAGAGTGTTGAGCCCCGCGCGCTGTAGCGAATCCAGCGCCTGCAACAGCAAGGTGGACTTGCCGATGCCAGGGTCACCGCCAATGAGCACCACGCCGCCTTCCACGATGCCACCGCCCAGCACGCGGTCCAGCTCTTCGTGCCCGGTGGGCGTGCGCTCCATGTCGGTGGCTTCGATGTCGGCCAGGGCGGTGACGTCAGAGGCCTTGGCCAGCGACTGGAACTGGCTGCTGTAGCGGTTCTTCGCCGGCGCATTGCTTTCGGCGGCCGATTCGATCAGCGTGTTCCAGGCGTTGCAATGCGGGCATTTGCCCAGCCATTTGGGGCTGGCGCCGCCGCATTCGGTGCAGGTGTAAATCGTTTTGTCTTTGGCCATGCGCGATATTACTGTATAAATAACCAGCCTTTGCGTTTTGGTCATGATGCGGGTTTCACTCGCCTTGCGCAACCACCGCCATGCCTCACCTGAACATTCAATACACCGCCAACCTGGATAGCCTCACCGACATGAACGCCTTGTGCCACACGCTGGCCGCCACACTGGTGGCCCTGCGCGGGGAAGACGGGGTGGTGCCGCTTTTCCCGGTGGCCGGAACGCGGGTCATGGCCTGGCCGGCGCCGCACTTTGCGGTGGCGGACGGACGGCCCGACCGCGCCTTTATCTACCTGAACCTCCTGATCACCCCCGGCCGCAGCGAAGCCATGAAAAAGCGGGCCGGCGACGCCGTGCTGGCCAGCGCCAGCGCACATCTGGATGCGGTGTTCGCGCAGCACGCCGTGGGCATGACACTGCAGATCGAAGAGGGCACGCCCGTCTATGAAGGCAAGCGCAACAACCTCGCCGCGCATCTGGATGCCGCCTGATCCTGCACAAAATCGCATCTTGCTCAACAATGGCTTTTTTGCCCGCCATGGCGTCGCAGCAGCCCCACCGATTTCACGAGGACACCCCATGAACATTTCACGCCGCCAGCTCATCCAGTCATCCAGCGCTGCAGCACTGCTCACAGGCATCGGCCAGCGCGCCTGGGCCCAGGCCCTTGAAAGCACCAAAGTCATCGTCGGCTTCGCGCCCGGCGGCACCGCCGACATCGTGTCGCGCCGCGTCGCCGACAAGCTGCATCCCGGTTATGCCAAAAACGCCGTGGTGGAGAACAAGACCGGCGCGGGCGGGCAAATCGCCGTGCAGTTCGTCAAATCCGCCGCGCCCGACGGCACCACGCTGCTGCTGACGCCCATGTCCATGCTGGGCATCTACCCGCACACCTACAAGAAACTGCCGTACGACCCGGTCGCCGACCTGACCCCGGTATCTGCCGGCGCGATCTTCGACTACGGCTTCGCTGTCGGCCCCATGGTGCCGGCCAGCGTCAAAAACGTGCCGGACTTTCTTGCCTGGTGCAAGGCCAACCCGGGCCAGGCCAACTTCGGCTCGCCGGCCGCCGGCTCGTCGCCGCACTTCATCGGCGCGCTGCTGGGCCGGGCCGGCAACGTGGACTTGCGCCACGTGGCTTTTCGCGGCACCCAGCCCGCCGTGCTGGACATGGTGGGCGGCCAGATTGCCGCCGTGTCGGGCCCTACCGGCGAGTTCACCCAGCATGTCGCGTCGGGCAAGTGCCGCCTGCTATCGACCAGCGGCCCCAAGCGTAGTCGCTTTACCCCCAACACGCCGACGCTGCTGGAGCAAGGCTTCAAGGACATGGCGTTCACCGAGTGGTTCGGCTTCTTCCTGCCCGCAAAAGCGCCGCAGGATGTGGTGCAGCGCCTGAATGCCGGCATCCGCTCCGCGCTGGCCTCGCAGGACGTGATCGACGGCCTGGCCGTGTCTTACCTTGAAGCGGCGCCGACCTCGCCCGCACAGCTGGCCGCCATGCTCAAGGCCGATACCGAGTTGTGGGGCCCGCTGGTCAAGGCAGTGGGTTTCACACCCGAAGGTTAATCCATTCGACTCACGACGCTATCAAATCAGGAGCTGCTCGCGCCCGATCTTCCTGGGTTACAGCCATTTTTCTTCTTTAAGTCAGGGTTTTAACGGATGAAAGTGTGTGTTTACGGCGCCGGCGCCATTGGCGGCTGGATAGGCCACGGACTGGCGCACGCCGGCTGCAAAGTCAGCGTGGTGGCGCGCGGAGCCACGCTCGATGCCCTGCAACTGCACGGGCTGCGGCTGAACCAGGGCGGCAAGGTCACATCACAAGCCGTGGCCTCCAGCGCCGCGCCGGCCGATCTCGGCGTGCAGGACCTGGTGGTGCTGGCTGTCAAGGCGCCGTCGCTGCCAGAAGTGGTGCGCCGCATCGCTCCGCTGATTGGCCCGGAAACGATGGTCCTGACCGCCATGAACGGCGTGCCCTGGTGGTTTTTGCAGGGCTTTGGCGGGACGCTTGAAGGCACCCGGTTGACCTCAGTGGACCCCGGCGGCGAATTGGCGCAGGCCATTCCGGCACAGCATATCGTCGGCTGCGTGGTGCATGCCAGCTGCTCGCTGGACGAGCCCGGCCAGGTGCACCACCACTTCGGCAACAAGCTCATCATCGGCGAGCCCTCCGGCGAGAAAACCGCCCGGGTGCAGCAGCTTGCGGCCCTGCTTGAAAAAGCCGGCTTTGAAGCGCCGGTGTCGGAGCAGATCCAGAAAGACATTTGGTTCAAGCTCTGGGGCAACATGACCGCCAACCCGATCAGCGCGCTGACCGGTGCAACCATGGACCGTGTTCTTGACGACGAACTGGTGACCGGTTTTACCCACAGCGTGATGCTTGAGGCCAAGGAAATCGGCGCGCGCATCGGCATCCCGATCAACCAGACCCCTGCGGAACGGCACGTCGTCACGCGCAAGCTGGGTGCCTTCAAGACATCCATGCTGCAGGACGTGGAAGCCGGCAAACCGGTCGAGCTGGACGCGCTGGTGACGGCTGTGCGCGAGCTGGGGCAACTGACGGCGGTGCCCACGCCCTATACCGACGCTTTGCTCGGGCTGGCCCGGTTGCAGGCGCGCGTCAAGGGTCTTTATTGACCCAAAGATTTCCGGATTTTTCTCAACCACTTTTCAGGAGACAGCATGAAACACATCGGCGTTATCGGCGCATCGGGCCTCATGGGACATGGCATTGCACGCAACCTGCAGGCCAAGGGATTCAACGTCAGCCTGACCGTGCACCGCAATACGGAACGCGTGGCCGACCTACTGGCCGCCGGTGCGAAGCAGGCCGCCAGCCCCGCCGAATTGGGCGCGTGCGACGCGGTGATTATTTGCGTGACGGGATCGCCGCAGGTCGAAGAGACCCTGCTCGGGGCCAATGGCGTACTGTCAAAGGCGCGCGCCGGGTTGATCGTGATCGACACCTCCACCAGCGAACCCGAATCCACACGCCGCCTGGCCGCCCTATGCGCCGAGCGCGGTGCGACGCTGGTGGATGCACCACTGGCGCGCACGCCGGTGGAAGCCGAGCTCGGCAAGCTCAACACCATGGTGGGCGCAGAGCAGGCCGTGTTCGACAAAATCCGGCCGGTACTGGCCGCCTATTGCGAAAACATTTTTCACGTAGGCGGCCCCAGCGCCGGGCATGTCATCAAGCTGCTCAACAACTTCATTGGCCAGGCGATCTGCACGGCTACCGCCGAGGCCTTTGCCGTGGGCGCGCTGGCGGGCATTCAGCCGCAAAAGCTGGTGGAAGTGATTTCGGCAGGCGCGGTGAACTCGGGCCTCTTCCAGGCCATGGCCAAGACACTGAACGGTGACTTCAACGGCCTGAAGTTTGAGCTGGACAACGCCCGCAAGGACCTGCGCTACTACACCCACCTGGCCGAGATGGTGAATGTTCCTTCTCTCGTGGGTGAAGCCGTGCACCAAAGCCTGGCCACTGCCAGCGCGCTGGGCCAGGGCAAGAAATTTGTCACCGCCCTCGTGACGGCGCAGGAAAAGCTCACCGGCGCGAAAATCGCGCCGCAGTGACGTGACCGGCAAGCGGCGGGCTCAGTGCGCGCCCTTGAAGCCCATCATCACGGCCACATTGATCTTCGGTTGGTCGCCGTCAAAGCGCATCACGTAGGTCGAGGACTCCGACTCCGGCCGCTGTTTGCCCTGTGCGTCCAGGTAAGGCCAGCGAACATGCACCGTGGCCAGCTGGTCCGTCATCCAGGTGATGGACTGCACCTCGGGCCGCGTGCCGGTGATGCCCATGTCGTTGTATTGTTTGGCGGCACCGCCGTAAAAGTCCTCAACTTCCGCCAGCGTTGCCACGGCCTTGGTGCCCTGGTCTGCCACGATGAGTGCCGGAACTTCCCAGCACTGCGCGGCGCGCTTGCCGTCACTGTGAGTGAATGCATCGGCGAATTTTTCGAGCATGGACTGCACGTTTTTTTCTTTGTCTCTTCCGGATGGGTTCATGGGGACTCCTTGGGAGCGCCGGCGTTTGCATGGGCTGCAGCACTGGAGCCGACATGGGTGCTGGACCGGGCCGGTAGCAAGGACTGCGGCGTTGATACGCCAGCTGACGCGGCTTGCGGCACGGCTTCTTTAAAACCTACCTGAAAACCATGCACGGGTAAAGGCGCTGTTTCCTACAAGGCCTGTACGAAGACAGAAGACAGTTGGAGCAAGGCGCGCTATAGCGGCCTGGCGTAAACCACAAAACCCGAGTTTTCCGCCACCTGGTCATACAGCCTCATGGCCGTGGCATTGGTCTTATGGGTTTGCCAGTAGACGCGTGTAGAACCGGCGGCTTGGGCCTTCTCGTACACGGCTTCAATCAGTGCCTTGCCAACGCCCTGGCCGCGCACGGCTTCAGCGGTGAACAGATCCTGCAAATAACAGACCGGTGCAATGCGGGTGGTGCTGCGGTGATACAGGTAATGCGTGAGGCCCACCAGCTCACCGCCGGACTCCGCCACCAAAGCGTGGACAGGCTCATACGCATCAAAAAAGCGCGACCAGGTCATAGCGGTGATGTCGTCAGCCAGCGCCGTCTCACCGGATCGGCCGTAGAACTTGTTGTAGCCCAGCCAAAGGGGCAACCAGGCCTCGAAATCCTGCGGCGCTACAGAACGAACGGTGATGGATGAAGCCACTGGCATGGGCACCTCTTGATGATGGTAGGCCGGATTGATACCGGGGAGCCGGTATCAGTCGTTGAACGCGACAGGCTGGGTAGTGCCGGCCTTGTTGCGCACGACAACCGTGCCGGCGAGCTTGTCGTGCCAGCCCTGCTTGCGGGCGTCGAAAGCCACCCAGAAAAAACCCAGGCAAAAGGGAATGGTGGACAGCACGTAACCGATGTAGCGGATGACGAACTGGCCTGGCGTGGCCTTGAGGCCGGTCCTGGCGTCCACGATGCGGGCAGCAATCGCCATTTTCCCGGGTGTCGCCTGCCGAACGATCCAGAAGCCCACGACCACTACAGCCGGAATAACCCATGAGATCAGGAAATCCGCCGGTCCCTGAACCAGCTTTGTGCTGTTCCAGTAAGCGGTGCCGTAAATGACCGTCAGTAGCGGGAAGATCAGCACACAGAACAATACGGTATCAATCAGCGATGCCCAGACGCGTATCCAGAAGCCGGCATATTCAAGTTCTGATGTTTCCATGGTTCTTTTTTCCTGAACAAGTTTGCAGTCACAGCGGATTCAGTCCGCCACCGCCGGCACACGCTGTGCCACCGCGCACATGAGCTCATAACCGACGGTGCCGCCGGCGTGCGCCACTTCGTCGATCGGCAGCACCGCGCCGCTGGAGGCGCGGCCCCACAGCGTCACCTCGGTGCCGATGCCCGCGCCGGGCACGGGAGTGAGGTCCACCGTGATCATGTCCATGCTGACGCGCCCCACCATGCGGGTGCGCACGCCATTCACCAGCATCGGCGTACCTGTGCTGCAGTGGCGCGGGTAGCCGTCTGCGTAACCGCAGGCCACCACGCCGATGCGCAGCGGGCCGTCGGCCGTGAAACAGGAGCCGTAACCCACGGTATCGCCGGCTTTGAGCTCCTGGATGCCGATGATTTTCGATGACAGCGTGATGGTGGGCTGCAAATCCCAGTCGGCAGCACTGTGCTCGGGGAAGTCGGGCGCGCTGCCGTAAACCAGGATACCGGGCCGCACCCAGTCGGAGCGCCCGGCCAGCACATCGCCGTGCCGCAAGGTGGCGGCGCTGTTGCTGAGAGTGCGTTCACCCGGCAGGTCGTGCGTGACGGCGTCAAAGGCCTTCAGCGCCGCGGCGATGCCTTTAGGGCCGTCCGCATCGGAAAAATGCGTCATCAGCGTAATCTCTTCGACCTGGGGCAATGCATTCAGGCGCGTCCACGCCGCACGGTAGCGTTCGGGCGCGAAACCCAGCCGATTCATGCCCGAATTCATCTTGAGGAAGACACGGTGCGGCAGCTGCGTCTTGTGGGCAGCCAGCATGTCGATCTGCTCGTTGCAGTGAATGGCATGCCACAGGCCCAGGCGGGAGCACAACTCGAGATCCCGCGCCTCAAAGCAGCCTTCCAGCAGCAAGATGGGGCCGCGCCAGTCCAGCGCGCGCAGGCGCTGCGCTTCAGCCAGGTCCAGCAGCGCAAATCCGTCGGCACTGCGCAGCGCATCAAAAACACGTTCGATGCCGTGACCATAGGCATTGGCCTTGACGATGGCCCAGACCCGCGCATCGGGCGCGGCAGCGCGGGCGCGCGCGAGATTGTGGGCAAGCGCTGCGGTATGAATGGTGGCAAGAATGGGACGTGGCATGGCGCAGTAAATTGTTTTCCGGGAGCGTGGCAGGCTGGCGGGCCCGTCGGGACGAAAGGCCTCTGGATGAGGTCTTTTGCATTCTGACACCGCCCCCCATGCTATAAACCGGAATCGTCTGGAGACATTCACCCATATCTTGCCGCATCAGATCCGCTGATGCATTGATGCAGTGACCACAACAGTTTAATGAAGCGCGGTTTCTACACCATCATGGCGGCCCAGTTTTTCAGCTCGCTGGCTGATAACGCGCTGTTTGTGGCCGCCGTGGAGCTGCTGAAAACCAGCGGCGCGCCCAAATGGCAGCCGGCGGCGCTGGTGCCCATGTTTGCGCTCTTTTACGTGGTGTTAGCGCCTTTTGTGGGGGCTTTTGCCGATGCGCGCCCCAAGGGCAATGTCATGTTCGTCAGCAACGCCATCAAGGTGATCGGCTGCCTGATGATGCTGTTTGGCTCCCACCCGCTGCTGGCCTATGCCATTGTCGGGCTCGGGGCGGCGGCTTACTCCCCCGCCAAATACGGCATCCTCACCGAACTCCTGCCGGCTTCGCAGTTGGTCAAAGCCAACGGCTGGATCGAAGGCTTGACGATTTCGTCCATCATCCTCGGCGTTTTGCTGGGCGGCCAGCTGGTGGGCCATTCAGTGTCGTCGCTATTGCTTTCGTTTGACTTTCCCGTTTTCACGACCGGCATCGACACCGCCCCCGAAGCCGCAATTGCCGTGCTGATCCTGCTTTACATCATCGCGGCCTGGTTCAATACACGCATTCCCGACACCGGCGTGGAGATGCGGCCCATGCCGCGCAACAAGCTCGAGCTGCTGCCCGATTTCTGGAACTGCAACTCGGCGTTGTGGCGCGACAAGCTGGGCCAGATTTCCCTGGCGACCACCACCCTGTTTTGGGGCGTATCGGGTAATTTGCGCTATATCGTGCTGGCCTGGAGCGCGGCCGCCCTGGGTTACAGCACGACGCAGGCCTCCTCCCTGGTCGGAGTGGTCGCCATCGGCACCGCCGTCGGTGCCGTGCTGGCCTCCATGCGCATGCGGCTGGACCAGGCCACCAGCGTGATGCCGCTCGGTATTGCCATGGGCCTGCTGGTCATCTTGATGAACTTCATCGGCAATGTCTGGGTGGCCGCGCCTTTCCTGATCCTGCTGGGCGGCCTGGGCGGTTTCCTGGTCGTGCCCATGAACGCGCTGCTGCAGCACCGCGGCCACAACCTGATGGGCGCGGGCCGCTCGATCGCCGTGCAGAACTTCAACGAACAGGCCTGCATTTTGAGCCTGGGGGCTTTCTACAGCCTCTCCACCGGCATGGGCCTGTCGGCCTTTGGCGCCATCACAGCCTTTGGCGTCGTAGTGGCAGGCTTCATGTGGGTGATCCAGCGCTGGCACAAGCGCAACACCGTCAAATACAAAGAGCAGGTGGACCACCTGCTGAGCATCGCCCGCAGCGATAAATCGCACTGATGCCGGCCACTGCAAACCGTGCCGCCGTGCCAGGCGGCACGTCCAAAGCCGTTCTCGCACTGGTCCTCAACGCCCTTGTCTGGGGTGTGTCCTGGTGGCCGCTGCGCCAACTGCAGGGTCATGGCCTGCACCCCCTGTGGACCACGGCGCTGGTTTACGCGGTCGTGGTGACCGGTCTGCTGGTGCTGCGCCCCACCGCCTGGCGTGGTTTTGTAGCGCACCCCCAGCTGTGGTTCCTGGCTGCGGCTTCGGGACTCACCAATGTCGGCTTCAACTGGGCGGTGACGGTAGGCGACGTGGTGCGCGTGGTGCTGCTGTTTTACCTGATGCCGGCCTGGTCGGTGCTGGTGGCCTGGGTCATGCTGGGTGAAAAGCCCTCGGCCGCCTCGCTGCTGCGCCTCTTGCTGGCCATGACGGGCGTGTTGATCGTGCTCAAGTCGCCGGACTCGCCCTGGCCCATCCCCCAAGGCGGCGCCGACTGGCTGGCCATCATGGGCGGCTTCAGTTTTGCGGTGACCAACGCCGTACTGCGCAAATACAACCACACCCCCAGCGAGTCACGCATGCTGGCCATGTTTGGCGGCAGCGGCCTGATGGCGGCAGCAGCGGCGCTGATGGGTATGTCGCAGGCCCTGGTGCCCGCACCGGCGCTGGCGCTGGCCGGCGTCCCGGTGGTGTTGGGGCTGGCGCTGGCCTTCATGGCCAGCAACGCCGGCCTGCAGTACGGCGCGGCGCGGCTGGCGGCAGGCACCACCGCCATCGTGATGTTGACCGAGATCCTCTTTGCGAGCCTCTCGTCGGCTGCGATGGGCGCTGCCGAACTGACTCCTCGCGTGCTGCTGGGTGGCAGCCTGATCGTGCTGGCTGCTGTACTGGCGGCGACAGCACCGTCGTCTTCGAATGGCGCAAAATCGCACTAAGGAACAATCCTCACGCTTTCCGATAGCGATTCACAAGGAGACACACCATGGGCGCAGAAAAAACGGTTTACGACTTCCAGGCCAAAGACATCACGGGCAAGGATGTTGCACTGGGCGCCTTCAAAGGCAAAGTCATGCTGATCGTCAACACGGCCAGCAAATGCGGTTTTACCCCGCAGTTCGCGGGACTGGAAGAGCTGTATAAACAGTATGCTGGCAAAGGCCTGGCGGTCCTGGGTTTTCCCAGCAACCAGTTTCTCTCGCAAGACCCCGGTAGCGACGACCAGATCGCCGAGTTCTGCCAGGTCAACTACGGCGTGAGTTTCCCCATGATGTCCAAGATCGACGTCAACGGCCCCGCCGCCCACCCGCTTTATCAGTGGCTGTCGGCCGAGGCGCCCGGCCTGCTGGGCATCAGGTCCATCAAATGGAACTTCACCAAGTTCCTGGTCGGCAAGGACGGGAAAGTCATACGGCGTTATGCGCCCAGCGACAAGCCGGCAGACCTGGCCAAGGACATCGAGGCTGCGCTAGCGGCCTGAGCCGCCAGCGCCCCACATCAAGGGGGTTTGGGGCCGGCTTTGACAGCGCGCAAATAATCCGCCAGCGTACGGCCGGCCTCATGGCCAATGCGCTCGTCCAGCACGTCGATCGCGGCCATGCGGTCCACGCGAAAGTTGCGGAAGTCCTGCCGCGCTTCGCACCAGGCGCCCAGCGTCCACACGCTGCCCCAGTAAAAACAGCCCAGCGGCCAGAGCACACGCCGGCTTTCACGCCCGGCCGCATCGAGGTAGCGCAGGCCCACCTTGCAGTGCGCATGAATCGCCTCACGCAAAAGCTGCAGGCGGCGCTGCGTGGCCTCATCGGGATTGATCACCACCGCATACAGCGGCACACCTTCGGCCGCCGTGCGCGCCGCGGGCGGCAGCACCGAAAAAATCTTGCTCCAGGCGGCCTCCGCATCACCCGCCATGGCCGGGTCCAGCCAGGCCTGCGCCAGGCGCACCGACGCGGCCAGCGCATTGGCTTCCTTTTGCGTGAACATCAGCGGCGGTAAATCAAAACCAGCGCCCAGCCGATAACCCACGCCGGCCTCGCCCTCGATCGGCACACCCTGGTGCTGCAGGTCCGCCACGTCACGGTAAATCGTGCGCTCGGAAACCTCGAGCCGCTTGGCGAGGAATTCCGCGGTGCTCAGGCGGCGGCCGCGAATCAGCTGGACGAGGTGGAAGAGGCGGTCGGCGCGGCGCATGGTTTGCAGATGATAGGGGAGCGCCCACCCGGCTATAGTGCAACCCGTGATCACCATGCAACTGCTTCTTCAAATTCTCGCTTGCGTCGCAATCGTGGCAACCCTGATGATCGCGCCCATCGCATGGTTCCGCATGGTGCGAGCCCAGACGCAGTCGGTCTATTGGAAGAACATGGCGCTCTTTGTGGCGCCTATGCTGTTGACCTTACTCCTGGCCAAGGCTTCCGGGCTCATACCGGAAGCCTCAGCACCGCCATCCACGATCCCGACGGCTGAGGATGTCCTGGCAAGCATGCCACCCGGTCAACTGATCCTGCTCTCGCTAATAGCGGTGCTCTGGGTCGGCGGCGGAAATTTGCTGCTCTATCTGAACCGCAGGCGGCTCGGGAAGAAGTGGTGGCAGGCCCTGAACCCATTCGATCCTCCGTTCAAGGATTTCAACACCGCTGAGTGGCTGGCGCTGGGAGGCCTTGTGGCCGGCTCACTTACTCTTGGAGTGCTTGCTGTTTCGTATGGTCGCGGGGCCTGGTAACCGATCTTCCATGCATAAGCTCGCTTGCCTGATCGCCGCAATGCTGGCGACCATGTCCGTCCAAGCCCTTGCCGCCGACAGCCAATGCTTCGGCACGGTCAGCAAGGGCCGCATCGAAGGCAGCGTCAAGCTACCGACCAGCGGCCCCAACTTCTCGGCGTACAGCGCGATGGCCGCCACGGCAGGCCGCACGCATGTGCATGCCAAGGTCGCGGACGTCATCACCGCGTCCTACGCGGCGCTCCACGCCACCAGCCCATCGACCACCTATGTCTATGGCGAAACGGGCTGGCCTTCCGGCGGGCGTTTCCGGCCGCACCGTACGCATCAGAACGGCCTGTCCGTGGACTTCTTTGTGCCAGTCCGCGACGCGCAGGGAAAGTCCGTGCCGCTACCAAGCAGCATCGGCAACCGCTTCGGCTATGACCTTGAGTTCAATGCCGACGCCCGGTACGGCGAGTACGTCATCGACTTCCCCGCGACCGCCGAGCACCTGTACCAGTTGCACATGGCCGCGAAGGCGCGTGGCGTCGGCATTGCCTTGGTCATCTTTGACGCACCGTTTTTGCCCCGGCTGTTCGCCACGCCGCGCGGCCCCTACCTGAAGCAGAACCTGAACTTCATGAAAGGCAAGCCCTGGGTTCGCCACGACGAGCATTACCACGTGGACTTCGCCATTCCGTGCAAATCCGGCGCGGGCTAGCAAAACGGCAGCTGGCGCAGAGCGGCAAGCGTCATAGGCACTGGACACAACTTCCAATATGATGGAGAATAAATTCCACCATGACAGAAGCCCCTTCCGGCCTGAACCAGCGCATCGCCGAGCGCGTGCGCGAGCTGCGCGCCGCCAAAAGCCTGTCGCTTGACGCGCTGGCCGCCAAAAGCGGTGTGAGCCGCTCCATGATTTCGCTGATAGAGCGCGGCGAAAGCAGCCCCACCGCCGTGGTGCTGGAGCGGCTGGCCACCGGTCTGGGCGTGATGCTGGCCTCGCTGTTCGATGCGCCCGCCGCCCAGGCGCCCGCCAGCCCGGTGGCGCGCCACGCTGAGCAACTGCAGTGGCAGGACCCGGCTTCGGGCTACCTGCGGCGCAACATCTCGCCGCCCGGCGTGCCGCAGCCCATGCAGATCGTCGAAGTGCATTTCCCGCCGGGCGGGCGCGTGGCGTTTGAAACCGGCGTGCGCGATGCGCGTGTGCACCAGCAGGTGTGGATGCTCGAAGGTGCCATCGACATCACCATAGGCGACGAGCGCCACGCGCTGCGCGAGGGCGACTGCCTGGCCATGCAGCTGGACCGGCCCACCATGTTCCACAATCCCACGCGAAAGCCCGCGCGCTATGCGGTGGTGATCGCCACCGAAGCGGCTTGAACACCATGATGAACACCACACCCTGGTCGCTGCGGCGCCTTCCCGCCGTCACTGACGAACAGATTGCAGGACTGGTCGATGTGCTGATCGACTGCGTTGAAAGCGACGCCTCGGTGAGTTTTATGCACCCGCTGTCGCGCGAACGTGCCGCGGGCTTCTGGCGCGATGTGGCGCAAGGCGTTGCCGCGGGCGAGCGCGCACTGCTGGTCGCCGAGGATGCGCAAGGCATTTGCGGCACGGTGCAGCTGGTCCTGGCACAGCCCGAGAACCAGCCGCACCGCGCCGACCTGGCCAAGATGCTGGTGCACCGCCGCTGCCGGCGCCAGGGTCTGGGCGAGGCCTTGATGCGCACCGCCGAAAGCATGGCGCGCGACTGTGGCAAGACCTTGCTGGTGCTGGACACCGTGACCGGCGATAGCGGCGAGCGCCTGTACCAACGCCTGGGCTGGCAGCGCGTGGGCGTGATTCCCGGCTATGCGCTGTTGCCGCGCGGCGGCCTGGTTGGCACGACGGTGTTCTATCGCGAGCTGATCTGGTAACTAGGTAACTACAGGTCCGGGAACAGTGCCATGGGGCGCAGAGGCGCAGCTGCTGCACCAGCCGCCTCAAAGTCCAGCGCCGCGAGGTCCGCGCGCATGGCCCGCGCGACCAGCCGCATGTCGTGGTCGCTGACCTCGAACAGGCCGAAGCGAAACTTGTAGCCCCAGTGCTGGCGGCTTTCCACAAACTCGAACTCGTGCAGCCAGGGCAATATGGACACCTCCCGCGCGGCCGCATAGGTCACGTCGCGGCGGAAGGGCACGAAGCCGCCGCCCATGTCGAAGGCATACGGCTCGCCGGCCTGCACCACGCCGATGGAAACAAAGCGCTGGAATTTGTCTTTGCCGCTCATGGTCAGCGCGGGCGAGTAATAAGCCACGCGGTCCCCCGCCAGCACCTTTTTCAGCGGCCCACATTTGCCATGGCACACCTGCATGTAGCCAGCCCCCGGCGTTCCGCACCCGCGCCGCGCATGCTCGGCGCTCGCCACGGCTATCCAGTTCTTGCGGTCCATGGCGGTTCAGGCCAGGGCGTGCACGCCAACGCGGTTGCCGTCCAGGTCGGTGATGTGCGCAAAAAAACCCAGGCCGGGCGGCAGAGCCTGGCGCGGCAAGGCGACCTTGCCGCCGGCCTTGACGGCGCGCGCCAGTGCGGCATCCAGCGAAGGCGAAGCATCGAGGTAAATCAAGGTGCCGCCGGACGCCGGAGCTGGCGCTGTGGGGCCGGCCAGGATCGCGCCACCCACGCCCTCCTCCGCCTCGTAGGGAAACACCGCGCCTTCGGACGGGCCCATGGGCTCGCGGCGCATCTTGCACTCGAGTACGGCTTCGTAAAAGGCCTGGGCTTTGTCGAGTCGGGTGCTGGGGATTTCAAACCAGGTGATGGCGTTTTTCATGGGAGGCTCCTTGTGTTGAAGAAGCCTTGATGGTGCCGGGGGGCTACTGACAACGTGGTGTCAGGAGGGATGTTGGCCCCCACGCTTTTCACTTCGTGAGCCTACGGCGTTGCGCTGCCCCTTTCCTCACACAACGGGGCGCTGCGCCTGCGGCCCGGCAAAGCCGGTTCCGCGGCCCCGGCTGGCCTGGATATTCGCTCCCTTCAAGACGTCAGCGCGTCGTCCAGCACTTCAATCCAGTGCCGCACCGGCGTTGCCGTGCCGCTTTGCAGGTGCGTAATACAGCCGATATTGGCTGAGATGATGGTTTCGGGTGCTGTGGCTTGCAGGTTGCCGAGCTTGCGATCGCGCAGTTGATACGCGATGTCGGGCTGCAGCACGGAGTAGGTGCCAGCCGAACCGCAGCACAGGTGCGACTCACCGGCCGCCAGCTTGACGTTAAAGCCGAGTGCGCCCATTAGCGTCTCGACACCGCCGCGCAGCTGCTGGCCGTGCTGCAGCGTGCAGGGCGGATGAAACGCCAGCGTGCCGGCTTGCGCCCTGACCTTGCCCTGCAGCTCACCGACCAGCTCCGGCATGAGCTCGCTGAGGTCGCGTGTCAGCCCGCTGATGCGTGCGGCTTTGGCCGCGTAGGCGGGATCGTCCCTGAGGAGGTGGCCGTATTCCTTGACGGTGACGCCGCAGCCCGAGGCGTTCATGACGATGGCCTCTACCCCTGTGCCCTCCACATGCGGCCACCAGGCGTCGATGTTGCGCCGCATTTCTTCCTTGCCGCCCTCCTGGTCGTTCAGGTGGAATTTGACGGCGCCGCAGCATCCGGCTTTTTGCGCCACCACCGTTTGTATGCCGGCCGCGTCGAGCACGCGCGCCGTGGCGGCATTGATGTTGGGCATCATGGCGGGCTGCACGCAGCCTTCGAGCATGAGCATCTTGCGGGCGTGCTGGCGCGCGGGCCATGGGCCGGCGGCCTGCCTGGCCGGCACCTTGTTTTTGAGCGATGCGGGCAAGAGGCCGCGGACGGCTTGCCCGGCCTTCATGGCGGGCGCAAAAAGCGGCGACGGAAGGCCTTCCTTGAGAGCCCAGCGCACGACACGCTCACCGGCCGGGCGCGGCACGCGCTCGTCAACCAGCTTGCGGCCGATATCCACGAGGTGGCCGTATTCCACCCCGCTGGGGCAGGTGCTTTCGCAGTTGCGGCAGGTGAGGCACCGGTCCAGGTGCAGCTGGGTCTTGCGCGTGGGCGCTTCACCCTCCAGCACTTGCTTGATGAGGTAGATGCGTCCACGCGGGCCGTCAAGCTCGTCGCCCAGTAATTGGTAGGTGGGACAGGTGGCCGTGCAAAAACCGCAATGCACACATTTGCGCAAGATGGCTTCAGCCTCCAGGCCGTCAGCGGTGTTTTTGAATTCAGGGGCGAGGTGGGTTTGCATGGCGTCAGGACCCTTCTTTCAGGGCCAGAGCGAGGGCCTTGCGCCGGGCAGCGCGCCGGAAATCCGCATACAGCGGCGGCAAGGACAAGGTCAACAGCATGAGGGCCAGGGGCACGACCCAGATGAAACCGACGTATTTGAAGCCGGCCGCACCGACCAGGCCGCCGGCAATGAACATGGCCAGCAAGGTGCCGAAGAGCCGCACCTTGATACGGTTGGCGCGCACACGGGACTCCATGGAGCTGGCGGTACGGTTCCAGTAAAACATCTTGCCGAGCTCGATGCCGAGGTCAGTGATGACACCGGTCATGTGCGTCGTGCGAATCTGGGAGGACGAGATTTTGCTGACCAGCGCGTTCTGCAGGCCCATGGTGAAGGCCAGCACCAGCACGGTCAAGGGCACTGCAAATGGTGTCTGCCGGTTCAGCGTTGCGCCAAGCAGGCCGAAGACCAGCAGAAGCACGGACTCGAGCAACAGCGGCAGCGCGAATTCACTGCGAAGGTGGCGATGGCGCGCCCAATTGACCAGCACGGCCGTCACGGCCGCGCCCAGGGTGAAGGCCAGCAAGGCGCCCACCGCACCGAGCACCAGCGTCAGGTTGCCGAGGATGAGGTTGTCGGCCACGATGGAGACAAACCCCGTCATGTGCGAGGTGTACATGCTGACGAGCAGAAAGCCGCCTGCGTTGACAGCCCCGGCATTGAATGCGAGCACGCCGCCGAGCAGGCGGTTGATGGTGGGCGTGCGGTGCTGCCCGGTGAGATGGCGCAGGCGGCGCATGAGCTACCAGCCCGCCGCCATGCGGCCGCGGTTCAGGATTCCGGCGGGATCGAACTCGCGTTTGAGCTCCCGGTGGATCCGCTCCAGCGGTGGCTTTAATGCATCAAATCGGGCTGTAGCGCCCGCTGGATGAGCGCCAGCAGCTATAAAAAGAGTAGCATGCCCGCCAGCTTGGGCAGCGGCCGCACGCAGTGCCTCTGCGTGCCCTGCACCTGCCCGCACCCATCGCTGGGCGCCATGCCATTCCACCAGCGGCGAGTCGGGTAAATTCTGAACAGGCGCCGTTTGCGGCAAGGACAGCCGCCACAAGTCCTGGTCGGCCTGGCGTGCCTGGAACCACGGGTGCTGCTGGTTGCGGCATGCCTGCCAATAGCTGGCAGCTTCGGCGCTGCCTTGTTTCTCACCGCCCAGCACTTTGCAGGCGGCTTCGACGGCGGCGACAGCGCCGCGCAATCGCAGATAGAGCGTACCGACATCGGCTTCTGCGGACCAGCAGCTCGCGTTGAGCGGCAAGGGCCGGCCGCCCCAGGCGTTCAGCCAGTCAAGCGCCTGCGCCTGGCTGCATTCAAAGCGCAGGGTGGCCTCGGCAGGCGCCGTTGGCAGCACCTTGAGGCTCACTTCAGTGAGCACGCCCAAGGTACCCAGGGCACCCGCCATGAGCCGGGAAACGTCATAACCCGCCACATTTTTCATGACCTGCCCGCCGAACGTGAGCAGCTGGCCGCGCCCATTGATGAGCTTGAGGCCGAGCATGTAGTCACGCACCGCGCCCACACTGGCGCGTGCCGGCCCGTTCAGGCCGCTGGCGACCATGCCACCCACGGTGGCTTTTGCCCCTGCATCGTCGAAACGGGGCGGCTCGAAGGGGAGGCACTGGCCTTGGGCCGCCAGCAAGGCCTCGAGTTCGGCCAGCGGCGTGCCGGCGCGCGCAGTCACGACCAGTTCACTGGGTTCGTAGCTGATGACACCCGCGTACGGCGTCATGTCGAGGATGTCGCCTTGCAGGGATTGGCCGTAGAAGTCCTTGGTGCCGCCACCGCGAATACGCAGCGGCGTGCCGGCGGCAGCAGCGGCGCGTATCCGCCCGGTCAGGGAGTCCATCACATCATCGGTGTCTGAAGGCATGGCTGGATGGTACGTGGGTATCGCGCCTGGGGCGTTGATCTTTTTGCATGCCGCCTGTTCGGTTTTTTCAGAGGGCGAGGCTCAATCCTCGAAAAAATTCACCGGCAGGCCGGGCACATCCACCCGCATCGAAAACACGCAGCCAGACTCGGGATAGGCCTGCAGCTCGGCAGCCGGCCGGTTGTAGCATGCCGTGGTGATGTAAAGCGTTTGCAGGTCGTCGCCGCCAAAACACGGCATGGTCGGGCATTGCGCCGGCACGGGAATTTCAGCCAGCAACTCTCCTGCCGGCGACAGCTTGAGAAGGCGCGCACCTTCAAACATGGCCACCCAGTAGTTGCCCTGGATATCCACCGCGGCGCCGTCGGGCCGCCCGCCATAGCCGGGCATGCCGAACTGCCAGCCGGCAGGTTTGCCCGGCCATTGGTGGAAAACGCGGCGGTTTGCTATGGCGTTGCTGTCGGCATCCCAGTCCCAGGCATGCGTGGTGTGCGTGGGGGTATCCGTCCAGTACACAGTTGCGGCGTCCGGCGACCACGCCAGGCCATTGGCGATGATGGCGCCGCCTGCCTTGCGCTCCACCACGGGCACGAGGCTGTTGCGGCAGTCGATGGAAAAAAGCTCGGCCACGGACTTGTCCCGTGGTTCGTACATCGTGCCGGCCCAGAAGCGGCCGCGGGGGTCGGCCTTGCCGTCGTTGAACCGCGTCGTGTTGGTGTCATGGCCGGCCCGCATGAGCTGCTGGAGCTCGGCGCCCCACTCGCGGGCGCGGTAAATGCCGTCGCGCAATGCGATCACCAGCCCGCTGCCTTGCCCCTGTGTACGGGCCGGCGCAATGCTGCCGGGCTCCGACGGCATGGGCCAGCTTTGCACCGTCCCCATAAAGACGTTGCAACGGTGAATCTGCCGGCCTGGAATGTCAACCCAATACAGCATTTGCTCGTCGGGATGCCAGAACGGCGATTCACCCAGTTCACTGGGTTGTGCAACAACGGTTTGCCATGTCATGCGGCGTTCCTTGAAAGGCTGAAAAGTGGATAGGCACCCAAGGTTAGCACCGGCAGGGCCACCGCCGGAAACGGCCACCGCAACCCCATCCTGGCGATCGTGCAACGCCCATAAGGCACGCGCCAAAAAAAACAGCCCACCGGCTTGCGCCAGCGGGCTGAACATCCAAAGGAGATACTCAATCAGGGGGCTGCCTGGGGCAGCCCGAATTCGTCTGACTATGAATTAACGGTTGTAGGCGGTCTCACCGTGCGAGGTGATGTCCAGGCCTTCGCGTTCGTCTTCTTCGCTGACGCGCAGGCCGATCGTGAGGTCAACCACCTTGTAGGCGATGAAGGAAACCACACCGGACCAGACGATGGTGATCAGCACGGCCTTGGCCTGGATCCAGACCTGGCCGGCGATCGTGTAAGCGTCAGGCGTCACGGCCGTGGCGGTCACCCAGTCACCCACGAAGCTTGGGCCGCCCAGGGCTGGCGAGTTGAAAACGCCGGTGAGCAACGCGCCCAGAATACCGCCCACGCCATGCACGCCGAACACGTCGAGCGAGTCGTCAGCGCCCAGCAGTTTCTTCAGGCCGTTCACACCCCAGAGACAGGCGAAGCCGGCGATCAGGCCGATGATCAGGCCGCCGCCGATGCCGACGTTGCCGGCTGCGGGCGTGATGGCCACCAGGCCGGCGACAGCGCCGGACGCTGCGCCCAGCATCGAAGCCTTGCCGCGCATCAGCGCTTCACCGACGCACCATGCCAGCACAGCGGCAGCGGTAGCACCCAGCGTATTGATGAAGGCCAGGGCGGCGAAGCCGTTGGCTTCCAGGGCGGAGCCGGCGTTGAAGCCGAACCAGCCCACCCACAGCAATGCGGCGCCAACCATGGTCAACGTGAGGCTGTGAGGGGCCATGGCTTCCTTGCCGTAGCCAATACGCTTGCCGATGCAGAAGGCGCCTACCAGGCCAGCGACAGCGGCGTTGATGTGCACCACGGTACCGCCCGCAAAATCCAGGGCGCCCATTTGCCAGATATAACCGCCCTTGGCGCTCATCGCGTCGGCGACTTCCTTGCCGGTGTAGGCGTCAGGGCCCATCCAGAACCAGACCATGTGGGCAATAGGTGCATAGCTGAAGGTGAACCAGATCGCCATGAACAGCAGCACTGCGGAGAACTTGATGCGTTCGGCAAAGGCGCCAACGATCAGCGCGCAGGTGATGCCGGCAAAAGTGGCCTGGAAGGCTGCGAACACGATCTCGGGGATCACGACACCCTTGCTGAAGGTGGCGCCATTGGCAAAGGTGCCCGCGACGTTGTCCCAGATGCCCTTCATGAAGAGCCGGTCGAAGCCGCCGAAGAAGGCGTTGCCTTCAGTGAAGGCCAGGCTGTAGCCATAGATAAACCACAGCACGACGATCATCGAGAACGTCACCATGACCTGCATCAGGACGGACAGCATGTTCTTGCTGCGGACCAGACCGCCGTAGAACAGCGCCAGGCCGGGCACGGTCATCATGATGACCAGCAGCGTGGAAACCATCATCCAGGCGGTATCACCTTTGTTGGGAACAGGCGCCGGTGCTGCGGCGGCAGCCGGTGCAGAGGCTGCAGCTGCAGCGGCGGGTGCTGTCGCTGCGGCAGGCGCGGCGGCAGAAGCAGCAGCTTCAGCCGGTTTGGCTTCTGCAGCGGAAGCAGCAGGTGCAGCTGCCGGGGCCTGCGCCATCACGGCGCCGGTCGTCAGCAGGCTCAATCCCAATACAAGGGAGGCAAGTAGTTTTTTCATGTCTATGTTCTCTTCGTTTTTTGGGTAAGCCTTACAGCGCTTCCTTGCCGGTTTCACCGGTACGGATGCGCACGACCTGCTCGAGGTTGTAAACAAAAACCTTGCCGTCGCCGATCTTGCCGGTGCGGGCGGCGCCCTCAACCGCTTCAATCACGCGATCCACCAGATCGTCGGAGACTGCTGCTTCGATCTTGACCTTGGGCAGAAAATCGACGACATACTCTGCACCGCGGTACAGCTCGGTATGGCCTTTCTGGCGGCCGAAGCCTTTGACTTCAGTCACAGTAATGCCTTGCACGCCAATGCCGGAAAGCGCTTCACGCACTTCGTCCAGCTTGAACGGTTTAATGATGGCCGTTACGAGTTTCATTTTCAGGTTTCCTCCAGGGATGAATAGGGAAGCAGCATCGTCAAGCACCACCTCAGCCGGATTAAGGCTTTTGTACGAGTCATTGCTGATGGAGTCTCCGTAGAAGCTCCAAAGGTTGGCAACTTGCGTGGACTTCTTAGCAGGTAACGTGCCAAAGACGCTTTGCATGGATGACCGGCCTGCCCCTGAACTTCGAGCGAACCTCCGCAAATTGCACCGGACAGGATGCACCAACAAAGTGCTCACAAACGCACAATTTTGGCGCATAAATCCGAAAAGGCATCATCAAGCCTGTCTTTAGTGCACGGCGTCTTCTGCAACGTTCGTTTCTGGGACGGCCAGCACCAGGAGATCGGCGGCAAGAATGCCATGGCGGATTCTGGTACTGACACAACCAGGCAAGTGCATGGGACGAAAGTGAGTGCCACTATCGGATGCAGCGAGGCACGCCTTTCTGGTGAACCGGCGGGTGGCTTCTCTCGCTAGGCGATACTCGTCTTACGTGAAGGTATGGTGCGCCTGCAACCCGGGATGGCCTCGGGTTCAGTTGTGATGCCGCCTCTGAGGGAGGAAGTTTCGAATGAGCTTGTCTTTAGTGCATAGCCGCGCCTTGTTGGGCCTGGAAGCAAGGCCGGTGCAGGTGGAGGTGCATCTTGCCAACGGTTTGCCCAGCTTTACGCTGGTCGGGCTTGCGGAAACGGAAGTCAAGGAAGCGCGTGAACGCGTGCGCTCGGCCATCCAGAACGCCGGACTGGAATTTCCCGCCAATAAACGCATTACGGTCAATCTGGCACCCGCCGACCTTCCCAAGGATTCCGGCCGGTTCGACCTGCCCATCGCGCTCGGTATCCTGGCGGCCAGCGGCCAGATCGACGCCCGCAAGCTGGAAGGCTATGAGTTCGCCGGTGAGTTGTCCCTGGGCGGCGACTTGCGACCCATTCGGGGAGCGCTTGCCATGAGCCTCGCCCTGGCGCGCCCGGCACGGCTTGCCGCCGAGAAATTGCCGAAGCTGGTTCTGCCAGAGGCCAGTGCCCAGGAAGCAGCGTTGGTCCCCGGCGCTGAAATCTTTCAGGCGCACCATTTGCTAGATGTGGTGAGGCAATTTTTGCCGGGCGACACCCCGACTGAAGCAGGGGAAGGCTGGTCTCGCGTCAAGCCGATCGTGCCTTCGGGGCAGTCCCCGTATCCCGATCTGGCCGACGTCAAAGGCCAGGCGGCGGCCCGACGCGCCCTGGAAATTGCCGCGACCGGCGGGCACAGCGTACTGATGATGGGCGCCCCAGGCTCCGGAAAATCCATGCTGGCACAGCGCTTTGCGGGCCTTCTGCCGGCCATGACCACCGAAGAAGCACTGGAAAGCGCAGCGGTAGCGTCATTGGGCGGCCGGTTCACGCTGGACAAATGGGCGATACGCCCCACCTGCGCGCCGCACCACACGGCCAGCGCCGTTGCGCTTGTCGGTGGTGGTTCCCCGCCGCGGCCTGGTGAAATTTCCCTGGCGCATCGCGGCATCCTGTTTCTGGATGAACTCCCGGAGTTTCCGCGGGCAGCCCTGGAAGCACTGCGTGAACCGCTGGAGTCCGGCACCATCACCATTTCGCGAGCCGCCCAGCGCGCCGAGTTTCCGGCGCGCTTTCAACTGGTCGCAGCGATGAACCCTTGCCCCTGCGGTTACCTCGGCTCGAGCTTGCGGGCTTGCCGTTGTTCGCCCGAACAGGTGTCGCGTTACCAGGGTAAGCTCAGCGGCCCGCTGCTGGACCGCATCGACCTGCATGTTGAGGTGGGTGCGCTCGCAGCCGATGAACTGGTCAACGCGCCGCCGGGCGAGGCCACCGCCGTTATCAGGGTCCGGGTTGCCACGGCACGTGATCGCGCTATTGCCCGGCAGGGCACCACCAACCAGGCACTGGAAGGCCAGGCCATTGATGCACAGTGCCAGCTCGATGACGCGGCCGCGAAATTCCTGAACACCGCAGCAGCGCGGTTAGGGTGGTCAGGCCGCAGCATCCATCGCTGCCTGAAAGTGGCCAGGACAATTGCCGACCTCGCAAGCGCGCAGGCCGTCCAGGTCGTCCACGTCGCGGAAGCCGTGCAGTACCGCCGGGCGCTCAAGGCAGCCCATTGACCGCCGCCGCACAACTGCTCGAAGGCCTGTTAATTTCAAACGCTCAATAGGTGGCAAGCACATTCAGGAACCAGCCCCGGCTGCGATAAGACAGGTCGGTCAGGTCATCGGAATACTTGGTGAAGTTGTATCCCACCCCAACCTTCACCCCCTTGCCAAGGTGGCGATAGACACCGAGGAGCATGCCGGCTTTTGCATCCTGCGCCTCCGTGGCGCGCAGGTTGCGCCATTCAATCAGGGCGTCCCATTCTTTAACCAAATGAAGATCCGCCCGGAAGATCAGAAGATCAGCACGGCTGGAGAACCACTCCCCGCCGGCAACCGGCATTTTCAGCTCGCCGATGCGGAACGCGTATTTGGCGCCGACGGAAAGCCACGGCTTCACGTCGTAAATCGTGTCGACGGAAAACACCTGGCTGCGCTGCGCGTAGTCGGCCGCCTGGCCCGAAGGGGTCAGCTGGCCCGCGGTCGGTACGTTGTGCAGGTTGGTGTACTTGAACAGGGTGTTCCAGCGGTCGTTGTCAACCGGCCGGTAGGCGCTGCCCAGCACAAACTCATGGTAGTTGCCGTCGACAAAGGCCCCTTGGCTGTTGCTTGAGCGCGAGACATTGAGCTTGCCCAGCACGCGCCAGGCAGGATCCACCTGCAGGCCCACCGTGTTGCGCATCAACCAGGTGGTACGTTCACCGGAAACATTGCTCCGGTCGTTGCGCCACTCAAGATTACCGCCGTATTTCAGGCTGTCCTTTTTGTAGCCGACAGAGCCACCGAGCGCACGGCGCCTGAGATCACCGGCCAATGGGTCGGACACGGTTCCGAACTCGACCTTGGCGCCCCAGTTCCAGCGGTCATTGGGCGACCAGTCCATGCCAAAGGCTTGCGTCAAGCTTTGCGGGCCGGCCCCATTGACTGCACGTGCCTCGCCGAACACCCGCAGTTGATCCGATACGCGGGTGCTTGCACCAGAGACCAGCGTCCCTTGGCGGCCGCGCCACGCGACATCCGGGCTTTCTGTTTCCATCGTGTACGCCAGATAGGCATTGCTCCGGTCGGAGATGCGGTAGTCGGCGCCCAGCTTGCCGCCGGCGCCCATGCTCCCGCCGGACGCTTCGCCACTGAGCTTCACGCGTTCGCTGACTTGCAATGCGCCACCCAGGCCGACGCGGTTGTTGGGGTCGCGCGTATCGTCACGCTCCAGCGTGCCCTGAACGTAACCATAAGCTTCCCAGCTTTCTTTTTCGCCGGGTTTTCCACCCGAACGATCAGGCCGGTAATCCGCCCTCACCTGCGCATCCGTGCGCGATCCGGTCTGGGACAGCAAGGGGCTGGCATTTGGCGTGACATTGGAACGATCGTCCGCACGGACCCCGACAGCGACTTCCCATTCGCTGTTCAGCGTCTGCCGCACCGCAAGCTCGGCGTTCTGGCTATTCTGCAGATCGCCGTCGCGCTTGTCTGCCTTGACCAGCACGCGCGTGCCCGGAGCAAGCTCCACATCGGCGGCGGCACCGGCCTGCCGGACCGCCTCGCCGCCTATGCCAATCTGCCCCGGGGCCGAATAACCGCGGTCACGGTTCTGGACATAAGAGGTGATCTTCCCCTTCATGCTGTCGGTGACTTCGGCGAGATCCACCGAGCCTTCCAGACGTTCTGCGCCGGCCGACTGGATGCCGCCGTTGTTCAGCGTGTTAAATCCAAAGCCGCCATCAAGAGAGGTTTGGGCGCCATTGCCCGGCCCCTTTGAACGTGCCGCCTCAAACTTCAGCCAGGTGCCAGGCTTGTAGCGCAGCGTCCCGTCGATTCCCTTGAGCGTCTGGCTGGATCCTGTTTCGCCCTGGTGGTAGCTGCTGGCGCCCAGCTGCACATGGTCGTTCAGCCATTGGCTCGCGCGAATGCCGGTCGACAGGTTGTTAATGGCCGTGACGCCGGGCGCAAACTCGTATGTCGTCACGAGGTAGACCGGCTGGCCGCCTACCGCAGACGCCATGATCAGGCCGGCGCCGGCGCCGGTCGCGGACAGAGGCGACTGCAACAGGATACGGCCTTGAAGGTAGTTGATCTCGTAGTCCTGCGTAGGTGCGAGTTCGCGGCGCTCGATCACCATGCCGGAGTCCTTGTCGCGGACCTCGATCCAGACGCGCTCCGAGCCCTGTGTGATGTCGAGGTGGCGCAGGTAGTACAGCGAGCCTCCCGTGCCGCGAAATTCCTCGCGCGAAGCCAGCGTTCCCGGATCGGCGGCAAAAGCATCAATCTGGGTCTGTTTTTCGCCATAGGTCGTGGCATCTTCAGAGCGGTAGCGCACCTGCGCGCCATAGAGGCCCCGCGAGTACTGCATCAGCTCCGTTCCGCTCCACGAGGTCTGGAAGTTACCCCACATCACGTGCGAATCGCCTTTTTGAAGTTTGACAAAAAACTTGCCTTGCGTCGGCGCATCGTCCACCGTCGTGCTGTCATCGCCGTAGACGGGGTAGTAGAGGTTGGGGTCAATGCTGCGCAGAAGGTATTTGGGATCCTTGCTGGAGAAGTTGGAAAACAGGTCTTCGATAGGGCCTTCGCGGGTATCGGCCGAAGCCGTCAGCAGCCATTCGCCCTTGATTTTCCCCTTGAGGTAAAAAGCGGCACGGCCATCAACATACACCTTGTCTTCGTAGTGGTTCAGGTCTCCGGTCACCAGTTTCGCGGGCCCGGAGACATTGTTTTTCCCGACCGTCAAATCCCCCAGAGCCAGGTAAAACCAGTCATCCGCGGCGATGTTGAGGTTGCGGCGGAACGTGCTTGCGCGTCCGTCTGATTCTTTCAGCGTCACCTCTACAGACTGCGGGCCCGCCGGCATGATTTGCTTCATGGCGAACTTGCCCTGCGCATCGATCGGCAGTTCCAGCCCCAGCGCTTCGATGCGCTGGCCCGGCTTGAGATTGGTGCCGTTGACCGTGACCGTGCCCCCGGTAACCGGAATATTGCGCAAAGCCAGGCTGTTTTCGCCATAGCCTGTCAACCGCTCGCGCTCGAGCTTCTCCGCATCTTCATTGACCGGCATGGCGCGCGCCAGAAGGTTCAGGGATTTCAGACTGGTCTCGTCGAAACGCCCCTGGGCGTCATAAACACGCAGGAGGTAGAACACCTGGTCGCCGGCCGTGTTGGCCGGAACCGTCCAGTTGAGCGCGCCTGACCATGTGATGGGCACAACCTCAAAAGGTTGCTCCTGTGTCTTCTGCCCTGCACGGAAAAGCCGCAGTTCGGCTTTTTTGATCCAGGGAATGTAGTTCGACCAGGCCCGAAACTCCACCATCTCGCCCTTGACGACGGCATTGGGTGTAACCCAGGCATTCATCACCGGCGCAATGGCCAGGCTGTCGTAACGCACCTGGATGTCAGCCTTCTCGAGCGCGACGTCAGCGCACCGCTGACCATCTGCCTCATTGGGAATCTCGGATGCATTGATGGGCTCGCCATCAATCGTGATGCGAAACGGCACCGTGGACTGCCCGACAGACTGCGGTGTGCAAGGCTTGGCGACCGCCAGCGGAACAGGCGCGGCGGCCGGCGCGGCGGCTTCGAACCATACGCGTAGCTCGACACGGCGATTGCGGGCCATTCCTTCGGGTGTCGCGTTCGATGCCAACGGTTTGTTCTCACCTGCACCCTCGATCGAATAGGTGACGGCGGGATTGTTCAGCTGCTGCTTCAGATAGGCCGCAACCGCCAGGGCGCGCGCCTCGGAAAGCCCCTGGTTGTCCCTGAAGATTCGCTTGGTTTCCGGCGACAGCCTCTGGTTGTCCGTGTGCCCCACAACAGCAATGCGCATGCCTGGAGACGACGCGCCTTTGGCGCGTATCTCTGCAGCCAGCGCTTCGATGGACGCTTTGGCGGCAGGCAGCAACTCGGCCTTGCCCGATACAAAAAGGCTCAGGCCACTGGCTTCTTCCAGCGCCTTGTTGACGGAGGCGACGCTCTGCGGCACCTGCGCGGCGCGGCTGCGCATGCCTGCCGCCTCTTCCCGCGTAACGCCCGAAGGCAACGGGTAGTTGATGGCCGGTTGTACCTCCGCAGGCGGCGGCACCGAGAACATGTCGATACGGCCATTGTCAATTCGCTTGCCACTGACTTCGGTGGCGGCCCATACAGAAGACCCTGCACAAAGGACGCTGACGGCTACTGCAATGGTGTGTGTACGGAAATTCATTTCGCCGACTCCAGCTCGGTTTCAATCATCAAGGGATGGAGGGGTTCACTGTCTGTTTCCGCGCGCTCCTTCTTTCGCCTTTCCTTCCACAAGGCCTGTATCCGGTCGCTGATCGTCGACACGCGTTTTTCCGCAAGCCCTGCCGCCTCGGCGCCTCGGCGATAGGCAATGCGCAGGATGGATGGACGTGCCGCCAGTTGCGAAGGCAGCTTTTCCAGCGTCGCGAGGTACGCAGGCTGCAACTCCGTGCCGTCGTTCAGGAATGCAGCGCCGGAGAGTTCCAGCCGGACCACGCGATGGACCGTCGCGCCGAAATTGAGTTTCACCATCTTGCCGCGTGTCACCCGGACATCACGCGGGTTTTCGGTTGTCAACCGATAACCCGAAGGCAGGGTTCTTTCGTCCACCTTCATCACGAAGTTGGAACCGCGGTCAGCGTTCGGGATTGCCGCGCAAGCCACGTGGAAGCGTCCATCATGGTCGCTGGTGACCAGCAACCCGCGCGCAGTTGCAATGCGGACATTCGCGATGCCCGGCTCCCCCTCGTCCTGGTAGCCATTGGCGTTCTTGTCGTCAAAGACCTTCCCGATGATGTCGGAGCAATCGAAGGTGGGATCTGGGACCACACGTACCGTCGCTGTGGCGGTGTTGGACACCTGGGCGTTGACCAGCGCATTGCGGGCTGCGACCTGATTCACGTAAGTGCCTTCCGACACACCGCTGCCGACCACCAGCAGCATGCGCAGTGTTTTGCGCTCACCTGCGGTAAACGTCTGGCCGGCCCAGGTGAGGTTGCGTCCGCTCACCGTGGGCTCAAGTGCCACGCCGTTGAGTGATGCCGAGCCGGTGCGATACCTGAAGCCCGCCGGAATCACATCCACGATATTGATGTTGCCGAGCACCGCATTCAGCGTGTTGGTCGCCGTGATGTTGTACGGCACCAGGTCGCCGCGAACCACATTGACCAGCGGCGTGTTCTTTGTCATCACAATCGCGCCGCCCAACACCGGGTCCAGCGGGATATGGTTGTTCAACACGTTGGCCGAACCTGGTACTGCGGCAAAGGTGAACGTGTAGAAGTACTGGGTCGTGGCCGCACCGCCCGCAAGGGCCAGGGTGTTGCTGGGGCAAGCTGCGGGGTTGTGCAACGGCACGCCCGCTGTGGGTGCGAAGTTGCTGTTCTGCACCAATGCCGGGTCTGGGCTCGGAGGCGCCAGGCCCACGCCCAGGGTCGCGGTACAGGCTGGAATAATCGCCGACGGACCGGGCAGGTAGCCCGGTGGCGACGTCACCGTCAGCGTGTACAAGGTCGCGCCTGCCGGAGCGCCACCCAGCAACAGGAACTGGTAAGAACCATCGGCGCCTGTCGTCTGCGTCAGACTGCCGCCAATCACGTCGGCTGCGGTGAGGCCTGGGGCCGAGAGTGTGACGATGGCGTTGGGTACAGGCTGACGGCTGACCGCGTCATAAATCACCCCGCTCGGATCCAGCGGCAGGCTCTGGGCCAGGGTCGTGGTGCCAGCGGTTAGCGTGAGGCCTCTTAACGTTCCGTCGGTATTGTTCGCACCGGCCGGGTTGGAGGTCGAATTTACCTGTCCATTCGTATAGGGCAATCCGGTCTCATTGGGCACTGGGCGTCCATAGATGCGCCCGCTTGTGGGCTCCCGAAAGCGGATCTGGTAACCCGAGCCCGGCGCTACGCTGGGAAAGCTGTAAGCGCCGTTTGCATCGGAGGTTGTGGTGCCCACCACCACGCCGCCGAGTGTCAGCTCAACGATCCAGCCCGGGACCAATGGTTCACCTGGGTCCTTGATGCGGTCATGGTTGAGGTCGCGCCACACGCTGCCCTGTACCGCCGCCACATCGGAGATCGCCGTGGGGTCGGTTGCTGTGTTGTTGCCGGAAAAGCCGCTGGGCTCATTGCCGCCGGAAACCACCGCCGTGTTCACCAGGACCTGCCCGGACAAACCGGCAGCCACCGCAACACGCACCGTGATGACAGGCGCCGTCGCGCCGGAGGCGATCACGCTGTTAGTGTTGCAGGTGACGATGGTTGCGGTGTTGGAGCAGGACCACGTTGCGCCGCCACTGACGGCAGCCACCGTCATGCCCACAGGCAGGGTGTCGACCACCGTCACGGTGGCGGACGTCGCCGCTGCACCGACGTTGGACACGGCGATGGTATAGAAGCCTGTGCTGGACCCTTGGGCGAAGCTGACCGGCGCGTGCGTTTTGGCGATCGCCAGGTCAGGCGCATTGCCCGGGATTTCAGCGAAATTGTTGTCAGCCGACACGGCATTCGCGCTGGCGAGTGGAATCGTCGAGATCGAGGACACCGGGTTGGCTGGCAAGGTCGCCGTTCCGCCGGTACTGCCCGCAATAGTCTGGCCATTGGTCGTACCGGTGGCCTGGGGCAGGGGCTGCGTCACGGTATACGTCCCCTGCGCCAGCCCCGTAAAGCTATAGGTACCGTCGGCCAGCGTGACTGTTGACCTGGAGACAGCTAGCCCATTGATGTCGGTGCCCGTCAGATTGATCGTCTGTCCGCCGATGCCGTGATCGCTTCCATTCATCAGGCCGCTGTTGTCATAGTCCAGGAAGACCTTGCCGGAAATCGTGCCGCCATTGGACACCTCGGCGAAGTTGTTGCCGCTCGAAACCGTATTAGGCGGCAGCACGATGCTGCTGATCCGGCTCGGTGTGACGGCCGGTGTGGTCGCCGTTCCGGGTGTTCCGCCATTCGGTACAGCACCCGCGGTGGTAATGCCGTTGGAGGTGCCGGCGGGTTGTGCGGGCTCCACCACGGTGTAAGTTCCAGGCAAAAGATTGCCGAACGAATAGTTGCCCGTCGCGTCGGTGACCGTGGTCGCGATCAGTGCATTGCCTGCGTCCCTGAGCTCGATGGTGACGCCTGCGAGCGGATCGTCTGCGCCGTCCTGCGCGCCGTTGTTGTTCAGGTCCTTGAATACCTTGCCCGAAATGGTCGAAGGAACGACCTCGGCAAAGTTGTTGTTGGCGGAGCCCGAAGTTTCGGCGGCTCCGCCGTCACCATTGAGAACCACGTTGGTGATCTGGCTGGTGGTAGCCGTGGGGTTGGATGCCGCACCGGCTGAACCCGTGCTGCCATTGATGCCACTGATGGGGCCGGCGGTCGTGATGCCATTGGTGGTTCCCGCGGGCTGCGCCGGCTGGCAAACGGAGTAGCTGCCGGCAGCCAGTGAGGAGAACAGGTAGTTGCCGAGCGCATCGGTGGTTCCTGTCGTCAGCAGCGCGCCGCTGCAGTTTGCGCCGCTGCGCAGTTCAATACCGACCCCAACGATCCCCGTGTCGGTGCCGTTCTGAAAGGTGCCGTTGGGCGTGACGTTGTTGTCTCTGAAAACCTTGCCGGAGATGTAGCCAAGGGTGCTGATCGTCAGCGTCGCATTGGCAGGCGCCTGGTTGTTGCCCAGATTGGTCTGCAGGGCACCAGCCGGAATATTGTTGGTGTGCACCCCCGCCGTCAGCCCTGTGACATTGACATCAATCGTGCAACCGCCCGCAGGGATGGTACCGCCGCTGTTCAGCCTCACACTGGTGGCGTTGGCTGCGGCCACTACCGTTCCGCCGCAAGTCGTTGTCATGTTGGGGGTTGCCGTCAGACGGATCTGGCCGGGAGCCGTCGGCAGGATGTCGTCAAAATCCGCGCTCAAGGTCATTGCTGCGGCATTCGTGTTGCCGATGACGATGCTCAGGCGCGATACGCCGCTCGGTGGGATCACCGCAGGGGCGAACTGCTTGCCGACGGTTGGCGGGGTGGAGGTAATCAGCTGTGCGCTGGTGGGCTCCTGGTTGGTGACGCCCTCGGTGGTTGTAATGCTCCCGGTCGGGATGGTGTTGGTGTACACGCCCGAAATGTTGCTCAGAACATTCACCGTGACGGTGCAGAACCCATTGGCTGCGAGTGCGGCCCCGGTCAGGCGAACGCTGGTGGCGGACGCTGCTGCAACAACAGTGCCGCCTGAACAGGTCGTGGCCGCAGCCGGCGTAGGCGCGACGACAAGTCCGGCGGGCAATGCGTCCGTCACGGTCATGCCGTTGAGCTGTGTGTTGTTGGGATTGTCGAAACGAATCGTCATCACCGATACCGCGCCAGGCGCCTTGGTGTCGGACCCGGTCGTGAACCCGACAGGACTGCCCGCGTCCAGGGTACGGGCGCTGAAGGCCTTATGCACCACGATCGGTGACCGTGCACGCAACGTGTCGCTCGTAGGCTGGGTGTTCGCCAGGGCGTTACCGCCAGCGGTGGCGGTCAGCGCGTTGGCTGGAATGGTGTTGACATAGTCGCCTTGCGCCGCCACAAAGACGTCGATTTCCACCTGGCAGGTTGCTGGCACATTTCCGGCCGCGGCGACGATGATGCCGCCCGAAAGCTGCACCGTGTTGGCCGTCGAAGAGACCGTCGCACCCTGACATGTCGTCGTCGGATTCGCGCCACTGGGAACAGTCACGCCGGCCGGCAAGGTGTCGGTGACCGCCAGGTCGCTGACAGGCTGTGAAAGCGGGTTATAGAAAGTGATGCGCAAACGGGACCGGGTACCCGGCGCCACCACGTTAGGCGTGAACTGCTTGACGATGCCAATGTTCGTGCTGATCGCCAGGCTGGTCGTTGCCGGGTTGGCATTGGTCAGGTTCTGGTCGGTGATGATGGCGCCGGGCGGAATGGTGTTCGTGTTGCCACCGGTCACGGCAGACGTCACGTTGACCGATACCTGGCAGGTCGCGTTTGCAGCCAGGTTTGCCCCTGACAGACGGACCGATCGCGCGCCCGCCGCAGCGGTCACAACCCCGCCCGGGCACGTCGTTGCGGTTGCCGGGGTAGGTGTCACCACCCACCCATTGTTGGTACCGCCTGCAACACCGCCGACCGTGAAGTAGTCGGTGATATCCAGATTGGTAACCGCCTGGGACCCGTTGGATATGTTGATCGTCAGCCGGCTCACCTGGCCGGGGAAGGCCAGGGAACTGATGGAAGTCGTTTTGCTGATGGCCAGGCCGGTGGGGGCATTGAAAAGCAGCGTGCCGACAACGGCGGTGACATTACGCACGCCGCCGTCCGCGAGGATGCCGTTGGGAGGGATGCTGTTGACCCAGTTCGCGGCACCTGTTGCCACCACATCAAACAGGAAAGCGCAATTCCCGCCGCCCGCCACATTGGCACCGGTCAACGTTGCGCTGCCTGCTCCTGCAACAGCCGTGATGGACGTGCTTCCCGCGCAGGTCGTCTGCGCATTGGGCGGGGTGGCCAGCACCATGCCCGCCGGGAGCGGATCGGTCACACTGACGTTTGTCAGCGCGAGCGCGCTCGAATTCAGGAGCTGAACCGTGACCGTTGATTTGCCGCCGGAGGACACGCCGGATGGATTGAAGCTCTTGTTCGCGGTCAGCGCGGAGGTGTAAGTCAGCTGGGGGGTATTGGTTGATACCGTACCCAGTGTGTGTGTCGTGCCGTTCCCGTAGGTTTCGGTGCCGTCGACCGTCGCGGTGTTGTTATAGACGCCGGCCGGCCCTACGACATCCACCTGCAAGGTACAGCTGCCGTCCGCACCCATGCCGTTGTTGGCGCGAGCCGGAACGGTGCCGCCAGTGATGCCGATCGAAGTGGAGCCGGCAACCGCCGTGATGGCAGGGGCGCCGCAGGTGCTTGCCGCGTTGGCCGGACTGGCGATGCGAAGCTGCCCCCCACCGCTGGTTGCCAATTGCAGAGTATCCGAAATCGCAACGTTGGTCAGTGGGTTCGCCGACTTGTTCGTCAGCGTGATGGTCATGCGGACAATGGTTCCCTCGGCAAACGTGCTGGCGCCGGGAGAGGACTGGGCAAACGCCTTCGTTGCTGCGAGCACGGGCGGGTTGGTGCCTACGCTGGTGGAATTGGAAGCACCCCCGTTGCAAGTGGCGCCGCCGTTGTAACAGACGCCGCCGGCAGCGATGACGTTGTTCGAGGTGGCCACCGCAACAGTGGACGCCATTGCCCACATGGTGATGGTGCAGGCACCCGGTACGCTGACACTGGTGCGAGCCGGGACGGTGTCGATGGTAAAGACCGGCGCATTGCTGCCCAGTGGGCTCGCAGAGTTGACGTTGCCGCAGCCCGCGCTGACAGTCGGCGTGTAGTTGAAGCCGTTGATCGTGCCGGTGAGGAATGTCTGGCCGTTGGTGAAGTTGTCCGTCACCGATACGGTGTTGATCGCGCCAGCGCCGAAGTTTTGCACGGTGATCTGGTACTGGATCGGGTTGCCCGGCGCCACGGGTGTCGTGGGTTGTACCGATTTGAGAACACGGAGGTCGTCGGCAACCAGGATGGTGGCCGATACCGCCTGGCTCTTGATGGCGGGGTCGCCCACATCCACGGCGCCTTGGGGAATACTGTTGGTGTAAGTCACCGGCACGCCGTTCGCCTGAACAGCCGCGGTGAAATTCACTGTCACCGTGCAGCTGCCATTGGCGGGAATGGTCCCGCCGGTCAGCCTGACGCCTTTGTTGCTGTTGATCGCGGCAGCGGCGCCACCCGCACAGCTGGTCACCGCCGATGTGACGTTCAACCCTTTTGTCGGGTCGACGCCACCAATCCCGTCGATCGGCGTGTCATCAAAGGTGGTGACAGTCAGTGGCGTATTGCCGCTATTGCTCAAGGTGAGGGTGAGAAATCCAGAGGCACCGCTTGAAAGGGAGGTGCTGGGCGTAAAGCCCTTGGACATACCGAGCGGAGACCGGACCGTCACGCTGGCCTGCGCATTGGCCTGGGCGGGCAGCCCAAGCACATTGGTGAAGTCGGTGCTCCGGTTGATGATGTTGTTCTGGGCACCGGTCGAGAACTGGCCGTTGGTCTGGTTCGCCTCCACATTCACAACGAAGGTGCAACTCCCGTTTGCCGGCAGATCTCCGGTGCCGGTCACACTGGTTGCGCCCGCTGCCGGTGCGGGATTGAAGGCCGGTACCGGACCGCTGGTGCACGTTGCATTCGCGCCGGGCGCTGCCGCGACCTTCATGATGGCGCTGCCACCGAGCTGGGGAAAGTTATCGGTGATGCTGAACCCGGAAATTGCCACCGGGTTCGGGTTGACCAGCGTGATGGTCAGAGGTGTCGAAGCGCCTCCCAGTACCAGCGTCGAGCTGGTGAATGCCTTCGAAATTTGCGGTTGCTGCAGCGCCCGCACCGTAAAGGTCTGCGACACGTCTCCAACGTTGCTTCCGCCGGTACTGGTGACCGCGCCATTGAGGATTTGATACGCATAGGAGGTTGCGTTGCCGGTCGAGGTGCCGACCGTCACCGGAATATCGATGACACACTGGCCGTCAATCCCGCCGGCGGCGGCAGGTATGGTGCCGCCAGCCAGGGCAAGCGCCTGAGTTCCCGGGTTGGCGGTCAAAGCCCCACCGCAACCATTTATGGCCGCAGACGCAATGCTGAGGCCGTTGGGCAGAAGGCCAGGCAGGCTGTTGCTGAAGTCCACGTTGGTGGCGGGCACCGGATCGCTGTTGGACAAGGTAATCCGCAAGGTTGCCGTCTCGCCGGGATACATCCCCTGTGCCGGAATGATCGCGGTCACCGAAGCCGTCAAGGCTTGGGCCGCAACGGGCATCAATCCAATGGCCAATCCGAGAGCCGCAGCACGAAGCAAGGAGCCGGCAGAGGCTTTCGCCAGAAATTTCGAGGACAACATAGGCAGTTCGACTCTTTGAATGCTTGGGAACCGTGCCGGTAGGCAGTCCGCAGGAGCACCGAGTCAACGCTGGCAGAGGACGTACAGCGTTCACTCGGCATGTCTCATGTCAGACAACATACAGGTAACAAACAGTACGAAGATTAACTATGTTGCGATTTTTCTAATACTAAATTTACTACTTTGTTAGTCTGAAGTGACAGAAGTGGAACTTTTTAACAACCCTATTAGTTGTATATGTTTCTTTGTGTAATTTTTCGTTGTGCCGATGCAAACCAAGTGGACATTTTTGGCAGCAGGCGGAAATACCCGAAGAAACCGCTGTTGAGCCAGGCATGACTGCGGCTTTTGTGAACGGAATCCCTCACAACGGACAGAGGGCGGCATCTACGGCCCATGCAGCTCCCGCAAGCGGGAATGGCCAATCACACCCGTGCGACACGCGCCGTACATGCACCGGCTGTCGAACGCAGACAGGTTGCCTGCGGCAGGGCTGCGCCTTTGAGGTTCGTCAGCCCTGATGCTTTTTTCCTTTTGGATGGGGGCCGCCAGACCCTGGAACGGCCACTAAATCCGGACTTCTGGAGTCCGACCTTCACACAGCGCAGGTCAACCTTCTCGCTGAGCTTTCAAGGGATTTTTTTTGCGCGCTGACGTTGGGGCCGGCGCGTCTTCCACCAGCGCGCAAGGTGCACCCTCAAGTCCTGATGCGGGTGGGTGATGCGCCGGATCGCGCCGGCATAATCCAGCGCCAACCCGGGTGTCCATGCGATCGATTCGGCACGCACCCGAACGCTTCCGGCCAGCCACATGTCGGGGTGAAAGGCCAGGCGCAGCAGGGTTCGCCAGAAAGGTTTGTCGGCAAATACACCTTCCATCGCGGCGTCGATAGCCTCGGTCACGACCACCGAGCAGTTGCGATGCGTCAGGTTATAGGTGTCGTCCTGACGGTACGCTTCCCAGAACGACTGCAGGTGGCTGCGGTTAAACAGGCGAAAGCGGATGCGAAAGGTTGAAGGGCGCGTCGCACCGGCTTCCTGCTCATAAGAAGGAAGCCACATCCCCGGATGGTCGTTGCTTTGTGTGGCGCGCACCTGGTCGACAAGATTGCGCTGCGTGATGGTCAGGCGCACACGTGGATGGTGGCTGATATACAGCTGAGGCCCGCACTCCAGCGCAACATGGCCGGTAGTCACGCTGCCTTTGCGGGAGAGGGCCGCGATGTACCGGTCTACCAGCGGAAGCCGGATGCGCTCTTCGCTTTGATCCACGGCGGTCCAGATGTGAACCACCATCTGTTCGCCGAGCGTGCTGGCACCCGAGGGCGAGACGGACGGCGGTGTACTGGTGCCCATCTCCCTTTTTCTTTTATAGAGCTCAATGGCTGCAAGCCGCGATCCCGGCGGCAAGCGTTGCAGGCGCCAGGCGCCGCGCATCACAACGTAGCCGCCCGCCATCAGTGCAAGGCCGGTGCAAAAAGACACGTTCATCGCGGAAGGCAGGGGCCAGTCGGTCACCAGCAATATCGCCATGACCAGATAACCCCAACCGATGATGTTGGAGATGCGCCAGTTCGGATACCGGATCAAAAGACTTGACGCAATGCGGACCAGTCCATTGAAGGTAAATGCGGCGGCGAAAAGAACGCCTGCAGCAATCGAATTGTCCCAGGGGAAATCCAGCAGCAGACAGGCAAACACCACCATGGCCGCGCCGCGCAACATTTCAAAGCGCCGCCGCGCACGCGTGTGTGTGGTGCCTATCACCAGTTCCGCCAGGCCTTGCAACAGCAACACGGCGCCGAACACCCAGCCCGCCATGTCGGTCACACCGTCAACCAGGTCTATCAGCACCACGACACCCAGCAACACCGCGAGCAGGCCCGCCACCAGAAAGATCTTCCAGCGCTTCACGAGCGCATCGCCGCCAAAAAGGGTTAGTGCAAGTCTGAACATGTTGGTACGGTGGCCGCCGGGGCAGTGCCACGCGTCAGGGGAGCGCGTAGCTCGCAGCGACCAAGCTTCACTTCAAAGAGGGGAAATCAACCACGTAGCCATTCATGGGCAGGGTGGCGCGCTGAATGGCCTGCTGCTGCGGCAACGCCGTCCACACCACTTTGCCCTGATCGGTCACGTCCGTAGCAACACCCCTGGCCGTAAACGCGTCGATCACGTAGGGCACCCCTTGCGATGACAAGGGGCCGATGCCGTCCGACACATGGAAATGCAGGTGCGGTGCCGTGGTGTTGCCGGAGTTGCCCAGCAGCGCCAGCACCTGGCCGCGCTTGACGCGGTCGCCGACACTCACCTTCAGCGAGCCCGGCTGCAGATGTGCATAAAACGCGTAGTAGCCACGTCCCAGGTCCAGGATCACATGGTTGCCCGTCACGTTTTGCATCGTCGTGTCGGGCGGCAAGGCGTTGGGCACCCGCTCAGGCAGCCCGTCGAGCACGGAAACCACTTTGGCATCCGCCACGGCAATCGCTTTTTGCCCATAGGTCGGCCAGTTTTCGTTCTTGTTGCTGTCGCCGTTGCTTTGCTGAGAGTTCGCGTCAATCTTGATCCAGTCGATTGCAAACCGCTGGCTGACGTAGAGAACGCCGTTCACCGGGATGCCGGCACGCCGGTGCGGGGCCTCCCTGCAGCAGCCGTTGAATGCAACCCAGCCGGTCCCCTCAAGCGGCGGGCCGATCAGCGGAGCCGGCCGGGTGCTGACGGAAACATTGCCACCGGTCTGCGTGGTCTGAACGCTGCTCTCACCGGCAGTTTTGACGGCTGCCGTGAGTTTGATTTCGGGCCCGGCGGTGACCACGCGGTGCGACAGGACTTTCGGAATGGCCTGGCCGGCCTCCAGCACCACGTCAATCCAGAATAAACCGGCCTGTGCTGCGCCGATGCTGTCACCACCCGCGCCGTCCAGCAACGAAAAAGTGCCGGCAACATCCGCCCCGGCGACGGTGGTCAGCACCTTGCCGGAAGCAGCATCCAATACCTCCAGCGATACCAGCTTGACCGGCACGGCCCGCGCATTGGTAACCTGCAGCTCGTAGTCGATGTGCACACGCCCATCAGCGCCGCGAAAAGGCACGGGGCGCGAGGCGGCGCTCAGCAGTACGGGCGTGTTCTGGTCGTGCGCACCGGCAAATTCCAGATTGTTCAATCCGGGTTTGGGTCCTGCCGCAAAGGCGTGCAGACTTCCGGCAAGTACCAGCACTGCCACGAAAAAACGACGCATGCGATCCTCCTTGTGATGGCGGGGCCATCATAGCGCCAAGCATCGCACCGTCGAAGCATAAAAGGGAACGGGCCGCGCGGAAGGATCCCTTCGCGCGGCATAGGGTAAGCCTCACCAAAGCCCACACCAGCAGGCGCGCTGAAGCCTGCGCGCCTTCCGGTCTTTGACTAGATCAGCGGTTGCTGTAGTCGGGAGACTGCTGCTGCGTGACCACAGGGGCCGGTGGCGGCTTGGGACCGTAACTGGCGCCATCCTGGGTCCGCAAGGTCGACCCTTCCACTGTCACGCGGCTGCCAACGCTGGGAGCGCGGGCTACTTCTACCATGCGTTGCGAACCGTCTTCCATGCGCACGCCGACCTGGTAAACCGTTTCCTTGCGAACATGCCCTTCAATGGCGTTGCCGGCGAAACCGCCACCCACCGCGCCCAGGATGGTGGCTGCCGTACGCCCACCGCCATGGCCGACCTGGTTACCCAGCACGGCGCCCAGCACGCCACCCGCCACAGCACCTACGCCAGGACCGGCCGGCTTGGTGGAGCGCTCAACCGGCGTCACCGATTCCACCGCACCGCACACATGGCACACAGGCGCCGGCGCCACGGCGACCGGTGCAGGGTAAGGGGCCGGCGCGGGTGAAATGCCCGCGTAACTCGGGGCGGGTGCCGGTTTTGGTGTCGGCTTGACCACCTTTTTGGCCGGCACGGGGGCGGGCTTGGCGGGCGCGGCAACCGGCTTTTCAGCCATGTCGTCCGCCGCATTGCTGGCCGCGGCCATGGGCGGCGCCACCTGAGGCACGGCTTGCGGTACTGCGAGTGCCACCGGGGTCGCTGTAACCGGGTTGCGCATCTGGTAAATCATGGTGCCGCCCATGGCCAGGACGGCCACTCCCAGTATGCCGACAGCGGCCCACAAGGGCTTGCTGGCTGACGAAGCCTGCTGGCCCGGCTGGAGTGTTTCGGTGGATGTGTTCATGGCAATTCCCTCTGTGAAATCAATCGGTCCCCGCAACGGGGTTCCATCTGTCGTTGTTCAACGTTTCCCATGCCGCAAAGGTAAACACGCTTTGGCAGGCGGCTGTGTATTTATGTAAACGCAGGTTATTTTCCGGCAAAGTCACCGTAAACGCGAATTGCAACGGTGGCCCTGAACCGTTCACGGCCTGCGCCCGGCCATAAACCGGCTTTCAGAGATTGGGCGCCAGCAGGCGCTGCAACGCTTCGGCCTTGAGGCCGCGCCGCTTGGCCAAGTCCTGCAGCTGGTCGTCGCCGATCTTGCCCACATTGAAATAGGTGCTCTCAGGGTTGCTCAGGTAAAAGCCGCTGACGCTGGCGGCCGGCGTCATGGCCAGGCTTTCAGTCAGGGCCATGCCGATTTCTTCGGCTTTGAGCAACTCGAACATCTCTTTCTTGACGCTGTGGTCCGGACAAGCCGGGTAGCCGGGTGCGGGACGTATGCCCTGGTATTTTTCGGCGATCAGCGCCCCGCTGTCCAGGGACTCGGCGGGCGCATAGCCCCACAAATCCTTGCGCACTCTTTGGTGCAGGCATTCGGCAAACGCCTCGGCCAGTCGGTCGGCCAGCGCCTTGAGCATGATGGATGAGTAGTCGTCATGGTCGTCGAGGAAGTACTTTTCCTTTTTCTCGGCACCTATGCCTGCCGTGACGGCAAAAAGACCGATGTAGTCCGGAATTTCTGAGGTATTTTGGCCCGCAGCGCCCGAATATCCGGCGCGAGCAGCTATCAATTCAGTAGCAGGTACCTTGGGTGCAACAAAGTCAGCCAGGCAACGGCTGGGGCGCATCACACCGTCAATCGCGGTTTTCTCGGTCTGCTGGCGCAGGCCGTACCAAGTCATGGCCACTTCGCTGCGCGACTCGTCGGTGTAGATCTCGATGTCGTCGCCCACGCTGTTGGCGGGGTACAGCGCCATCACGCCGTTGGCGGTGAGCCAGCGGCCTTCGATCAGGCGCTTGAGCATGCGCTGCGCATCGGCGTACACGCGCACAGCCTCGGTGCCTACCACCTCGTCTTTGAAAATGGCCGGAAACGCACCCGCCAGATCCCAGGTCTGGAAGAAAGGTCCCCAGTCGATGTACTGGGCCAGCTCCGACAGGTCGAAGTTCTTGAACACGCGACGGCCAATGAACTTGGGCACGGGCGGTGTGTAGTTGGCCCAGTCCATCGACGTGGCATTGGCGCGTGCTTTGGCCAGCGGCCACATCGGCACCTGCTTTTTGTTGGCGTGCTGGGTGCGCACCTTGTCGTAGTCGGTGTAGAGCTCTTCGATGTATTTAGCAGCCTGGTCGGAGAGCAGGCTTTGCGCCACGCTCACGCTTCGGGACGCATCAGGCACATACACCACCGGGCCTTCGTAATGCGGGGAGATCTTGACGGCCGTGTGCACGCGGCTGGTGGTGGCGCCGCCAATAAGCAGCGGGATCTTTTTGATGCGGAAATGGTCGTCCTTCTGCATCTCGGCCGCCACATATTGCATTTCTTCCAGGCTGGGCGTGATGAGGCCCGACAGGCCGACGATGTCGGCGCCCTCGACCTTGGCGCGCGCGAGGATCTCATGGCAGGGCACCATCACGCCCATGTTGACGACCTCGAAGTTGTTGCACTGCAAGACCACCGTCACGATGTTCTTGCCAATGTCGTGCACATCACCCTTGACCGTGGCGATGATGATCTTGCCTTTGGTCTTGACGTCACCGCCGGCGGCTTCGAGCAGCAGCTTTTCGGCTTCGATGTAGGGCAGCAAATGCGCCACGGCCTGCTTCATCACACGGGCGCTTTTGACGACCTGGGGTAAAAACATCTTGCCCTGACCGAACAGGTCACCGACGATGTTCATGCCGTCCATCAACGGTCCTTCAATCACATGCAGCGGCCGGCCGCCCTCTGCAAGGATCTCCTGGTAGACCTCTTCGGTGTCGGTCACGATGTGCTCGTTCATGCCGTGGACCAGCGCGTGCGACAGGCGCTGGCGCACCGGCAGGGCACGCCACTCGTTTTTCTTGCTGTCGTCCTTGGCGCCGCTTTTGGCGGTTTCCGCCACTTCGATCAGGCGTTCACTGGGAGTGAGTTCGGGCTCGCCTGGCTTATAGACCGGTGTGCGGTTGAGCACCACGTCTTCGACGCGCTCGCGCAGCACCGGATCGAGGTCGTCATACACGCCGACCATGCCGGCGTTAACGATGCCCATGTCCATGCCGGCCTGGATCGCGTGGTACAGGAACACGGTGTGGATGGCTTCACGCACCGGGTCGTTGCCGCGAAAGCTGAAGGACACGTTGGACACGCCGCCAGAAACCTTGGCGCCCGGGAGGTTCTGCTTGATCCAGCGCGTGGCGTTGATGAAATCGACCGCGTAGTTGTTGTGCTCTTCGATGCCGGTGGCGATCGCAAAAATGTTCGGATCGAAGATGATGTCTTCGGGCGGAAAGTCCAGCTCATCGACCAGCACGCGGTAGGCGCGCTCGCAGATTTCGACTTTGCGCTCATAGGTGTCGGCCTGGCCTTTTTCATCAAAAGCCATCACCACCGCCGCCGCGCCATAGCGCTTGAGCAGTTTGGCCTGCTGCCTGAAGGGCTCCAGGCCCTCTTTCATCGAGATCGAGTTGACGATGCCCTTGCCCTGGATGCAGCGCAGGCCGGCTTCGATGACGCTCCACTTGGAGCTGTCGATCATGATGGGCACGCGGGCGATGTCGGGCTCGCTGGCGATCAGGTTCAGGAAGCGCACCATGGCGGCCTGGCTGTCCAGCATGGCCTCGTCCATGTTGATATCGATGATCTGGGCGCCGTTTTCGACCTGCTGACGGGCCACGGCCAGCGCCTGCTCGTATTCACCGTTGAGGATCATGCGGGCGAAGGCCTTGGAGCCGGTGACGTTGGTGCGCTCGCCAATATTGACAAACAGCGTGCCCGCACCGATGGCGACCGGCTCCAGGCCGGACAGCTTCATGGGGGGAACATTGGGTAAAGATTCAGTTTCAGACACGGACTCACCTTGAGGCAAAGGTGAGCGTCGTTGCCGCAGGGGCCGCCGGAAGCCGCCGCCTGTAACCCAAGCCTGACGAACGCTTGTGTTCGCTGCAACGCTCCTTGGGTTACCATCATTTTAAGGGCTGAACGCCGCCCGCGCCATATCCTTGCGCCAATGGCAAGAGATACCAACAAAAGTCCAGGGGATAGCCGGAGCCACCATGTTTGAAAACCTGTTCGGCAGAAAACAGAAGGGAACGCCCGATGCGCCCGAGTCCATGCGTCCCAAAGACCGCATGCGGGCCATTGAGGGCTCCAGCACGGCCGAGCTTGCCGCCAGGCTGCTGATTGCACCAACCGCCCTGATGCAGCTCACGCCCGAAGAGGCTTTCACTGTCGTCAGCTACATGACGCCGCGCAGGATTTCCGAGGGAACGACCTTCATCCGCGAAGGCGACAAGAGCGATACCGGTTATATGGTGCTGCTGCTCGAAGGCGAAGTCACCGTCGAAAGCATTGTGGTCAGCCGCCGCACGCCGGTCACCATCACGGTGCTGGGCCCCGGCAGCCTGATCGGCGAAATGGGCCTGGTCGACGGCCAGGCGCGGCTGGCATCATGCACTGCCAGCAGCGACGTGAGCTGCGCCGTGCTGTCGCGCGCAGCGCTTGAAAAAATGGGGGAAGAGCAACCGGTGACTGCGGCCAAACTGATGTTTGCCGTTTCGCTGCGCATCGCCGAACGGCTGCGCGACACCAGCGAAAAACTCAAGATGTACAGCCAGCTGGTACAAGCCATGCAGCAGGAAATCGACCGGCTGATGCCGGGCTGATTTCCGTCTGGCAGAAAAGCGGGGATGGCGGCAGGCTGGCCGCCCTTTCGATTTAGTCGAGCTTGATTTTGGCGACCTTGATCAGGCGTCCATAGTCGGCGTGCTCTTTCATCACCATGTAGGCAAAGTCGGCAGAGCTCATGGGGCTGGGGGTAGCGCTCATGCGTGCAAACTTTTCCGCGGTATCGGGCGTGTTGAGCGCGTCGGCGAATGCCCGCTGAAGCTGGTCTGCCGTGGCTTTGGGAAGGTTGGCCGGGCCAAAGATGCCGAACCAGGTGCTGATGTGAAAGCCGGGCAACACGTCATTGATGGTCGGAATTTCCGTGAAGCTGCTGGAGCGGTTGATGGTGGTCACGCCAAAAGCGACCAGCTTGCCCGACTTGATGTTGGCGCTGGCAGAGGCCAGGTTGTCGAACATCAGGTCGGTCTGGCCGGACAGCAGGCCAGCCTGCGCCTGGGCCGAGCCGCTGGAAGGCAGGTGCACCACGCTGATCTTGGCCAGGCTTTTAAACAGCTCGCCCGCGAGGTGGCCGGCGCTTCCATTGCCGCCGGAGGCATAGTTCAGCCGGCCGGGATTCTTGCGTGCGTAGGCAATCAGGTCCTTGGTGTCCTTGATTTTCAGCCGCCTGGCCGTTTCGGCATTCATGACCAGCACGTTCGGCACCCGCGCCACCAACGTGATGGGCGTGAAGTCCTTCAATGCGTCGTAGGGCATGTTCGGGTAGAGCCACGGGTTGATGGCATGGGTGGCCACCGCCCCCATCACCAGCGTATGGCCGTCTGCAGGCGCCTTGGCGACGAGGGCCGCACCCACGTTTCCGCCGGACCCCGGCCGGTTGTCAACCGTGACTTCGGTTTTGAGCAGGGGACGCAGCTTCTCGGCCAGGATGCGCGCAGCGTTGTCCAGCGGGCCGCCGGCTGGATAGGGCACGACGATCGTCACCGGTTTTTGGGGCGACAGTTGCGCATGGCCTGCGAAAGCCGTCATCGCCAATATGAATGCCGCTGCGGCCTTGATGAATAAACCCACCTTCATGATTTCCTTGGTTGTGTTGTGTTGCGTTGTTTTGCCGAACCATCAACGCTGCAAGGCGCAGCGCCGGAGAATGAAAACAGGGTTCGGCAAAGGGGCCTGACTATAGCCGCGAAATATGACTTTTCGGGATATGACCGGACACGCCATCTCGTATGCATACTTATTAATTACACGTACGTTGGGGTCGGGAAAGCGGCTTTTTTCAGCCACCCGACCGGCATCACCCGGAAATGATGCGGGGCAGCGCTGCCCTCAGGCGGCCTCTTTGTAGAAGGCGCCGCGCTGCAAGGAGCGGCTGGCAACCGGCGCAACCGCGTGGGCGATGGCACCTATGTGATCCGGCGTGGTGCCGCAGCAACCGCCCACGATGTTGACAAGGCCTTCTTCGGCAAACTCGCGCAGCAGGCGAGACGTCACGTCGGGCGTTTCGTCAAAGCCGGTATCGCTCATGGGGTTGGGCAGGCCGGCATTGGGGTAGCAGCTGATGAAGGTATCGCCCGCCACGCGAGCCAACTCCTGGATGTAAGGGCGCATCAGGGTGGCGCCCAGTGCGCAGTTGAGGCCGACCGCCAGTGGTGCGGCATGGCGCACGCTGTGCCAGAAGGCCGTCACGGTCTGCCCGCTCAGGATGCGGCCCGAAGCGTCGGTCACGGTGCCGCTGATGATCAGGGGCAGGCGCTCGCCGGAGTTGTCAAAGTACTCATCTATGGCAAACAGCGCGGCCTTGGCGTTGAGCGTGTCGAAGATGGTTTCGACCAGCAGCACGTCGCTGCCGCCCTTGACCAGTGCCTCCGTCTGTTCGTAATAGGCCTTGCGCAACTCCTCGAAACTGGTGTTGCGCGCGCCCGGGTCGTTCACGTCGGGGCTGATGCTGGCCGTCTTTGGCGTAGGTCCAAGGGCGCCGACGACAAAACGCGGCTTGTCGGGCGTTGAAAACTTGTCGCAAGCGGCACGGGCGATGCGGGCCGACTCGTAATTCATCTCGACGGCCAGGCCGGCCATGTCGTAGTCGGCCTGCGCCACGGTCGTCGCGCCGAAGGTATTGGTTTCAATCATGTCGGCGCCCGCAGCCAGGTAGCCCTCATGGATGTCCTGGATCACGTCGGGGCGTGTCAGGCTCAACAACTCGTTGTTGCCCTTCACGTCTTTGTGGAAGTCCTTGAAGCGTTCGCCGCGATACTGGGCCTCGTTGAGCTTGAAGCGCTGGATCATGGTGCCCATCGCACCGTCAAGAATGGCGATGCGTTGTTCCAGGATGGCCGGCAGTTGCTGCCCGCGGGTGTAGATGATTGGCTTCATGCCCCGATTTTAAGGCGCTGCGTCATTTCCAGCGGACCCGCAGATAGCGCCCCTGTTTTCAGCCGGGCATTCTGCGTCGGATAAGGCTCCAAGCCAGCATAAGCCGTGGAACCGGCTTTGCCGGGCCACAGGCGGGCGGCCCCCGAGGGGCTGGAGCCCGCGTCTCCAAGCCTGCCTGCGCAGGCTTGGACGGGCGACAGAGGCGAAGCGTCTCGCGAGACGCGGCCTGCAAGGCCTCGGGAGCTACACGAAGTGAGCGACCGTGGGGGCTTAGACTATCAGCCCCGACTATGAAAAACTTTCAACCCAAAGAAGCCTGGACCTGGCTGCAGGCACACCCTGACGCGCTGTTTGTGGACGTGCGCATGGAGATCGAGTCGCTGTACGTCGGCCGCCCGCCGGGCGTGGTCAACGTGCCGTGGTACGAATACCCCGACCTGCAGCCGGACCCGCAAAAGTTCGCCGATGCCGTGGCACGTGAAGCCGCCGGCAAGGCGCAGCCGGTGCTGCTGATCTGCCGCTCCGGCAAGCGCACGCTGGACGCCGGCAAGGCCCTGGAAGCAGCCGGCTTTTCTGATGTGCAGCATGTGGTGCACGGCTTTGAAGGCGAGCTGGACGAACAGTTTCAGCGCTCCACACTTTCCGGCTGGCGGTTTGACGGCTTGCCCTGGGAGCAGATGTAGCCGGTGCACACGATTATTTATGCATCAAACAGGCCTCCGGCCCATATGTGACGAGCGCAAGCAGCTACCTTTTTCATAGCATCCATTTTTTCACCGCCCCCGACTTTCTGGCCTAAAACCTTGTCTTCACTGCCCATTTCCCCGCCCCCGCCGACGTCCCTGGACGTGCTTGGCCGGGTTTTTGGCTATGACAGCTTCCGCGGGCCGCAGGAAGCCATCGTGGACCACGTGGTGCGCGGCGGGGATGCTCTGGTGCTGATGCCCACCGGCGGAGGCAAGTCGCTGTGCTACCAGATTCCGGCCATCGTGCGGCAAAACGCCGGCCACGGGGTCACGGTGGTGATCTCGCCGCTGATTGCGCTGATGCATGACCAGGTGGGCGCCCTGCATGAGGCCGGGGTGTCCGCTGCATTTTTAAATTCGACGCAAAGCTTTGAGGAAAGCAGCCAGCTTGAAAAGCAGCTGCTGCGCAACGAGCTGACGCTGCTTTACGCGGCACCCGAGCGCATCAACACACCGCGCATGAAAGGCCTGCTCGGCTCACTGCATGAACGCGGCCTGCTCAGCCTGTTTGCGATTGACGAAGCGCACTGCGTGAGCCAGTGGGGCCACGACTTCCGGCCCGAATACCGGTCCTTGAGCCTGCTGCACGAAACCTTCCCGAACGTGCCGCGTATCGCGCTGACGGCGACCGCGGATGCACTGACACGGCAGGACATGATCGAGCGGCTCAAGCTCGAAGATGCCCGCGCGTTTGTCAGCAGCTTTGACCGGCCGAACATCCGCTACACCATCGTCGAAAAAACCGATGCCACGCGCCAGCTGCTGCGCTTCATTGAAAGCGAACACGCCGGAGAAGCCGGCATTGTGTATTGCCAGTCGCGCAAACGCGTGGAGGAAATTGCCGAAGCCCTGCAGGACGCCGGCCTCAAGGCCATGGCCTACCACGCCGGCCTGGACAGTGCCCTGCGCCAGCAGCGGCAAGACCGCTTCCTGCGCGAGGAAGGCACGGTGATGGTCGCGACGATTGCTTTCGGCATGGGCATCGACAAACCCGACGTGCGTTTTGTCGCGCACCTGGACATGCCAAAAAACATCGAAGGCTATTACCAGGAAACAGGCCGTGCCGGCCGCGACGGCCTGCCGGCCAATGCCTGGATGACGTACGGCCTGCAGGACGTGGTGAACCAGCGCCGCATGATAGACACCAGCGAGGCCGCCAGCGAAGAGTTCAAGCAGGTCATGCGCGGCAAGCTCGACGCCCTGCTGACGCTGGCTGAAGACACGCGCTGCCGCCGGGTCAGCCTGCTGGGCTATTTCGGCGAAGACAGCCAGCCCTGCGGTAACTGTGACAACTGCCTGAACCCACCAGCCGTGTGGGACGCGACCGAGGCCGCACGCAAGATGCTCAGCTGCATTTACCGCGTGCAGCAGGCCAGCGGTATCAGTTTCGGCGCCGGCCACCTGATGGACATCCTGCGCGGCAAAGCCACTGAAAAAGTACTGCAGCACGGCCATGACAAGCTCAGCACCTTCGGCATCGGCGCCGACCTGGCCGAAGTGCAATGGCGCGGCGTGTTGCGCCAGCTGATCGCCAAGGGCATGGTGCGGGTCGACCCCGACGCATTCAACACACTGCAGCTGCTACCCGATGCGCGCCAGGTGCTCAAGGGCGAGGTCAGCGTGATGCTGCGCGAGCAGTCAGCCGGCACCGGTGAACGGCGCAAAGGCAGTTCCAAAAAAAGCACCAAGACCTCCGCCAAAGGCATGGCCGAAGCCTCGCTCAACGCCGGTGCGCTGGAGCGTCTGGCCCGCCTGAAAGCCTGGCGCGCCGAAGTCGCCCGCGAACACAACCTGCCGGCCTTCGTGATTTTTCATGATGCAACCTTGCGAGCCATTGCAGAACGTGCGCCGCAGGGCATTGCCGACCTCGAAGGCATCAGTGGTATCGGCGTCAAAAAACTTGAAGCCTACGGGGCCGAAGTGCTGCGCGTCTGCGCCGGGGCGGATTAGGCCCTCGCAAGCCGATGGCCGATTCCCGTGCGGTGCCGGCCGCCCGGCCGCTTAAGTTGCGCCAGACGTATCGCGGATTTCGACGCTGTCTATGGCGGCCCGCGCAGGGCGCTGCGGTGTCAACAGCCCGCGTACCAGGCCGGCAGCGTTAAAACACCACGACACGACCGAAAACACGGCTTTGGTGGCGCTGCGTTTTCGCCACGCCATTAACAGGACGGGTGCCGCTGCAATGCAGGAAAAGGCCCCGATGCGCGCTGTCCACGGCATGGGAACCACCAGAACGGCAAGCAAAACAGCCCACCACATCAGTACGGCAACATACAGGCGCAATTCGCGCACCCGCGTTAGCACCAGCCCCAGGTGCGATTCGCCCCAGGCCGCGCGCAGCACTTCGCCCAGGCCGCAGATGTAGCGGCTGCGCCAGCGGCGCACCAGCAACTGATAGGGAGGCGCATCGTGGCCATGGTGCCGCACGGAATCGGTGCCCAGGCGCCACAGTTTCCAGCCTCTGGCATGCAGGCGCATCGCCAGGTCAAACTCTTCGTAGCTGTGCAGGTTTCGGTCTGAAAAATACCCGGCCTGCTCCACCGCGGCCCTGCGGTACAGGCCGCCCATGTCCAGCCGGTCCACCATGCCCGCCTGCATATGGCCCAAACCCCGCTCCACGCGCGCCACGTATTCCAGGCTGCTGGTATTCATTTCAACGACTTGCCCTCCCACGCCGGCCACGTCGGGGTGCGCCTGCATGAAGGCCAGCGCCTGCGGCAAAAACGCGGGCAGCATTTCCATGTCGCCGTCCAGGATGTACACAAATTCGCCCGCCGAATGCTGGTACCCCAGCTGGGGGCCGATGCCGCAGCAGCGTTCATCGGCACGCGCCAGCTGCACGATTCGGATGGGATAGGCAGACGCCAGTGCCACGGTGCGGTCGCTGGAGCAGGAATCGGCCAGCACCACCTCGCCACCGACCATCCGGACGGCCGCCAGTGCACTTTCCACCGCGGCCACGATGCGCTTTTCTTCATTCAGGGCCTTGATGACGATGCTGACCGTGCAAGGCGTTTCGCTGGCTTCAGGAAGCATCGTCACGGCTCCTCAAAATAATGCGGGCCGGCACACCCACGGCAAGGGCTCCGGCGGGGACGTCGGTGATCACCACGGCATTGGCGCCAATGTCGACGTCGTCCCCGATCCGTACAGCCCCCAGGATCTTCGCGCCGGCGCCGATATTGACGCGGTTGCCGATGTGCGGCGCCTCGAGCGGCCTGTCGATACGCTGGTTGCCGATGGTGACGCCCTGGCGGATGATGCAGTCGTCCCCGATCACGGCCCGGCCATGCACCACAATCGCACCGGAATGCTCAATCACCAGGCGCCGCCCAATTTGGGCCGAGACGCCAATCGTGACGCCGCAAAACATTTCAGCCAGTTTGGCCAGCACCAAGTGCACGGCACCCAGCGGATAACGCACCAACCTGGACTGAAACCGGTAGCGCAGGTGCCCCAACCGGTATACCTGCAGCGCCCAGAAGCCCAGGGACAAGGCGCCTTCCTGCGCCACACGCAAGTCTTCAAGAAAAGCCATTGTTATTGAGCTTTCGTAACATGCATCAAGACGTGAAGCCCCTCGCCCGGCCGCAGGCTCCAACGGGGGCCGCTCGGGTTTGGGGGATGAGGTCCGCGGCAAGTCCATCAGAACCCGACAAAAGCCGGGGCAGAAAATTCAGCCCTTGCGGAAATGCGGCGCAAGATTCGTACCAATGGAATCACCCGGAACTTGCCTGGCTGCGGTACCACCGGCGCAAGCAAGCTGTCAGAAGGCCATTGTGCCGGGGATGATTGGGGTTCCCTGTCAGCCGTATTCCCGCATAAGGTTATGCATCTTTCGCCGTGGTTTGTCTTGGCCTCGTAAGGGCTTGCCCTGAGAGGTGCCCGCCATAGTTGGGCTAGCATCCGCCATTGGCATGGTTTGTGCTGATGTCGACCTACTTATTGACTGGAGAATCCCCGTGATCAAACTCGTAAAGAAACATGGACTTGTCGCCCTTGCAGCGGCTGGCCTCACTGTTGCGGCCATGGCACCTGCCCATGCCGGCAAGACACTGGACGCCATCAAGGCACGGGGTCAGGTCATCTGCGGCGTGAACGTCGGGCTGGCGGGGTTTTCCTCTGCCGACAGCAACGGCGCCTGGACCGGGCTCGACGTGGACGTCTGCAAAGCCGTCGCCGCCAGCGTGCTGGGCGACGCCAGCAAGATCAAGTGGGTTCCCCTGAACGCCCAGCAGCGCTTTACCGCCCTGCAGTCCGGTGAAGTTGACGTCCTGTCGCGCAACACCACGTTCTCGCTGACGCGAGATGCTTCGCTCGGTCTGCACATGACCGCCGTCACCTACTACGACGGCCAGGGCTTCATGGTCCCTGTGAAAAGCAAGATCAAAAGCGCCAAGCAGCTGAAAAACGCCACCGTCTGCGTGCAGTCCGGAACCACCACGGAAAAAAACCTGACGGACTTCTCCAAGGCCAACAACCTCAACATGAAACCCGTCGTGTTTGAAAAGCAGGAAGCCGTCAACGCCGCCTACTTCTCCGGCCGTTGCCAGGCCTACACCACGGACGCATCCGGCCTGGCCTCGGTGCGCAACAAGGAGGCCAAAGTACCGGCCGACCACCTGATCCTGCCGGAGCTGATCTCCAAGGAGCCACTGGGCCCCATGGTGCGCCGCGGTGACGACGAATGGTTCGCCATTGTCAAATGGGTGATCTACGGCATGATCGAAGCGGAAGAATATGGCGTGACCCAGGCCAATGTCGATGCCATGACCAAGGAAAGCAAGGACCCGGTGGTCATGCGCCTGACCGGTAGCGGCGAGGACACCGGCAAGCTGCTGGGCCTGGACAAGGAATGGCTGGTTCGCGCTGTCAAGGCCGTCGGCAACTATGGCGAAATCTTCGAGCGCAACGTCGGCCCCAAAACGCCCCTGGCACTGCCACGCGGCCAAAACAACCAATGGAACAAGGGCGGCCAGATGTACGCCATGCCGGTGCGCTGAACGACTCCTTCCGATGCGCTGAACGCAACGGGCCGCTCGCAACCATCCGTTGACGAGCGGCCCGTTTTACTTGGGTAACCGCCTTATGTCCGAGCATTCCCTGATTCCCGCGCGGCCGGCGCCGGCGCTGCGGCGCAGAGTTTTTTCCTGGCGCAGCAAGCAGGCGCGCGCCGTTGTCTACCAGATCCTGGCCGTCAGCCTGATCGTCTTCCTCGTGTGGCTGCTCGTGAGCAACACCATGAGCAACATGAAGACGCGCGGCATCCAGAGCGGCTTTGATTTTCTGTTTCAGCCCGCCGGCTTTGACATCGGGGAAGGCTGGCTGAATTACGACTCGATCGACCCCTACTGGAAAGCCTTTCTCGTGGGGCTGGTGAACACGCTGCGCGTGGCCGTGGTGGGCATTGTGCTCACGTCCGTGCTGGGAACCCTGCTGGGCGTGGGGCGCTTTTCGCGAAACGCCCTGATCCGCGGCCTGTGCTACGGCTATATCGAGATGTTCCGCAATATCCCGGTGCTGCTGCAGTTGCTGATGTGGTACCTGCTGTTCACGGAATACCTGCCGGCCATTGACCAGGCCCTGCATATCGGCAGCCTGGTGTATATCAGCAAGAACGGCCTGTCTTACCCCTTTCCGGTGTGGCATCTCGGGCAGACGCTGGCCCTCGTCGGCATGGCGGCCGGTGGTGTGGCGGGGTTTGTTTACGCGCGCCGGGCACGCCGCCACTTTGACCAGACCGGCCATGCGCGTCCCGTGTTGTGGGTGGTGCTGGGGCTGGTCGCGGCCGGTGCGCTCCTGGGCTGGCTGGCCGGTGGTGCGCCTTCCGAATGGAACCTGCCGAAACTGACGGAAACCCAGGTGGAGGGCGGTGGCGCGCTGTCGCCTGAATACCTGGCGGTGCTGCTCGGGCTGGTGCTTTACACCTCGGCCTTTGTGGCGGAGGTGGTCCGCGCCGGCATTGCCTCGGTCTCACTGGGCCAGCACGAGGCCAGCGCATCGCTGGGGCTCTCGCGCGGCCACTCCATGCGCCTGGTGGTGTTGCCTCAGGCACTGAGGGTCATCATCCCGCCGCTGACCAACCAGTACCTGAATCTCACCAAAAATTCGTCGCTGGCCGTTGCCGTGGGCTACCCCGACCTTGTGTCGATTGCCAACACCTCGCTCAACCAGACCGGCCGCGCCGTCGAGTGCATTGCCATCATCATGCTGATCTACCTCACCACATCGCTGGCCACCTCGGCGCTGATGAACTGGTTCAACAGCCGGGCCGCCATCAAGGAGCGCTGACATGAACCAGACCTTTGTTCCCGTCGCGCCCCGCCCGGCCCCCATCAAGATGGAGGGCCCGGGCCCCTGGCTGCGCAACAACCTGTTTTCCAGCGTCGGCAATGCGCTGGTGTCGGTCGGGGTCATCGCCCTGTTGCTGTGGGCCGCATCGTCGGCCCTTCGCTGGGCGGTGTTCAACGCCGTCACCGCCGCCGACGCGGATGCCTGCCAGGCCGCACGCGGCATAGGCGCATGCTGGGGCGTGATCAACGAAAAAGCCCGCATCATCCTGTTGGGCCGCTACCCCCTGACGGAGCACTGGCGGCCGGAGCTGGCAACCTTTTTGCTGCTGGGCCTGGTGGTCGCAAGCTGCAGCCGCTGGTTCTGGAAACCCTGGCTGGGATTGATCTGGGTCGTGGTCCTGACGGCGTTCTTCACGCTCATGAGCGGCGGCATGTTCGGGCTATCCAAAGTGTCCACCGACCAGTGGGGCGGCCTGCCGCTGACCGTGATGCTGACGGTGATCTCCATGACGATTGCCTTCCCGATTGCGGTGGCGGTAGCGCTGGGGCGGCGCTCCAACATGCCCGCCATCAAGACCCTGTGCGTCATTTACGTCGAGCTGATTCGTGGCGTACCGCTGATCTCCGTGCTGTTCATGGCCAGCTTCATGTTTCCGCTGTTCATGCCCATCGGCAAATCGCCCGACGTGCTGATCCGGGTGATCGTCGGCATCACGCTGTTTGCCGCGGCCTATATGGCGGAGATTGTCCGGGGTGGTTTGCAGTCCCTCTCGAAAGGCCAGACCGAAGCAGCCGCCAGCCTGGGCCTGGGCTATTGGCAGACGCAGATCAAGATCGTTTTGCCGCAAGCCCTCGGCGCTGTGGTGCCCAGCATCATGAACAACTTCATTTCGCTGTTCAAGGACACCTCCCTCGTGACCATCGTGTCGCTGTATGAACTCACCGGGGCCCTGTCGCTGGCGGTCGGCTCCGATCCGAACTGGCGGCCGTTCAAGATTGAGGCTTACATCTTTATCGCCGCGATTTACTTTACCTGCTGCTTCGCCATGTCCCGCTACAGCCTCTGGATAGAGCGGCGGCTGGCTGTGGGCAAGGCCCGCTGACAAAAACAAGGACCAACATGAGTGATCCCATCATCCGCTTTGACAAAGTCAACAAATGGTATGGCAACAATTTCCATGTGCTGCGCGACTTGCAGCTGGACGTGCAGCAGGGCGAGCGCCTGGTGATTTGCGGGCCGTCCGGCTCGGGCAAATCCACGATGATCCGCTGCATCAATGCCCTGGAGGACTACCAGGAAGGCAAGCTCACCGTGGCCGGCTCCGTCCTCGGCGACGACATCAAGGCCATTGATGCCGTGCGCCGGCAGGTCGGCATGGTGTTCCAGCAGTTCAACCTGTTCCCGCACCTGACCGTGCTTGAAAACCTGACCCTGTCGCCCACCTGGGTGGCGGGCCTGTCCAAAAAGGAAGCGACCGAGCGGGCCATGCATCAGCTCGAACGCGTGCGCATCGCGGAGCAGGCACAAAAGTATCCCCTGCAGCTGTCGGGCGGCCAGCAGCAGCGGGTAGCCATTGCGCGTGCGCTGTGCCTCACGCCGAAAATCATGCTGTTTGACGAGCCGACATCCGCGCTCGATCCTGAAATGATCAAGGAAGTGCTGGACGTGATGATCTCGCTGGCCGAGCAGGGAATGACCATGCTCTGCGTGACGCATGAAATGGGCTTTGCCAAGGCGGCAGCCGACCGCGTGATCTTCATGGACCAGGGCCAGATTGTTGAACAGAACACGCCTACGGACTTCTTCAACCACCCGCAGACCGACCGGGCGAAGGATTTCCTCTCCAAGATTCTGGGACACTAGAAGGATGTGCCAACTCCTCGGAATGAATGCTGCCAAACCCGCGGACCTTCGTTTTTCATTCACGGGTTTTGCCGCACGCGGCGGCTTGACGGACCATCATGGCGACGGCTTCGGCATCGGCTTTTTTGAAGACAAGGCCTGCCGCATTTTTATGGACAGCCAGCCTGCCGCCACTTCACCCGTGGCCGAGCTGCTCAAGAGCTATGCCATCAAGTCCTGCAATGTCGTGTCCCATATCCGCAAGGCGACGCAGGGCGATCCGCAGCGCCTGGAAAACTGCCATCCGTTCACCCGTGAGCTCTGGGGCCGCCACTGGCTGTTTGCCCACAACGGCGACCTGATCAACTACTTTCCGGCCCTGGGCGGCAACTACCAGTCCGTCGGCACCACCGACAGCGAACGCGCCTTTTGCGCCCTGATGGAAAAACTCAAGGCCATCAGCCCGCGTGAGCCCTGCTCGCTGGACACCGTGTTTGACACCCTGTGCAACATGAGCGAAGGCACGGGCGAATACGGCGTATTCAACTACCTGCTCTCCAACGGCCAGGCGCTGTTCGCGCACTGCTCCACGCGGCTGTATTACCTGGTGCGGGAATGGCCGTTTTCACACGCCAAGCTCGTTGACGCCGACCTGAGCATCGACTTTGCCCAGACCAATGCCCAGGAAGACCGGTTGTGTGTCGTCGCTACCCAACCGCTGACGCTCAATGAAAACTGGCAGCAGCTGCAGCCCGGGCAATTGCTGTGGATTGAGGGCGGCCGTATCGTGCGGCAGGCGCAGCTGAAGGTCAGCGAGGATGTGCGGCGTAAAAACGAAGCCAACCTGGCTTGCGTATAGAAATGAGGCCTCAGACCAATACTGACGGGCGCAAGCAGCTATTCTTTTGATAGCAATCCGGCACTGACGGAGCGTCTGTAACAGCGCCTGTTCCTATTGCATGAACCCCATGGCCCGCCCTTCGCGTACCTCGGGCTTGATGCGGTGCTCTGCCTCCAGCTGGGCCAAAAACTCCTCGCTGGAAAACTCTGCCGCAAGAATATCCACCTGCCGCTTCACGGCCGCGAAATCACCCGGGCACAGCTGCACCAGTTTGCCGAGCCTCTCCCGCAGCGGGGCCGCAAGCCGGTCGGCATCGCCTCCAAGTGCTTCGGTGACAAACATCTGCTCACGCTGCGCATGGGTCAGCGGCATGAACCTGATCTTGAAGGTGAAACGCCGCAGCGCTGCCTGGTCCAGGCTTTCGAGCAGGTTGGTGGTGCAGATGAAGATGCCCGCATGGCGCTCCATGCCCTGCAGCATTTCGTTGACCTCGGTCACTTCGTAGGTGCGCTGGGCGCCGCGCCTGTCCTGCAGGAAACTGTCCGCTTCATCCAGCAGTAGTACGGCTTTTTCTGCTTCGGCTTCGCGGAACATCGCTGCCATGTTCTGCTCGGTTTCACCAACATACTTGCTCATCAGGTCGCTGGCCTGCTTGATGATGAGCGGCAAATCCAGTGCTTTGGCGATGTGTTCGGCCAATGCCGTCTTTCCCGTGCCCGGCGGGCCGTAAAAGCACAGGCTGCCGTGGCTTCGGCTTTTCAGTGCCTCGACGATACGCGGCACCTCGAACCGGGATTCGACATTGAGCATGGAAAGGTCGTAGGTGGTCGCATTGCGCCGGCCGGAAGTTTCCGCCCGGTTGCCCAACGCGACATCGGCATTCTTGAGCTGGCGCTCGATCAGCGACTCCATCAACAGCGGCCGCCCGCCGGACAGGATGGCCTGCATGCCTTCTGCGTCCACCTGCACATCCACCGCGTCTTCAGGCGCGCTGGCCAGCCGCGCAAACCGGACAGCCGTGCGTATTTGCGCGGGCGTCAGGCCCTTGCGGGCCGTCAGCTTGGCCACAAAGGCATCACTGACCTGAACACCTTCCAGTGTCTTGCGTACCAGGCCTTCACGGGCACCCGGCGGCGGCGACCTGAGTTCCAGGTGGTAGGCAAAGCGCCGGCGAAAAGCAGGGTCGATCTGCTCGATGCGGTTGGTGACCCACAGGGTGGGCACGGTGTTGGATTCCAGGATCTGGTTGACCCAGGCCTTGCCGCTGACCGATCCGCTGGCAGGTACGGGCAATTGTTCGGAGCGCGCCATCAGCTGCGCGGCTTCGCTGGAAATCGGCGGAAACACATCTTCGACTTCGTCAAACAGCAAGGCGGAGTGCGTGCTGCCCTTCAGGAAGACCTGGGCGATTTGCAGCGAACGGTAGCGGTCGCGGCCACTGAGCGAGTTGCCGTCACGGTCGGCATATTCGACTTCGAACAGGTCCAGGCCGGCGGCCTGTGCCACCACCTTGGCCAGCTCTGTCTTGCCGGTGCCGGGCGGGCCGTAAAGCAGCACATTCACGCCCTGCTCCTTGCCGGCCACCGCATTGCGCAACAGCGACACCAGCACCTGGGCATCGTCGTGCACAAAAGCGAAGTCCGCCAGGCCCAGGCTGCTGTGCGCGGCCGGCCGTGTGAAGACCGCCATCAACTCGTTCTGGTCGCGGTATTCGCGCATCAGCACCGGCGGCAGTTTTTCACTCACCTTCATCAGGTCCGCAAGGTCGGTGATGTTGTGCTCGGAAATCAGGTTCTCGACCATGCCGATGCGTTCCAGCCGCGAGCCGGCGCGCAGGGCTTCGGCAACCTCGGGCGCCTTCACCCCCGCCACGTCGGCAATGGCGGCGTAGGCCTCGGGCGCATTGTTAACCTTGAACTCCACCAGCAGGGAGCGCAGGTCGCGCTGGTAGCGTGCCAGGGTGCCGTAGAGCAGCAGCGCACGCTCGGCCCGGTTGAGCTGCAGCAGGTTTGCCAATGCATCGATGTTTTTCTCGACCAGCGTGGATTGTTTCTTGAGCGCCTGGGTCAGCCATTCGCCGGTGGCGGCCAGCACGGAGAGCAAGTCCTTTGGTTGGTCCTTCGCATGCTCGTCGAGGTAGAAGAACAGCGTGCCTTCTTCATAGGGGCCCCGCCAGGCGCCGTGGCGCGCCATGAACTCGGCGTCGGTCAGGCTTTCATGGCCGCGCCAGAACTCGTTGTCCTTGCAGCGGCGGCCGAGAAACTCGCGCAACCGCTGCACCGCCGGAAGCGGCCACACGAGATGCCGGCCCGAAAGCGAGAGCAGGCTGTTGAGGTCGCGGCGCACATTGAACTTGGCTCCTTGCCTTGCCGCCAGCGTCAGCACGAAATGCGAGCACATCAGGTCCAGCACCGGCGCTTCTTTCAGCCCGGGGGACAGCAGCCACTGCTGCTCGCTAACGGAACGCTTGCTCATGGACAAACCTCCCTTTGCAACTACACGGTTGGTAGACATGCCTGTGAGATACCCTGCTTCGAGACCGTCGCCTCATTGGCTATGAGCACCGCAGATGCGACCTGGTTCAATGAGACTCCACCATAACGCAGCTTGAAGCATCATGGAAGACGCTACTTGTACCCCCACGTGTGAAATGCACCACAGAAACTCCTGCGAAGATGCGCAAAGATGATCCCGCACAATCCCAGCATTGCCCCGCAGAGGAATTCCCATGCTCAGTCTCAAAGATATAGAAACAGCCGCCCAGCGCCTGCAGGGCCACCTGCTCGATACGCCCTGCGTGGAGTCCAAGACGCTTTCGCAGCTGACGGGCGCGCAGATCTACCTGAAGTTCGAAAACCTGCAGTACACGGCGTCCTTCAAGGAGCGCGGCGCCTGTAACAAGTTGGCCCAGCTCTCAGCCGACGAACGGCGCCGCGGCGTGATCGCGATGAGCGCTGGTAACCACGCCCAGGGCGTCGCGTACCACGCACAGCGCCTGGGCATACGGGCGGTGATCGTGATGCCGCGCTTCACGCCGGGCGTCAAGATCGAACGCACCCGGGGGTTTGGCGCCGAAGTAGTGCTGCACGGCGACACGCTGGACGAATCCCGTACCCACGCGCTGACGCTGGCCGAGCGGGAGGGCCTGGTCTTCGTGCACCCTTACGACGACGAAGCCATCGTCGCAGGCCAGGGCACGGTGGGGCTGGAGATGCTGCACGCGGTACCCGACCTGGAAACGCTGGTGATCGCCGTAGGGGGCGGCGGCCTGATTGCCGGCATGGCCACAGCGGCCAAAGCCCTCAAACCCGGCATTGAAGTCATCGGCGTGCAGACCTCACGATTTCCCGGCATGGTCAATGCCATCAAGGGCACCCAACACCCGCAAGGCACCAGCACCATTGCCGAAGGCATTGCGGTGGGAACGCCGGGCGTCATTCCACAAGCCATCATCGCGAAACTGGTCGACGACCTGGTGCTGGTAGAAGAAGGAGATATCGAGCAAGCCATGGTCATGCTGCTCGAAATTGAGAAAACCCTGGTGGAAGGCGCGGGAGCAGCCGGGCTGGCGGCGCTGCTGAAGTACCCGGAGCGTTTTGCGGGTAAAAAGATCGGCCTGGTGCTGTGCGGCGGCAACATCGACCCGCTGCTGCTGGCAGCCATCATTGAGCGCGGCATGGTGCGTGCCGGGCGCCTGGCCCGCATCAAGGTCAGCGTGCGCGACATTCCCGGCTCCTTAGCCAAGATCACCGCCACCGTGGCCGACGCGGGGGCCAATATCGATGAGGTGCATCACCAGCGCGCCTTCACCATGCTGTCGGCCCAGAACGTGGAGATCGAGCTGGTGATCCAGACCCGCGGGCGCGACCACATCCAGCAAGTACTGGCGGCGCTGAATGCGGCCGGCTTCGAGGCGTCAGAGCAGCACTAAGCTAAGGCCCTAATTCCAGCCAATCACCTCAAAGCCCTTTTCACTCAGGCAGCGCTGCACAAAGCTGCGGTAGGTGCTGTTGGGTTTGTCGTTGTGAAACGCGCCCGACACCGCACCCGCAGAGCCGCCCACGGCGGCGCCCGCGGCGCCGGAGCGCAGCACGCCTTCGCCGCCGCGCCCGGTGATCAGCGCCCCCACCGCCGAAGCTACACCCCCGACGGCTGCGCCTTCACCGGCGCGCCGGCCGACTTCGTTGGTGCTTTGCGACGGGCTGAGCCCCGCGGCCGAGGCCCGTGACATGCAGGCGCTGGCCTCGGCCTGGCCTTGCGCGTCGCCCACCCGGTTGAGGGTGGCGTTGGGATAGAGCACGGGCTTTGCCGAGGCGCTGTTGGGACCGCTGGAAGCACACGCCGACAGCAAGGCCAGGGCAGACAAGGCAGCGCCGGCCGGAAAAAAACGGAACCGCCGCTGAGGCGCGAAATGGGCTGGGGATTTCATGCATTCCTTCCACAAATAAGCATGGCAAAGGTTACCGCAAGCCAGGCGCCGGGCATCTTTGTCGCCCGCATCTTCGTGTAACCATCTTCATGCGGGTAAAATCTGCGAAGAGTCTCAAGCATTTCAGGAATCACCCCCATGTCCAGTCCAGCCAGCCACACCACCAATGCAGCCCACGACAGCGCCACTCCCGCCCAGGAGCAGGACGCCGTCGACGCGATCGTTCCGTTGATCCCCATTGTTCTGCCCGTGGTGGGCGGCGTGCTGATGTTCCTGCTGGCGTTTATCGCCATCTACATGGCCTGAAAGCCCCCGCTCTCACCCCGAAAGTCCGCATCTTGCGGACTTTTTTGTTTCCGGGGCTCCGCGCCCTCTTCTCCACTCTCTTCCCGGCCCACTTCCCGGCCCCCTCAGCCTGTTCACCGAGGAACCGGCCTGAAACTGCGGGCCGAAACGGCCGTCCAGCCATTCTTCACCCCGATGTCATGACTGCAGGAACCCCGGTGCAGTCTATGCATAACCTCATGCCGGTTATGCATAACTTTTGCCTGTAACTTACAGGTAACTCGCGCCGATCTTCTTAAAATGAATTGACTGGCCGATCCGTGGAAGATGAAAAGCAGCCTCACGCTGCCGCTTTTTGTCATTGCGCCGCAGCACTTTTGAAGCTTGCGCACCGCCCGCCGACCGGGACCTGTTTGTTGTGCAAAGGGAAGCTTCCAAGCCTTATTCCGGCAGACGTCTGAGCAGCGCAACCGTCGAGGTTGCCGCGCGACGTTTCCCGAAATAACGCTTTTTAACTTTGGAGTTTTTTCGATGAACCACCCCGCGATGCAAGGGCTTAACCTCAACACGCCCCCCTACGTCAAGAATGCCAAACTGATTGCATGGGTTGCCGACATGGTGGCCTTGTGCAAGCCCGACAACATTTACTGGTGCGACGGCAGCGACGCCGAATACCAGCGCCTGTGCCAGCAACTGGTCGACGCCGGCACCTTCAAAAAACTCAACGAAGCCAAGCGCCCAAACAGCTTCCTGGCCTGCTCCGACCCGACTGACGTAGCGCGTGTGGAAGACCGCACCTTCATCTGCTCAGCCAAAAAGGAAGACGCCGGCCCGACCAACAACTGGATGGCGCCCGCCGAAATGCGCACCACACTGCAGCCCCTGTTTAACGGCTGCATGAAGGGCCGCACCATGTACGTGGTGCCTTTCAGCATGGGCCCGCTCGGCTCGCCCATCGCGCACATCGGCATTGAACTGTCCGACAGCCCTTACGTGGCCGTCAACATGAAGATCATGACGCGCATGGGCAAGGCCGTGTTTGACGTGCTCGGCCTCGACGGCGAGTTTGTCCCCTGCGTGCACACCGTGGGGGCACCGCTGGCCGAAGGCCAGCAAGATGTGAAGTGGCCTTGCAACAAAACCAAGTACATCGTCCATTATCCCGAGACGCGCGAGATCTGGTCTTACGGCTCCGGCTATGGCGGCAACGCCTTGCTGGGCAAGAAGTGTTTTGCGCTGCGCATCGCTTCCAACATGGGCCGCGCCGCTTCGCAAGACGGCTCCGGCAACCCGGGCTGGCTGGCCGAGCACATGCTCATCCTCGGCGTGACCTCACCTGAAGGCAAGAAATACCACGTCGCGGCGGCCTTCCCCTCGGCCTGCGGCAAGACCAATTTTTCGATGCTGGTGCCGCCGGCAGGCTTTGAAGGCTGGAAGGTCACCACCATCGGCGACGACATCGCGTGGATCAAGCCGGGTGCGGACGGCCGCCTTTACGCCATCAACCCGGAAGCCGGCTACTTCGGCGTGGCGCCGGGCACCAACATGCTGACCAACCCCAACTGCCTGCGCAGCCTGGACAAAAACGTGATCTTCACCAACGTCGGCCTGACAGACGACGGTGACGTCTGGTGGGAAGGCATGGAGCAGGACGCCCCCGGCAAGGCATTGCCGGCGCACCTGATCGACTGGCAAGGCAAGGACTGGACGCCGCAAATCGCCAAGGAAACCGGCGCCAAGGCCGCCCACCCCAATTCACGCTTTACCGTGGCCGCCACCAACAACCCGGCGCTGGACCCGGCCTGGAACGACCCTGCCGGCGTGCCGATTGACGCCTTTATCTTTGGCGGCCGCCGTTCCAACACCGTGCCGCTGATCACTGAAGGCCGCAACTGGGTGGAAGGCGTGTACATGGCCGCCACCATGGGCTCCGAAACCACCGCCGCCATCACCGGCCAGGTTGGCGTGGTGCGCCGCGACCCGTTCGCGATGATCGCTTTTGCCGGCTACAACATGGCCGACTATTTCCAGCACTGGCTTAACGTGGGCCAGAAACTGGAAGCCTCCGGCGCCAAACTGCCCAAGATATTCACGGCCAACTGGTTCCGCAAAGGCGAAGACGGCAAGTTTGTCTGGCCCGGCTACGGCGAAAACATGCGCGTGCTGAAGTGGATGATCGACCGCATCGAAGGCAAGGGCCAGGGCGTCGAGCACATCACCGGCGTCAGCCCCCGCTACGAAGACATGAACTGGACCGGCCTGAACTTCAGCGCCGAGCAGTTCAAGACCGTGACCAGCATTGACAAGGCCGCTTGGCTCAAGGAGCTGGAACTGCACGCCGAACTGTTCAAGCAACTCGAACATCACCTGCCGAAAGAGCTGGAGGAGACCAAAGCCGCGATCGAGCGCCGCCTGGCCGCCTGACCGGCACGCCACGCGCGGGGCGTTTCGCACAACCTGCGGTACGCCTCACTTCCCGGTGCAGTGACTGCGCCGGGGCAAAAAAAAGCCACCGATCCGGTGGCTTTTTTTGTGGGCCGCTGCAAAGAGCGGCGCCTGGCGCTTAGATGTAGCTGCGGTGGTAAGCACGCAGTTCTGCACCACCGAGGCGGCGGGCGCGCTGCGACAGACCGGCCGGAGCAGATACCTCATCAACCACAGCTTCGGCAGCAACGACTTTCGTGTCGGCCTGGCTGCGCAGGAAGGCCTTCAGTTCTGCGCCACCCAGGCGGAGAGCGCGCTGTGTCAGGCCGGCCGGAGCGGACACCACGGCTGCGGGGGCAGCAACAGCCTCTTCAACGGCGACTTGCTGGCGAGCCATTGCAACTTGCAGGTCGGCCATCACGCGGGGATCGTTCTTGGCGGCTTGCCACAGGCGCTGGTCGGCGCGGGCCTCAGCCAGGCTACGCGACCAGGCGTCCAGGCCAACCTTGAGGCTGACAGCGGCATTGCGCGCAGCGCCGGCGAAAATCGCCAGGACAGCAAAAGCGACAGCCCAGAGGCCGATCCACATGACCAGCAGGTGGCCTTCGGCGACGCTGTCCATCACTTGGTACGCCACCACCATCACGGCGGCCGCGACAGCGGACAACAGCAACGTGGCCAGGCCGCGGGTGCCGGAGAATGCACCGCCCAGCTGACGTACGGCACCAAAGGCCGACTCAGCGCGGACAACGCCGGGGTGCTGTGTGGAATATTTGATATTGACGAAGCTGGTCATGGTGAACTCCCTTTGGGTTAACTCCGCTGAACCAAAATTGCAGCGGGTAAGGGGATATTAGGGTTACCACTGATGTTATTCAACTTTATCTTTATGATGTGATTCATTCACATTGGTGATAACCTGAGGTTTTCCGGCCTTTTTTCACCTTCTTTCCACCTTTCAACACCCGCCCCGAGCCCTTGACCCCCCTCAATTTCCGGACCCTGGACCTCAACCTGCTTCGCGTGTTTGACGAAGTGATGGCCGAACGCAGCTTGACCCGGGCGGCGCGCAACCTGTCGCTGACGCAGCCGGCTGTCAGCAACGCCCTGCGCCGGCTGCGTGAAACCCTGGGCGACGAGCTGGTGCAGCGCAGCGGCCAGGGCATGGCACCCACCCCGCGCGCCGTGGCGATCTGGCCGGCTGTGCGCGAGGCCCTGCAGCAGCTGCAGGAGTCGCTGGTGCCCAATGAATTCGTGCCCGGCGAAGCCACCACCATCTTTGTGCTGGCCATGGCCGATGCCACCGCGGCTGAATTGATTCCCGGCCTGGTGGAAACGCTGGACCAGGAAGCGCCCGGCGTCTCAATCCGCGTGATTCCACTCACCACACGCGACCCGCGGCGCCTGCTGGACGAGGAGCTGTGCGACCTGGCGGTCGGCTACTTTCCCTCGGTGCTGGCCGACCTGACGGCCGGGGCGCAAAGCGGCGAGCCCCTGCCCTTTTTGCACCAGCGGCTGTATGACGGCGAATACGTCTGCGTCATGCGCAAGGACCACCCGCTGGCCACCGGCCCTTTCACGCTGAGCAAGTTCTGCGCGGCGCGCCACATGCTGGTGAGTTTTTCGGGCCGACCCTATGGTTTCGTCGACGAGGCCCTCGCCTCCCTGGGCCGGGAGCGGCATGTGGTGCTGACGGTCAACCAGTTCTTCACTGCGGGGCGGGTGGTGGCCAACTCCAACCTGCTCACCGTGCTGCCGCGGCATTTCGTCGGGGTGACGGGCATTGCCGACCAGCTGGTGCTGCGCCCTCTGCCGTTTGACGTGTCACCGGTGCACGTGGACACCCTGTGGCACCGGCGCTCGCAGCAACGCAGCGCGCATGTGTGGTTGCGCCAGGCACTGGTGCGCGCGGCCGACAAGGCTTTTTTGGCCTGAGGCCCCTGATTCACCCAAAGGACTGGCCAGCCTGGCTATCCCGAAGAGATGCCTACACGTCGCTATAAAAATCATAGCTGCTCGCGCTCGTCAGTATTGGGTTTGATTCATTTTTGATGCCAAAAACAGGCCGTCTTGGGTGCGGGAGTCGCCGTCGGCCAGCGCTATTGCAGCGCGCTTCTCCAGCACGCATTTTTACCCCTCAAACTGGTGTTTTGAGCAATAAAGACAAGCGCAAGTCGCTAGCTATTTGATAGCAGCCGTGGCAACCGGATCAAACCACTGCAGTTCCCGGCTGCGGTGTGGTCAGCACGCAACGCAGACACCAAAACAGCGCACTTAATGACCCGGATCCGGTGCCCTGCGGCGCGATTTTCAGCGTGTGGCGCCGCTTTTTCTGGCTACAGGCCAGACTCCGGCCGCTCCTGACTGGCGCCGCCAGAACAAATTAATTCTTTAGTTCTCTCATTTGGTGTTCTGCGCGTCATAAGTCTTCAAACGACCTACTTGCAAAAAAATGTAACGTGAAGCAAAGTCAAAACATGGACATCACACCCGTACAGAGCTCTTCCCGGAGGGCGTCGTTACTGCGAGGCATACGTTAAAAAATGTTAGCTAAATCGTTACTTGCGCATGCAGCCGAAATCGCGATGTCCTCTGGCGGGGCAATCGTCTTTGGGTTGCGTTGACCGGCACGGCTTGAACCCTCACCCCAAAACCGGCCCGCATGAATTCCCGCCCGCACTTTCCCCTCAAGCCGCTTGGCCTGGCGCTGGCATTCGCCGGCCTGGCCATGGCACCGCATGCCGGCCATGCCCAGGTCACCAACGATTTCTCGGCCGCAGGCACTCAGGACTGGAACGACGCGGCCAACTGGAGTGGCGGCACGCCTACAGCCGCCAGCTTGGCAAGGGTCCCGACGAACCAGCAGGTGGACATTATTAGTGGACCAGCCGCCCAGGTGGGCACACTGCAAGTGGAGGAAAACGGCCAGGTGGTCGTCCATGCGGGCCGCACCCTGGCCGCTGGCACGCTCCTGCTGGGCACCACGCCGACGCCGGGTAACGCGGGATCAATGCTGATTAATGGGAGCGTCACGGCCACGCGGCTGAGCGTGGGCGACACGGTGACCGGAGGGCAGATCCTCATGGACGGCGCCGGCGCCAGCCTGAACGTGTCCCCCCCCAGCCTGGCTGCGGGCGACCAGTTCATTGTTGGCAACAATGGAGACGGGCTCCTGGGCATCCGCACCGGCGCCACCGTGACGGTGGGCGGCACCCGCACCCTGCACCTGGGCAATGTGGGCACCGGGACGCTGGTCATCGGCAACATCGGGCCCAGCGGCACCCTGAATGCTGACGCCGTGGTTTTCGGCAATGCCAGCTCCAGCATCAAGTTCAACCAAAACGACGCCACGCCCTACACCTTCTCCGCGGCGATCAGCGGCGCCGGATGGGTAGAAGTGTTCCGCCACCCCGGGGGCTCCTCCACCATACTGACGGGCGCCAACAGCTACACCGGCGGCACTTTCATCAGAACCAATGCCCGCCTGACCGGCAGCACCACCAGCCTGCAGGGAGCCATCAGCAACGACGGCGTGCTGACCTTCGACCAGACCACCAATGGCACCTATGCAGGGTCCGTCAGCGGCGGCGGCGCGCTGGTCAAGGAAGGCACCGGCACGGTGATTCTTTCTGGCACCAACACCTACACCGGCGGCACCACCATCAATGGCGGCACCTTGCGCGGTACTACCGCCAACCTGCAGGGCTTGATTACCACCAACGCCAACCTGGAGTTCTTGCAAGCAGGCAACGGAACGTTTGGCGGCGTCATCAGCGGCACCGGCAACGTGGTCAAAAGCGGCACCGGCAATGTCACCTTTTCCGGCACCCACACTTACAGCGGGACTACCGTCGTCAGCGGCGGCACGCTGTCGGTCAACGGCAGCCTGACCAACTCTGCCGTGCAGGTGCAGAACGGCGGCACGCTGGGCGGCACCGGTTCCGTGCGCAACACCACCATCCAGTCGGGCGGCACGCTGGCGCCCGGCAATTCCATCGGCACGCTCACCGTCGTCGGCAATCTGACTTTCAATGCGGGCTCCAATTACAGCGTGGAGGTCGATGCAGCCGGCAGCAACGACCGCACCAACGCCACCGGCACGCTGACCATCAACGGCGGCACGGTCAACGTGCTGGCCAGCGCCGGTACCTACTCGCCGACCACGCAGTACACCATCCTCAATGCCACAGGCGGGCGCACCGGCGTCTTTAGCGGGCTCACGACCAACCTGGCGTTTCTGACGCCGTCGCTCACCTACGACCCCAACAATGTGTACCTGACCCTGGCGCGCAACAGCACCGGCTACAACACCCTGCCCGGCATGACGCCCAACCAGCAGTCAGCCTCGAATGCGCTGCAAAATGCCTCCGGCAGCGCGAGCGGCGACATGAGCACGGTGCTCAGCGCCCTCAACAGCCTTTCAGTGCCGCAGGCCCTCGCCGCCTTCGATGCCATAGGCGGTGCCAACCTGGTCGCCTTGCGCCGTGCCGGCCCCAGCTTTGCCGCCGCATTCGGCGAACAGCTGCAGGCACGCGTGGGCCGAAGCAGCCTGGGCTCAGTCTGCGGCAGCGACGACGTTGCGGGCCGCGAAGCCCTGAGGGCGCTTTTCCCGGCCATCGAAGACGGCTGCGGTTTCTGGCTGCGCGGTTACGGCAGCCACCAAATCACCGACAGCGACGGCAACGCCATGGCCAGCCGCCTGAACAGCACCGGCCTGAGCGCGGGTTACGACGCCGAAGTGTCGCCAGGCTTGATGCTGGGCGGCGCCGTGACCATCGGCACATCAAGGGTCAGTTTTGATTCAGGTGACCAGGGCAGGGCTCGCAGCGCGGCGCTGGCGATGTACGCCGGCTACACCGACGGGGCCTGGCGCCTGAATGGCGTGACCAGCGTGGCGTTTCACGGCAACCACATGGACCGCGGCATCGTGGTCGGGCCGATCAGCCGCGTGGCCTCATCGAATTTCGACAGCAGCACCGCCTCGGCCTACGGCGAGTTGACGTACGACCTGGACATGACCGGCTGGACGCTGCAGCCGATGGCCGCGCTGGCCTTCAGCCGCAACCAGACCAACGGCTTTGCCGAGCAGGGCGCCGGAGCGCTCAACCTGCAGGTCGCCGCGCAAACCGTGTACTCGACCAAATCGATGCTGGGGCTGAAAGCCGGCTTTGACGTGGGCCGGCTGCGGATCGAACCGCGGGTGGTGTGGGCGCATGAGTTTGGCAAATACAACACCCCGATGACGGCGCAGCTGCAGGGCGCCGGCACACCCTACCAGTTCCAGATTGCGGGCGTGGCCCTCAATGCCAACACGGTGGTTCTGGGCGTGGGCGTTTCGGGCCGCATCCACGACAACTTCAACCTCTTCGCCGACCTTCAGACCGAACAGAACGCACGCCAGCGCAACCTGGCCCTGCTGATGGGGGTGCGCGGCAAATGGTGAGCCGGGCATCTCAAAACATGTTGGCCCCTGACCGACCTGATTCACAACACATTTAATCCAGCCACACCCGCGTCATATCTCATGGCTTACAAAAGCATGCCCCCCATCCCGCCATCCCTGCCGCCTCTCCCGCCGCGCCAACCCAAACCGAAACCCGGCAAGGACGCCGGCGCCCACCGATACGACACCATCGTTTTTTTGCTGATCATCGGCCTGGCGATTGTGGTGGCCGGCAGCGCAGCGCGTTACACCCTGGTAGACCGGCCTGCGGCCAAGGCACAAAAGGAAGCCCAACTGCTGATGCAGCAGCTGATGGCCGCGAACCAGAAGAACCAGCAGCAGCTTGAACAAAAACTCGCCGAAGCCAAGGCCCAGACCGAGGCCTTGCGCGCCAACATGGAGCAGATGAAGGCCGAGATCCAGCAGCCCAAGGCCGCAGCGGAACCGGTTCCGGAGCCGGTGCAGAAACCGGTGCCCGACGCCCAGGCCGCGGAACGCAAGCGGCTGGAGCGCGTCAAGGTGGTCGATGAACTGGTGGACTCCCTGACGCCGAACCTGCAGGTCAAGTTCCAGCAAAAGGTCACGTGGCTGGACCGCAGCGTCTCCTTCGGTTTCAGCCTGACCAACGCAAGCCGCCGCGCCGTCCGCGTGACCCCGCCGCGCATCGCCCTGACGCTCAACCCTCTGCCCAATACGAAGCTGACCGTGAAATCCAGCGATGTGCAGGCTGACATCTGCCCTGGCGGCTTGATCGGACCGGGAGAGACCATTAACTGCAATGTGGTGCTGCGTTCAGAAGCCACCTTCACCGGTGTCGGCCACATTCCGTTTCGCGCCGTCATCTCGGCACGCACGGAGCTCCCGGTGACCAGCGAAACCTGGAAAACCGTGCGTTCCGCCTACAAGGAAGCCTACCTGGAGGAACACATGGTCAAAAGCGTTTCCTTTAATGGGGAGCTTTGGCGGTAATCGCGGGCCGGCAGCAGGGTCACGCACGCACCCTATCGAGGCGGCTTAAGCCGGCGGCAGATTGCCATGTCATTCGCTATCAAATAGATAGCTGCTTGCGCCCGTTCGTATTGGATTTCAGCCATCTTTGATGCTTGAAATCAGTGGTTTTCGCGGGGTTGCCGGCATCGCCAAGGCTTTTGCGGCACCCCAGGGGCAGGCTGGAGGGTCCAAAGCTCCCTGAGTCGCTTTTTTACCCCCTCAATCGGGCTGTAAGCCAATGAGGACAGGCGCGAGCCGCTACCAATTCAGTAGCGTCACGCTGACGCCGAACGCCCGCGGGCAATCCCATTCAAGCGGCTCGCGGCCGAGGGGCATGGTTTTTGCACACACTTTTGCACACAAACTGTATGCAGGAGCCACCCATGCCAGACTACCCACACCCCCCTACGCCCTCACACCCACTTGCACGCCGCACCGCGCTGAAGATCCTGGCCAGCGGCGCCGCATCCATGGCGCTGCCGGCCCTGGCTGCCTGGCCGGACAAGCCGATCAAGATCGTGGTGACCTTTCCGGCCGGCGGCGCCAGCGACATCGTCGCGCGGGTGATGGCCGAGCAGCTGGGCAAAAAGCTGGGGCAGGCGGTGGTGGTCGACAACCGGCCGGGCGCGGGCGGCAGCGTGGGAGGCCTGGTGGTGGCGCAGGCGCCGGCAGACGGCTACACGCTGATGTTGAGCAACTCGACACCGGTTTCCATCGGCCCATTCGCGCTGGAAAAGCAGCCCTATGACCCGGTGGAAGGCTTCACCCACATCGCGCTGATCGGCAATGCGCCCTGCGTGGTGATGGCCAACCCGCACGCGCCCATCAAGACGATTACCGACGTGGAAGCGCAGGCCCGCAAGGCGGGCCGGCTCGACTTCGGCTCGGGCGGCCCGGCCTCGATCGGCCACATTTACGGCGAGCTGATGAAAAAGTCCATGGGCGTGAACCTGGTGCACATCCCGTACCGCGGCGGTGCGCCCATGACGACAGACCTGATCGCGGGCGTGATCCCCGTGGGCATCGACGTGCTGACGGCGTTTGTGCCCTACTTCAAGAGCGGGCAGCTGGTGCCGCTGGCCGTAACGTCGGCCAGCCGCTCACCGCTGGTGCCGGATGTGCCCAGCGTGCTGGAGTTTGGCTACCGCAAGCTGGTGCTGGACAACTTCTTTGGTTTGAGCGGTCCGGCGCACATGCCGGCCGACGTCGTGGCACGGCTGAGCAGCGCCTGCAACGAAATACTGGCAACGGCGGAGATCAAGAAGAAGATGCTGGAGCTGGGCATCACCACACAGCCGATGAGCCCGGCGGCGTTCACCGGCTTCGTCAGGGAGCAGGTAGCCGTACTGTCGCCCGCCGTCAAAGGAGCAGGGGTCAAGCTCTGACCGCATCCGCCCCGAGCAAGACCCCGTCTTTACCAGCTGAAGCCGCGGTCTGGCTTTGCCAGCCGCAAGGCGGGCGGCCCCGTACGTGAGAAAAGGGGCAGCGCGCCGCAGGCTCGAAGTGGGGAAGCGTGGGGGCTCAGCGAACCACGCTGAGATAAGCGTAGGCGGCGCTGCGCAGTTCCTGGGCCTGCAGCGGATTGCGGCCGGCGCGTGCTTCGGCGCGTTCCATCAGGTTGTGGGCCACACCGTTCACGGGGGCCACGCGGGTTGCGGCGGGCAGGAAACGGGCGATCTGGGAAATCAGGCTGTACATGGCAGGGTCACCTTCATGGGGTGAAAAAGTTGCGGTGAATGAAGAATAAGGGTTTTCCCTAGGGTTTCAAGCCTAACCGGGGCCCAAACCCATGCAAAAAATGCATGCCGTGCTCCGCGGCGGCACATGCAGGTGATTTCTACGTGATTTCCGGGGAAAACTTCACGGAGCCGGCGGCTATGCTTGGGCTGTGGCCCATCCCCCAAATCCCTCTTCCCTGCCCACGGCTGAGACCCCTGCTTCATCGCCGGACGGGGCGCTGGCGCTGCTGCGGCAGATCGCCTCGAATATTGACGCCATGCTCTGGTCCTGGGACCCGCAAACCGGCCGCATCACCTATACCAACCCGGCGTTCGAGGCGTTCTGGGGCCTGTCGGCCGACACCCTGGCAGACCGGCCGTGGCAATGGCTCGAGCATGTGGACCCGATAGACCGCGAGCGCGTGCTGAGCCTGCAAACCAGCCCCCTGAAGCGCAGCGAAGAATACAGGGTCATCCGGCCGCAGGGCGGCAACGCGCGGCTGAGCCAGCGCGCACTGCCCATGCACAGCCCTTCGGGGCAGTTGCTGCGCGTCATCCACCTGGCCAACAACATCACCTGGCAGCTCGACACTTCCAAGCAATTGCGTGTGGAGATCGGCCGGCGCAACGACTCCGAGGCCAAGTACCGCGCGGTGGTGGAAAACGTCAGCGAGGGCATTCTTGTCACGGCGGCCGGGCGCATCCTGTATGCCAACCCCAAGGCACTGGAGCTGACCTCGCTGGACGAGGAAACCGCCAAGTCCCGGCCCTTCATCGAATTCATCCACCCCGACGACCGCGAGAAGGTGCTGAGCAACCACATGAAGCGCCTGCGCGGCGAGCCGGTGGAGAACTACTACCAGTTTCGCGTGCAGCACAGCCGCAGCGCCATACGCTGGCTTGAGATCAGCGCGGTGATGTTTGAATGGCAGGGCGCGCCCGCCACGCTCAACTTCCTGACCGATGTCACGCGCAAGCGCCAGGCAGAGGAAGACATGCGCAAGGCGCTGGCGCACGAGCGCGAGCTGTCGGAGCTGAAGTCACGGTTTGTCGCTGTGACATCGCACGAGTTCCGCACGCCACTGGCCGCCATCCTGTCGTCCGTGGAGCTGCTGGATGCCTACGGCGCCAGCTTTCCGGCCAGCGAACGCCGGGAGCTGCTGGGGCAGATCAAGACGGCGGTGGCCCGCATGAACAGCATGGTCGAGCAGGTGCTGCTGACCAGCCGCCTGGAGCTGGGCAAGTTTCAGTTCGAAGCCGCACCGCTGGCCGTGCCCGACTGGCTGGTGCAGGTGATGGGTGAGCTTGAGCGCGGCAACCCGCAGGCCGCGCGCGTGTCGCTGACCTGCGACGGCCTGGACGCGCCGCGCACGGCGGACCAGCAGTTGCTGCGGCACATCGTGGTCAACCTGCTGGGCAATGCGCTGAAATATTCGGACCCGGACACGCCGGTGCAGTTTGCCGTTCGCGGCGTGGGCGACCAGATTCACCTGCGCATCAGCGACCACGGCATCGGCATCCCGGAAGCCGACCTGCCGCGCCTGTTCGGCAGCTTTCACCGCGGCACCAATGTCGGCAACATCTCCGGCACCGGCATCGGCCTGCACATCGTGAAGGAATGCGTTGACCTGCACCAGGGGCAGATTGAAGTTGCCAGCAAGCCCGGGCAAGGCACGACATTCACCGTGCGCCTGCTGGCGCCGCTGGCCTGACACACCCCGCCCGGCACCGGCGGTTTTGTCGTTTCAGGGGCCTTTTTTCCGGTGGTAGGTCAGTGCCGCCTGAATGCACAACGACAAGGCATCCCGGGGCAATGGATCAGCCGCATCGAGCACGATGGCCCGGTTGCCCTCATAGCGCAGCTCCCCCGGAAACAAGGTGCGGAAGGTGTCCACCAGCGTGGTGTTGCAATTGAAGTACAGGGCGTACTGCGCCGGGCTGGATTTGACCGGCCCCAGCCGGATGGTGCTGCCGCTTTTGCTGGCTGACGTGAGGTAGGCCGGCTCGCCCCACTTGAGGGTTTCCTCCAGCTCGCCGACGCCGGGTGTGGCCAAAGCCGTGTCCAGGATCAGCTGGCGCAGGGCCAGTAGCTTGCGCCGCAGTGCCGGCGGGTAGGCTGCGAAGGTCTGCGCGACGGCTGCGTTCCCGATCTGCTTCACAAGCGGCTCCTGTTCATTTGCTGATGCCATGCGCAATCTAGCGCAAGGACGGGTGGGGCCGCAAGCGAAAAAGCCCGCCACCCGGAACCAGGCCCGTCTTCCCGCACAATCGGCGGGGTGAACATCCAGCTCCTGTCCGACCTGCACCTCGAGAGCAACCCCGACTTCAAGGCCGTGCCCGTACCCGGCGCCGACCTGCTGGTACTGGCCGGCGACATTGGCTCCTATCAGCAGGGCTCGCTGCTGGGCGAGAGGGGCATTGCCGACTTCGGCCTGGGGCAGTTTTCGCCCTTGCCTCTGGCCCAAGGCGGTGCGGACTGGCCGACGCCGGTGCTGTTTGTCCCGGGCAACCACGAATACGACGGCCTGGACTTTGATGAAACCCATGTGCGGCTGCGCGAAACCTGCGAGCGCCTGGGCATGGTCTGGCTCGAACGTGAAATCGTGGTGCTGCAGGGTGTGCGTTTTGTGGGCAGCACGCTGTGGACCGACTTTGACGCCCTGAGCGCAGGCCAGGCCCAGGCATCGGACATCACGCCGGGCGAGCAACTGAAAGCGCGCGAAAAAGCATTCCGCGCAGCCAACTTTTACCTCGGAAAAAACCATTCCTTTCGCGATGGCCAGCCACTGCTGGCGGCCGACCTGCGCGAAGAGGGCCTCAAAAGCCAGGCCTGGTTGCGGCAGGCACTGGCCGTACCATTTGAAGGGCCTACCGTGGCCGTGACGCATTTCGCCCCCAGCTTGCTGAGCGCCGACCCGCGCTACGGCCTGGTGCCGGGCACGGCGGGCTTTTGCAATACGCTGGACGACCTGCTTCCGTTGGCCGACCTGTGGCTGCACGGGCACCTGCACTGCGCCATCGACTACGTCAGCCGCGGCTGCCGCGTGGTGGCCAACCCCCTGGGGTATGCGCGTAAACAGGAGCAGGACGGGTTTCTGCCCGACTTGCTGATCAGCATCGGCCAATAGTTGCTAATAGCCAATAGCACTCTTATGGACGTGTGGCCCGCATGCCGGCGCTGACTAAAGTCGTAGCGCCGCGTCGCGCACAACGGCGGCGCTTCTTTTTGAACTTCCTGCGCACCACGCTACCTAAGCTTGACCGGCAACGCGGAATTCAAAGGGTGATCACCAGTGATAACACTTTGTTCCAATTGTTGGTTTGCGCACTGTTCGGCTTGCATGTATCTTGCATGAAGGGTTCATGCAGGACTTCCTGCACGCACCCGCATAGGGGAGAGCACCATGAAAAGCAACGTGTCGTATCTTGGCGCCTGGCTGCTTGCCGTCGGCCTTGCGTTTGCGTTTGCGTTCGCATCACCCAATGAGGCCAGCGTCATGGGGCACATGCCGGCCTTCATGGCGCAAACGCTGCTGCGCCAGCCGGTCAACGTGCCGGATGGCTTGCCCTCTGACCGCACCCTTGCACTGATCACCTTTCAGCGCGGCCAGCATGTCCAGGCCGAGAGCTGGATTCAGGGGCTGAACCTGCGTAACGACTCGTCCATCGCGTGGATGCGCATGCCGATCGTCAATGACCCCGGCACACCGACGGGGCGCAGCGCCGTCGAAAACAAGTTGCTCAAGCACTACACCGCAGATACCGAGCGCGCCAGGCTGGTGCCGGTGTTCACTGACCGGGCCAGTTTTGTGCGTGCGGCCGGCCTCAACGGCACCGACCAGGTCTACGCCGTAGTGGTCAACCGCCAGGGTGAAGTGCTGGCACGGGTTGAAGGCCAGTTCGACGCGGACAAGGCACAGACGCTGCGCGAAACTCTGCGGCAGCAAAGCTTTTAGCCCCCACGCTCCCCCACTTCGTGTGGGTCGCTGCCCCCCGAGGGGGCCGCTCGCCTGTGGCCCGGCAAAGCCGAGAAATTGGCACACCCCTATCGGGCTCACTGCGTGTAGCCCTTTTCCCCTTGCAGGGGACGGTGCCTGCGGCCCGGCAAAGCCGGTTCCGCGGCACCCGCCGGCTTGAAGAATTCGGTGGGTACGACCAGTGATGAAGGTATTTCACCAATGGGGGCCGCGGGTCCGGCTTCGCCGGCCCCTTGAGGGGGGAACAGGCTACACGCAGTGAGCCTGGACGGGGGTGCTACAGAGTCCTCTCACCCAACGTGAAATAGAACGTGGCGCCTTGCCCAAGTGATGACTGGGCCCAGACCTTGCCGCCATGCCGTGCCACGATGCGGTGCACCGTGGCCAGCCCAATGCCGGTGCCGGCGAACTCCGACAGCGAATGCAGGCGCTGGAACGCGCCAAATAGCTTCTCCGCATAGGCCATGTCAAAACCGGCGCCCTTGTCCTGGACAAAATAAACCGTCTCTCCGTCTTCCCCGATCTCATGGCCGAAGGTGATTTCGGTGCGCTCCTGGTTGGCGCTGAATTTCCAGGCGTTGCCCAGCAGGTTGTCCAGCAACTGCATGAGCAGGCGCGGGTCACCCTGCCCCGTCAAACCCGCTTCAACATGGAGATCCACCGGCCTTTCGGGCTCGCGTTCACGGTAGCCATCAAGGATGCCCTGCACCAGCGCGCTGAGGTCGACCGGCTCCCAGCGCAGGCTTGAGCGCGACACCTGTGCCAACGTCAACATCGCATCGATCAACTCCCCCATTTGCCCCACCCCGGCCCGTATGCGCGCCAGGTAATGCCGGCTGCGCTCCGACAGCGGTGTGCTGTCGGACTTGTTCATGGCACGCTGTAACAGGTCGCTGAATCCGTCGATGGCACTAAGCGGGCTGCGCAGGTCATGGGATACGGAATAGGAAAACGCTTCCAGTTGTTTGTTGGCAAATTCGAGCTGCGCGGTGCGCTGCTGCACGCGCTCTTCCAGGCTGGCGTTGAGCCGCAAAATTTCTTCACGCGCACGCCGGCGTTCTCGGATATCGGTGTTGATGCCGAGCACCCCGTTGACCTTGCCTTCTTCGTCGCGCACCACCGTCCAGCGTGCTTCGATGGCCACCGTTGAACCATCCCTGGCGCGCTGCTCCAGTTCACCGGTCCAGTCCCCTTCATTGGCCAGCGTGCGGGCCATGGCGCCCACAAGCACCTGGGGATCCTCGTACATGAACTCTTCCATCGATTTTCCCAGCACTTCTTCGGCCGTCCACCCGTAAAGGCGTTCGGCACTCTTGTTCCAGAAACGTATGGTCCGGTCCAGGTTGCGGACCATGATGGCATCCTGGGCCCTGTCCAGCAGCGAGGCCTGTTCGCGCAGTTTGACTGCGGCTTGGCGCGCAGCCTCCTGGCTGCGCTGGCGCTCCAGCCGTTCTCTCAAGCTGACGATGCCGAATGCCAGGTTGTCGGCAAGCTCCTGCAGGAGCTTGATTTCTTCAGGGGTGAAGTGCTGCGCTTCGGCCGAATAAAGGCACAGCACACCAAAACTGCGGGCCCCTTCGCGCAAGGGCAGGCAGACCGCGCTCCGGTAGCCTCGCTTCATCGCGTCGGCATGCCAGTAGAAGTGATTTTCAGCCTGACCGATGTCGCCACTTTGCTGGGGCAGCCCCGTACGAATGGCCTGGCCCGCGGGGCCCTGGCCCGTGACCTGGTCATCGCGCCAGGTCAGGCGGATCACCGTCAGGTAGCCACCCTCGTTACCGGCGTGCACCATGGGCTGTATGGTGCGCGCTTCGTCGTTCTGCGCATACCCGACCCATGCCATGCGGTAGTTGCCCACGTCGACAGCGACACGGCAGACTTCGGCCAACAGGGCCTCCTCGTCTTCGATTCGGTTAATGGCGATGCTGGACTGGCTCAGCATCTGCAGGGCCCGGTTGGTGTTTGCGAGCGCCAGGTCGGCAAGCTTGCGGTCGGTAATGTCGCGCGCGGTGCCCACCACACGTTCGAGCACGCCCGACGCATCGAGCACCGGATAGGAGTGGTCGTGTATCCACCGGAGCTTGCCGTCCGTGGACAGGATGCGGTATTCGATGTCGGAGGATTCGCCGGTTCGGTTGCGCTTCCTGGCGAGCTTCAGCAAAGGCTGATCCTCCGGCAGCGCCGCGTCGGCATATGACAGGGGGTTGGCATACAGGCTCTCGCGGCTGCGCCCCCACACCTTCTCATAGCCGGGGCTGATATAGAGAAGCTGGCCCGAGCGGGGATCCACGTTGTAAAAAACGTCGTTGATGTTTTCTGCAAGCTCACGAAAGCGCGCTTCGCTGCTGACCAGCGCCGCCTCGGCGCGGGCACGTACCAGCGCAATGCCGGCCAGCCGCGCCGCGGTGGCGATCAGCTCCAGGTCGTGCGCCTGGGGGGCACACGGATAGCGGTGGTAGATGGCAAACGTCGCCAGCGGCTCGCCAGTGGTAGACACCACGGGATGCGACCAACAGGCGCGCAGGTTGTGCGTGGCCAGGAGTTCGCGATAGTCTTTCATCAACGGATCCAGCTGGGTGTCTTCCACCACGACCATCTCGTTGCGAAACGCCGCGGTACCGCAGGCACCCACCCCTTCACCAACCGGCAGGCCTTCAATGGCCTGGTTGTAGCTGTCCGGCAGGCTGGGCGCTGCACCCAGGCGCAGGTGCTGGCCATCCAGCAGCAGGATCGAGCACAGGCTGTCCGGGGAACTCGTCTCAATTAATTGCACCACGGCTTCGAGCGAGCGCTGCAAGGGCGCGCTCCCGGCAATCAGCGCCAGCACCTGTTCCTGTGCCTTCGCGAATTGTTCGGCGGCCTTGGCTTTGGTGATGTCGTTGAACACCGCGACGCCACCAACCAGCGTGCCGTCGTCACCGCGCAAGGGCCGGGTGCTCATGCGGAGCACCCGATCTTCGGCGCCGGGCCTGCGAAATACGAGGTCCCAGTTGTCGGTGCTGACGCCGCGGGCAGCGCGTGTCAGCGGCCGTTCAGCTTCCGGCAAGTGGGTTTTGCCGTCAAGCATCAGCAGCTCATGGTTGCGCCGCCATTCCTCGACCCGCATGCCAGGGCCCGGTGTAGCCGCATTGAAGAGCTTGCGGGCCGTCGCGTTGAACACCAGGAAGCGGCCTTCGGTGTCCGCTGCGATCACCCCTTCACTCATGCTGTTGAGAATCAGGTCAAGCAGTGAGCGCTCTTTGTCGACGCGGCTGAGCGCGGCGTCAAGCTCTTCCTGCCGCGCCTGAAGCGAGCCGGCCATGCGATTGAAAGTCTGCCCGATGTCGCCAAGCTCCCCCTGGTACAACGGACCCAGCCTGACGCGCGCCCCCAGATTGCCCTGCGCAACCTCATTGGCTTCTTTCAGGATCGCCTTGGCCGGGTTGACGATCAGGCGGTTGCCCATCCACCATGCACAGGCTGCACTTGCCACGGCCATGGCGAGCAAGGCCGCCAGCTCCGAAAGCAGGTTGTCGCGGCTTTCTGCACCGATGATTTCCTGCGGGACACTGACTGCCACAAATAGCCCATCGTGGCCTTCGACGGGGACCGGCGCAAAAGCGTAGACCCGCTGGCTTCCCTGCGCATCAGGCGCATGCAATACGCCCAGGTGGCGCGTTTGCACACCCTGGCGCACGGCGGCGTCCGGGTGCTGCCGGCCCAGCCAGGAAGGTGCCTGCGGGGAAACAGCCAGAACCACGCCATCCCGGTCGAGTACCGTCAACCTTGCGCCCGGCATCATCGACACGGCGCTCAAGGGTTCTGCCAGCGCCTTCAGGCCCAGGGAGGCAAAGGCCACGCCCCCCATGGCGCCGGAATCGGTGTGGACCGGTATGGCGAAGATCAGGCCAGGCAGGCCACTGCTGCGGCCAATGCCGTAAGTCCCAATGGCAAAACGCTGGCCGGCCATGATTTGCAGGAAAAATGGCCGGTCATCTTCCTGGATACTGCCGGCAGGAAGGCCCAATGAGCTGCAGACCAGCCGGCCGTCCGGCGCAGCAACGCCGACATGGGTGAACTCGGGGTGCTCCTGATGGATGTTTTTCAGCTGTTGCCCGCACAGCCCGGGCTCGTGGCTCTTGATATGAGGCGCACTGGCCAGGCCGTTGAGAAGCTCATGGACCTTGTCCACCGTGCGCTGCTGGTGTGTGGCGAGCAGCGCGACCTGGGCCTGCAGGTCAACCTGTGCATGTTCCAGTGCAGTACGGCGGCCTTGTTCGGCGTAATACGCGAGCAAGCCGAACAGCGGGAGCAGCGCGAGCAGCACCAGCAAAACCAGACGGGTACGCAGCCCCAGCCATCCCAGCATTCGTTACCTCGTGCCTTTCACTGCAATGCAGCGCCAAGCGCGCATCAGGTCACAGTGTGCGGAAGCCGCTGCCTTTTGTAAATGGGATTACTCCCTTCCCCGTCTTTGTCAGCGAGTGAAACAGCGACCACCGCATGGCTGCCCCGGTGTCCCATTAATCAGGGTACCAGCGACTGCGCTGCAGACTGCTTGAGTGCGGCGGTGAGCGCATCCAGCACTTCAGACTCGAGGTTCCAGCAATGCCAGTAGAGCTGGATGGGCAGGGTGTAGCTGGAGGCCACATTGACGAGCTGGCCTGTGTCAATCAGTCCTTGCGCGAGCAGGCGCGGCACCACGCTGACGCCCCAGCCCGCCAGCACAGCCCTGACCATGCCTTCCGATGACGGCACAAAGAGCTGGTTGAGGGTGACGCGCTTGAGCCCGAAAGCTTTGCCGACGAAATCGACCGGCAATTCGTCTTTGCGGTTGAACGCGATAAAAGGCACATCGCGAAAGTTGTATTGCGTCAGGGCGGGCGCGTTCTGCTTGCCGCCAGGGCCCTCGCCCAGGCCAAGCCTTTTTTGCGCAAAGCCTGGTGTAGCCACCGCGATATACTGCATCGCGCCCAGCGGTTCCACCTTGCAGCCGCGCAGCGCCTGCTTGAGCGTGGTGACGCAGCCCAGCACCTGGCCTTCACGCAACCACTCGTGGGTGAAGTTCTGGTCGTCGTGGATGATCTCCATGGGCAGGCCCTGCTGCGCCAGATCGGTCAGCGCCGGCAGGGCCCAGGTGGCAATGCTGTCGGCATTGATGGCAATCGAGATTCGTTCTTCTTCGCGCGCGCCGCCGAGGGAGCTGGGCGCCAGCTCTTTCATGTCCCGCTCAAGGTCGGCGCGCAGCAGGCGCAGCATCTTGGTGTGTTTCAGCAGCAGCTGCCCGGCGGATGTGGGTTTGAGCGGCCTGCTGCGCACGATCAGCACGGTGCCGACCTGGGCCTCCAGTGCACGCAGGCGCTGCGACACCGCCGACTGCGTGATCGACAGGCGCTGGGCCGCCCGCTCAAAGCCGCCCTCTTCCACGATGGCTGCCAGGCATTCGAGCGCATCCGGATCAAAAGTGCTCATGCAGAGCCTCCTTTGTATTAGTTGTTCTGATGTTTTCACTGATAGTTTAATTTTTCTATTAATTGAAAGCAACATCCTTCACACTTGAAAGCTGTAAAGGGGCTTGTATGAAAGTAGTGGTTTTGGGAGCGGGAATCATCGGCGTCAGCACTGCCTGGCACCTGCTGGAGCGCGGCCATGAGGTAACTGTGGTGGACCGGCAGCCCGGAGCCGCCCTGGAAACCAGTTTTGGCAATGCCGCACAGATTTCGGTCAGCTATTGCGAACCCTGGGCCAACAAGGACGCCCCCCTGAAGGCCCTGAAATGGATGTTTCGCAACGATGCGCCCCTGCTGTTCCGGCCGCAATTGCCCTTCGGCGATGGCTGGCAGCAATGGCGCTGGGGCCTGCAGTTTCTGTCGCAATGCAACGACGCCGCGTTTGAGCGCAACGTGCAGCAGCTGGTGGCCCTCGGCGCTTACAGCCATATCGCGCTCAAGGAGGTGGTCAGGGCCACCGGCATTGAATACAACCGGCTGGAGCGCGGCATCGCGCACTACTACACCGACCAGAAGTCGTTCGATACCGCCGGTGAAGCGGCGGCGCTGATGCAGAAGTACGGCGTGGCGCGCCGCGTGGTGAGCACGGCCGAGTTGCTGGGCATTGAGCCGGCCTTCAAGGCATTTGCGCACCGCATCGTGGGAGGCACTTATACCGCCAGCGACGAAAGCGGCGACGCGCGCGTCTTCACCCAGGCGCTGGCACAGCGCTGCGCCGACAAGGGCGTACGCTTTCTCTACGAACACAACATCGAAGGACTGGAAAAGTCCGGTGGAGCGGTCCAGTCGGTCGCCGTCCGGGCACGCACCGTGCCGGGCAGCAGTGAGAGTCCCGTCATGAAACTCAAGGCCGACGAGATCGTGGTGGCTTGCGGTTCGTACACGGCGCCGCTGTTGCGCTCGGTGGGCGTTGACCTGCCGATCTATCCGGGCAAAGGCTACAGCGCCACCTTCAAGCTGCTCAAGCCGGAACTTGCGCCCTTCGTCAGCACCATTGACGACGAGGTCAAATGCGCCATGAGCCGCCTCGGCGATCACTTGCGCGTGGCCGGCACCATCGAAGTCGGCGGCTACGACCTTTCGCTGGACACACCGCTGGCCAGGGCGCGCTGCAAAATGCTGGCCGACCGCATCGAAGAAGTGCTGCCGGGCGTGTGCGACACCCGCCTTGAAGAACAGGGCGGTACGCCGAATTTCTGGACCGGCCTGCGTCCCGCCACGCCCACCAACATTCCCTACATCGGCAAGACCAAAGTCGGCCGCCTGTGGGTGAATGCCGGACATGGCACACTGGGCTGGACGCACGGCGCCGGGTCGGGCAAGGCCATGGCCGAGCTGATCTGCGGGGAGGTTCCGGCCATGGATTTCGGTTTTTATGGGCTGGCCCGAGCGCGCGGCAGCCTGGAACCTGAAACCGCCTGATCCGCACCTGCCTGTTCAGGCCGCATGCTGGTCCAGCGTGCGTTGTGCGTGGTCGCGCAGCGCGGTGCGCAGCGCAGGTGGCTCCTGGATTTCGAAAGCAAATGGCAACCGCGAAAGCTGTCGGGCGAACCACGGGATGTGGTCGGTCTGGCTGTGCAGCAGCACGCCCTCGTCACTGGGCTGGAACACGCCAATGCTGTCGGGGAGTTCCATTTGCGCCGTCTGCAAATCGGTGTGCAGCAACAGGCGCACGGTGTTTGTGCGCGGCATGGTGGCCAGCCCCAGGACGAGATGCTGCGCGGCATTGAAATCTGCCGGCGGCGTAAACACCACATTGAGCGGCCGGACTTCCTGCACACGGTCCAGGCGGAATGAGCGCAGCGCCCCGCGCAGATGGCACCAGCCCACCACGTACCAGCGGCCGCGGCGAAATGCCAGGCCGTAGGCGTCAAAGTCTCGCTCGGTGACATCGTCGTCGGCTGAACGGTACGCCATGTGCACACGCTGCCAGCCATGCGCTGCGGTGCTCAAGGCCAGCAACGCCGTGTTGTCGCCGGGGGCCACCGCATGGCGCATGTCCAGCGTCACGGTTTCACCAAGCGCACGGACGCGGTTTTTCAGCTGGTACGGCATCACGCGCTCCAGCTTGGCCTGCGCGCTTTCCGCAGCAGGCGCCGCCTCGGCCAGCCCCAGGCCGCGCGCGGCAAGCAGGCCCAGCGACAGGGCCAGCGCTTCGTCGTCGGTGAACATCATCGGCGGCAGCTTGAAGCCGGCGATCAGGCTGTAGCACCCGTAGCGGCCACGCTCGGCCACCACCGGAATGCCCAGGTCTTCCAGCTTGGCGATGTAGCGGCGCAGGGTGCGGCCATCCACCTGCAGCCGCCGCGCCAGCTCGGCACCGCTCAGCCGGCCATGGGACTGCAGCAGTTCCAGGACGGTGAGCACGCGTGTAGTGGGGGAATACATGGTGAAAAAGTCTAACGCCTAATTAGGGCCGAAACAGCCCTATTACCTTTATAGACTGGTTTTCACATATCCACTGCGGTGCCACAAGCACTTCAAGCCATGACCACCACCCTGACTCACACACCGGACCTTGCCGAGCTCGTCGACGGGCGCCATGACTTCAATTTCATCACCGGGCGTTGGCTGGTCAGCAACAAGCGTCTGCGCCGGCGACTGGAGGGCTGCACCGACTGGGAAAGTTTCGAAGCCGTGCAGGACGGCGCACTGCTGCTGGGCGGGCTCGGCAACATGAACGACCTGGTCACCGAAGACAAGGAGACCATCGGCATGGCCTTGCGGTTTTTCAATCCGCAAACGCGGTTGTGGTGCATTTACTGGGTCAGCCAGAACAACGGCTTACTGCAGCCGCCGATGACCGGTTCGTTTGCCGGCGGCATAGGCCGGTTTGAGGGAAACGACAGCCATGAAGGCCGGCCGGTGCGGGTTCGCTTCACCTGGTCCGGCATCACACCTACCCACGCCCGCTGGGAACAGGCCTTTTCGGAAGACGGCGGCCGCCACTGGGAAACCAATTGGGTGATGAGCCTGTCACGCCCCGCTTACCACGCAGTACACCGCTAAAAAAAACAGGCTCGTTGATGGACCACTTCGCACACCTCTGGCTGTTTTTTCTCATGGTGCTGGGCATCATCATCCTGCCCGGCATGGACATGGCGTTCGTCATGGCCAGCTCATTGACCGGCGGGCGCAGGGCCGGCCTCTTCGCCGTCGCGGGCGTTGTGGCGGGCGGTATTTGCCACGTCGTGGCAGGCGCGCTGGGGCTGGGCATCCTGCTGCAGCTGGTTCCGGGCATGGTCAATGTCATGCTGGCGGCGGGCAGCCTGTATATCGCCTGGATCGGGTGGTCACTGATGCGCAGCACGTCTGTTTTCGGCGCCTTGCCGGACATCGAGCCGCCGTCCCCGTGGCGCACCTTCCGGCAAGCCGCACTCACCTGCCTGCTCAACCCGAAAGCCTACCTTTTCATGCTGGCCATCTTTCCGCAGTTTTTGCGGCTGGAATACGGCTCGCTCTGGGTTCAGGCTGTGGCGCTTGGATTGATCATCGCCATTACCCAGAGCGGCGTATACGGTTCGCTGGCGCTGGCTGCTGCGGGTACCCGGCGATGGCTGGCGGAGCGGCCGGGCGCCAGTGTTGCCATGGCGCGCGCCGTGGGTGCCGTGCTGATCGCCGGCGCATGCTTCACGGCGTGGCAGGGCTGGCGGCAGTTTTAGGGTTGGCGCCCTCGGGCCATGCCGGCCCCTTGAGTTCCACGGTGTTGCCTTCGGGGTCGTTGAGATAAATCGAAGGCCCTTCGCCCTCGGCGCCATAGCGCGACTCCACCTTGCCTGCCTCAACGCCGTGGGCCGCCAGGTGGCGGCGAATGGCCTCCGCATCGAAAGGCTCGACACGAAAGCAGACATGGTCGACGTTGCGGCCCTCCTTGCCTGGAGCCGCGCCGCCGGCCCGGCCCAGCGTGCCATCCACCGGCACCAGGTCCACCAGCGAACGCCCGGCACGCAGTTGCACCAGGCCGATTTCGTCCTGCCGGCGTTCCAGGCTGCAGCCCAGCACCTGCTGGTAAAAGCGCAGCATGCCCTGCAGATCTGTGACCCGAAGGACGATGTGGTCGATGTCGCGAATATGGATCATGGCGAGGAAGGCTCCAGTGAGGCTGCGTTTTATCGCTTTATTCTGGCACGCGGTACCCAGACCCTGTACAAGCAAAGGCCTGCATCAGCCAGTACCATGGCCGCCATGAATCCGAACCCCCGATTTCTTTTTCTTGCCACCTCCACACGCGAGCCCGGCGCGTTGGGCAACACCGAGTGGCTGGCGCAGCAAGCCGCCGCCGCACTGCCGGCCGGCACGCCCCAGGCCTGGCATCACCTGTCCCGCACGCGGATGCCGCTGTTTGTCGATCAGCGCCACACCACGGGTCAGTACGCCATGCCGGAAGGCGACATGAAGATGCTGCTGGACGCCACGATGGACGCCACCGACATTGTGTTTGTGGCCCCGGTGTACTGGTACAGCATTCCGGCGCCGCTGAAGATTTACCTCGACCACTGGAGCGCCTGGATGCGCGTGCCCGGCCTGCCCTTCAAGGACGAGATGGCGAAAAAAACCTTGTGGCTGATCACCACCAGCGGCGACCGCGCCAAAGCGCAGCCCATGGTGGACTCAATCAGGCTCTGCGCGCAGTTCATGGCCATGAACTATGGCGGCGAGCTATGGGGCAAAGGCGGACCGCCCGACGCTGTCAAGGCCGACTCGGTGGCGTTGACGCAGGCGGCTGGTTTTCTCGCCGGCTGAGGATCGCGCTGCCCCTGTGGGACAGGTGGCCTTTTCCTACAGGGCATGGTTTGCCAGGCTGACAGCCCGGCAAGGGGTGCTGCTGCACAGTCGATACATGAACTCATCCCAACACGGCAATCCCGACCCGGGTAGGCCCGCCGACCGCCCTGCCGGCAAAGGCATGCCGGCCAAAGACCCTCGCGCACAACGCTCCCGTCCCGGCAAGCAGGACACCCTGAAGGATGGCGCCGTTGAGGCCAGCCTGGAATTGCCGCACGAACGTGACCAGGCGGTGGACATGACTCATGCCATGCCCGATGCTGCAATTGAACAGGCCGGCAAGGATGTCAAAAGAGGACTCACCGACACCACCAAGGGTGTGGAGCTTGATCGGGCCTACAAAAAGCTTTAGGTGCCGTGAGCGTGGAAGCCGCTCACGGCACCGGATGCGCAGCGGGCACCGCTCCGCCGGCCGGCAGATGTGCCTGAACAACCACTTTCTCGCTCATCCAGCGCAATAAATCCAGCCACATCTGGCGCATCTCTGCGTCCAGCGGCGTGCGTGTCGAATTGGGCAATTCGATGGTGACCACGGGCACCCCCTTGTGCACACCGCCATAGTTGCCCAGCGAGCCCGGGAAGATGCCCACCTGATCAAGGTACAGGCGCCCCAGCCTGGAGGGCGGCACGGAGGGGCCGTCAAAGTCGAGCACGCCATAAGGCGCATGAATGCTGACAATCAGGTTGGGTTTGAAGCTCTGCATCTGCTCGTGCAAAAACCGTGACTCGGGCTCGGACAGCGGCCTGGGGCCGGGCCAGCGGCGCGGGTCTTTCCCTGTGCGCTTTTCCCAATAAACCTTCGCGTCCCGCTCCCAATTCGGGGTGGGGAAATTGCGGTTCAAATCCACACCGCGCGCGTTGGCGCGGCGCGGCGGGCTGGAGAGCACACCGTCCGGATTGAGCACAGGAACGAACCGCCAGTGGATCGCCTGCGGAGAGTCCAGCGGCGGCTGGGAAGCCAGCCTGATCCAGTGCAGCGCCACCGCCCCGGAGGACAGCTCGTCGCCGTGAATCGCACCGACGACCAGCACACGCAAGCTGGGGGATTCTGGCTTGATATCGCGCACCCAGAGTACGCGGCCGTTAACCGAGCGCGTCCCCGAAGGCTGCAGTTGCGCTGCCGCGCACAGCTCCTGCCTCACATTGGGGAGTTTGGATGAGTAATCGGCGCAAGGCGAATCTGCACGTGCGCCAGCAGCTATCAAATAAATAGCAAAAAAAACGGCGGCGGAACGAGAAAAAGACATGACAGCCAGTTTAACTGGCAGGCAACCGGCTGCCCGCAAGAGGCGGCTAAACCCCGCCGCAGGTGCGCCCGTGGCAGTTCAGTTAAATTACCCTTCTATGCTGACCCCCGCCATTCCCCGCAAAGCGAGCAGCCCCAGCTTCTCCCAGCGGGAGTTTCGGGCTTCGCTGGCCATGTTTGCCACCGGGGTCACCATCGTCACCGCACGGACGCCGCAGGGCGCCTTGGTCGGGCTGACCGCCAACTCTTTCAACTCGGTATCGCTGCAGCCGCCGCTGGTGCTCTGGAGCCTGGCGCAGGCGGCCGGATCGATGGCCGCGCTCAGCACCGGATCACACTACGCCATCAACATCCTGGCGGCTGACCAGAAAGAGCTGGCCGAGCGCTTTGCCAGCCGGCGCGAAGACCGCTGGAAGGGCGTGCTGTTTACGGAGGGCGTCGGCGGCACGCCGCTGCTGACAGGCGCAGCCGCCACTTTCGAGTGCTTCAACCGCAGCCGGTATGAAGAAGGCGACCACGTGATTTTCGTGGGCGAAGTGGAGCGCTGCACCCACCGCGCGGGCGCCGCGCCGTTGTTGTTTCACGGCGGCAAGTTTTATACCGAGCATCCGCTGTAAACCGCTCCTGCGCTGGGCTGTGTTCAGCCCAGCCGGCCCAGCCGCACGGTCGTCACACCGGGCCGCAACTGCCTCACCGACGGCATGACCAGCACACAGTCGTCGTAGGGTGTCACCACCGGCTCGCCCGCATCATGCGCAATCGGCGTGCCGGCATGGCGTATGGTTTCGCCGCCGCAAAAATCCTGCACAAACGCAAAGTCCATTGACCGCGCAACAACGCGGTGTGTCACCGTCACGGGCGGCGGCGGCGGCGCATCGGGCAGCAGCCAGCCGGGCGGCACGTCGCTGCGATCCATCACCCCGGCGCACACCAAAAACCGCATGAGCACGTTGCGTGCCGCCTGCAGCGACGCCAGTTCCCAGTGCTGGCCGGCCTCCAGCAGCAGGGCAACGCGGTCGCCGTTTTCGTCACCAAACGGCCCGTAGTCCCGCATGCGGACACCATCGGCGTGGCCGGCATCGACGACCACCTGACCCGAGGTACCCAGGCTTTGCGCAAAAGCAATATTGCGCGGCAGCATGCCCGTTACCAGCAAAGCGCCACCGGGCTCATGCATGGAATGCAGGTCCAGCAGGTGGGTGGCGCGGTCAACAAACGGCCGGATTTCGCGGGCGCGCAGCAGCTCGGCGCTGCGCGTGGGGCCGTCCAGCAGGTCAGCGGACCACACGCGGTTGAAATCTTCGTCCACAAAGCGGGAGGCATCGGGCTTGCGGGTGTCAAACCGCATGAAGGCCTCGGTGTTGCAGAACACGGCGGTGATTCGCCCGCGCCGCGGCTGCAGCCCGCTAAGAAGAAACGCGTCCAGCGCCCAGGCGCCCGAATATTCGTTGCCGTGCACCAGCGCCGTCACCAGCACGTCCGGGCCGGCTTCGGTTGAAGTGCGCTCCTGCACATGCGCCACCCCTGTGGAGGACGCCGCCCAAAACGACAACCCGGGCGGCTGAAGCTGCACCGCGTGGGGTTTTGGGGTGAGCTCGCCAGACTTGGCCTGATCGCTTCCTGATCGATTCACGTTTCAATACCGCCAGAAGATTTTCTGCAGCTCTTTGGTGTCCCTTGTCTTCGTCAAGGCCAAGGCCAGAAGAATTCGGGCCTTCTGGGGATTCTGGTCGTCAACAACGAGCCAGTCATTGACGTCATCCTTCACCGAATTGTTCCGAATGACCACACCGCTGCCGGTGCGGGTTGCCCGAACGACAAACACTCCCTTGGCGCGAATCTCGTTAAGCGGGCCAGCTATGTACTCAGGAACGCTTCCCGCACCGACACCCGCATGAATGATGCCCTTGGCCCCGGATGCGACCAGCGCCTCGTATGCCGCACGGTTCATGTTCTGATAGCCGTAAGCAATGTCGACCTGCGGCAGCGCCTGTATCTTGTCAATGTCGAACTCACTCTGCACTGTATGCGGGCGAATCAGCGCACGGTAGAACCTGGCCTGACCTTCGACCACGAGACCGAGCGGACCGTAGGGAGATTTAAAGGTGTCAACCCGGGTGGCATTGGTTTTAGTGACATCGCGAGCGCTGTGAATCTCGTCATTCATGACCACCAAAGTCCCTTTCCCCACCGCTTCTTTACTCCCGGCGACCGCCACCGCGTTGTAGAGGTTAAGCGGCCCATCTGCGCTGAGCGCCGTGCCGGGCCGCATGGACCCGAGCATCACGACCGGCTTGTTGTTTTTGACGGTGAGATTGAGAAAGTACGAGGTCTCTTCCAGGGTATCGGTGCCGTGGGTGATCACGATGCCATCGACCTCGTCCGACCGGAGGAGTTCAGACACCCGCCGGGCAAGTTGAAGCAGGCGGTCGTTGGTGAGGTTGTGTGAGCCGACCTGAAAGATCTGCTCGCCCTTGACGTTGGCAATCGTCTGGATTTCCGGCACGGCGGCCATGATCTTGTCGACAGCAACCACAGCGGCCTGATAGGCGCCGATATTGGTGCTCGATGCGCCGACGCCGGCAATCGTGCCGCCTGTGGCGATGAGCACCACGTTAGGTTTCTTCGCTTCCTGGGCCAGCGCCGAAGCCGAAACAGCAAGCGGCAATAGCAGACCGCAGGCGAGCCTGCGCAACATTGATATGACAGATAAGTGCATGACAATTCCCTCCGTGTCGGGCTAAAAATATTGCTCGGCGTGCAGAGCCCCGCCAGTGCTCCGGAGGAGCCTGGCCAGCACGCTTCGCGACTAACAAATACAGTTCAGGGCGAGTTACGGTCTTCTTTGGGCCTGCCGCCGTTGCCCCGGCCCCGGCGGCTGCAGCTTCAACGGCACCGCATGGGCTTGGGTGAATTCCCGCTGACGGCTTACGAGGTAGCGCCGGTCGCCACCGCCTTGTTGACCACGTTGCGCACGCGCTGGGTTTCAGCCCGGATAAAGGCCGTGAGCGCCTGTGGCGTGCCGCCGTCATTGGAGATGCCCGCTTTCTGGAGCTTTTGCCAGACGGCTTCTTCGCGCAGGATTTCGTTGAGCTCCCTGTTCAGGCGCGCCACCATGGGCGCCGGCAGCTTGGCGGGCCCGAAGAGGCCGAACCAGACGTTCATGTCGTAACCCTTGAGCTTGGGGTTCTCGCCGAGTGCAGGGATTTGCGGTGCAGCCCGCGAACGCGTCGGCGTGGTGACGCCCAAGGGGATCATCTTGCCGGACTCGATGTGTGGCAGCGCGGAGGAAAGCACAGAGACACTGAACTCGATATTGCCGCCCAGCAAGTCCTGCAGCTGCTGACCTGCGCCGCGATAGGGCACATGGCGGAAGGTGGTGCCAGCCATCAGGTTGATCAGCTCTCCCGACACATGCAGCGGCGTGCCTATGCCCGAAGAGGCAAAGCTCAGCTGGTTGCGTTCGCGTTTGGATTTGGCAATCGCTTCCTCCATGGTTTTGACGCCGGTCTTGGTATTGGTCACAAAGACCATTGGCGTGACGCCTATCAGCCCGACCGGGCTCAAGTCGGTTTCACCGTTGTACTTGACTGCAGCGTTGAACAGTTTGGCAATCGAGATTTCGCTGCCCGAACCCAGCAGCAGCGTATAGCCGTCGGGCGCGGCACTGACCACTTTTTGGGCGCCTATGGTTCCACCGGCGCCGCCGATATTCTCGATCACCACGGGTGTGCCCAGGCGCTTCGCCAGCGGCTCGGCGATGATGCGCGCCACCAGGTCCACGCTTCCGCCGGCAGGGTAGCCCACCACCAGCGAAATGGGCTTGCCGGCGGGCCAGGTCTGGCCCCACGCAGCCGGCAAGCCCAGCAGCCCTGCGGCGGCAAGGCAAAGTGTGCGGCTCACGCCGCGGCGATTGAGGGTAAACATTCCTGGCATGGCGGTCTCCTTGTTGATGGCGCCAGTCTAGGAGCCGCCCCTGCGCGGCCCATGCGTATCACGCATGGGCGCATGCGACCTGGATTCAGGAAGCAGCCGGCGTGCTGGCGGACCAGATGCGCTGCACCAATTCATTGCGCGGGCTGCGCGGCCGGTATAGGCGGATCTCAAACCGGACCGTCACGCCCTTGCCGTCCGCTTCGACCAGCCTTCCGTTGCGCAGGTCGCCTTCGACCAGTCCGCGCGGCAGCCAGGCCAGTCCCACGCCCTGCAAGGCCTGCTCATGCAGCGACTCGGCGAAGTCAGACTCGGTCACGGTGTGCAGATGCAGCTCGCGCGCGCTGCGGCTGAGCCCGTCCTGAAGGATCTGGCCAAGCGCGAGCGTAGGCGCATAACCCAGTACCGGCACCGGCTTGCGGGCCGTACCGGGCAGGGCATGCTGCGGCTGGCCATCGGCGCGCGGTGCGCTGACGGCCACCAATTCGTCGGTGCCCAGCGCGAGTCCTTCGAACGTCTGTTCGTCCAGCAACAGCGGCAGCCGCGGATGCGTGAACGACAGCAGGAAATCAGCAGCCCCCTGCTCCAGGGCCGTGGCGCCTTCATGGATGGAGCCTGTAAGAATGCGCAAGCGAAACTCCCCGGCCCCGCGCTTGGCGCGTGCGAGCCAGTCAGGTACGGCGCTGCGTGAGAGCGTGCGGCCTGTTGCCAACGTGACCCAGTCCAGCCCGCCCCGTGCATGGCGGATGCGGGAGCGCGCATCGTTAAGGCTCGCCGCTGCGCGGCGCGCCACCGGCAGCAGCTCTTCCCCGGCGGCCGTCAGGGCCAGAGGCATCACCGCGCGATTGATCAGGTCGGCGCCCACCCACAGCTCCAGCGCGCGTATGCGGCGCGAAAACTGCGGCTGCGTCACATGGCGAAGCTCTGCCGCTCTAGAAAAACTGCGTTCTCGCGCCAGTGCAATGAAATCTTCCAGCCATTTGTGGTCCACAGCAGCACCTTGTCCAGGGATTTAATGCAATGGTATTCCTTGTTACCCCGGCCAGCGAGCTGCCTGGGGTCGGGCTACCATCAAGGCATGACAACAGCCCGCAAAGCCAATCTCGATCTCCTCGCCATGTCCCTGCTGCTGGGCTGCTGCCTGTTCTGGGGCCTGCAGCAGGTCCTGATCAAGGCCACGATCAGCGAAATACCGCCGATGTTCCAGGCCTCGCTGCGGCTGGTTGGCGCCACGGCATTGCTCTGGCTCTGGTGCCTGTGGCGCAAGATCCCGCTGTTTCGACACGACGGTTCGCTCAAAGCCGGGCTGCTGGCGGGCGCGCTGTTCGGCGCGGAGTTCGCCTGCATTTATGTAGGCTTGCAATACACCAGCGCTTCCCGCCTCACGGTGTTTTTGTACACCTCGCCTTTCTGGGTCGCCCTGCTGGTACCGCTGTGGGTGAAGTCCGAACGCCTGCGCGGCGTGCAATGGTTGGGCCTGCTGTGCGCCTTCGCCGCCGTGGTGTTCGCGCTGCGTGAAGGCTTCACCGGTGACCACGCATCGACCGCGCGCGGCGACCTGCTCGCGCTGGCCGCCGGCATGCTGTGGGGCCTGACCACGGTGGTGATACGTGCCACCAAACTGGTCAGCATCTCCGCTGAAAAACTCCTGTTCTACCAATTGGCCGTCAGCGCCGCAGTATTTCCGGCCCTGTCGCTCTACTTGGGCGAGCAATGGTCGTGGCATTTCAGCCCGTTTGCCATTACTTCCCTGCTGCTGCAGACCGTCATAGGCGCATTCGCCAGCTACCTGGCCTGGATGTGGATGCTGGGGCGCTACCCGGCCACCAAGATTTCGGTGTTCGTGTTTTTCACGCCGCTGTTCGCGCTGCTGTTCGGCGCGCTGTGGCTGAAAGAAAGTGTCACCACCGGCCTGCTGGTGGCGCTGGCCACGGTCGCGGCGGGCATTGTGCTGGTCAATCGCAAGCCGGCAGGTGCATAATTTTTTGTCATGACGCCTCATAAACGCATCCCCGGCCATCGCTTCCTCCATTCACCTGGCCCCACGCGGGTGCCTGACGAGGTCATGGATGCGATGCGGCGCCAGCCCATGGACCTGGCCGACCCGCGGCTTGATCGTGTGATCCAGGCCTGCGAGACCGGGCTCAAGGCGCTGCTGCAAACCGCCGCGGCCGACGTCTTCCTGTATGCCTGCAACGGCCACGGCGCCTGGGAGGCCGTGATCGCCAACCTGCTGGCGCCTGGGCAGCAGGTGCTGATCGCCGGAACGGGGCACTTCTCCGAATCCTGGGCCATACAGGCCGAGGCCATGGGCGCAGCAGTCATCCGCACGCCCTGGCGCGAGGGTTACCCGATTGACGTGCCGGCGATGGAAGCCGCGCTGCGCGCCGACACTGCGCATGCCATCGTGGCGGTGTTTGTGGTTCATACCGACACTGCGAGCGGCATGACCAGTGACCCGGGCAAGGTCCGGCGGGTGCTGGAAGCCACGGCCCACCCCGCGCTACTGGTGGTAGATGTGGTCGCGTCGCTGGGCGCGGCGCCCTTTGCCATGGATGCGCTGGGCGCCAACGTCGTGCTGGGCGCCTCGCAAAAAGGCTTGATGGTGCCGCCCGGCCTGGCCTTTGTCGCCGCGGATGCCGCCGCGATGAAAGTAGCCGCTGCCAATCCCTCGCCGCGCTTTTACTGGGACTGGGCGCGGCGGCAAAGCCCGCTCAGCTACCGCAAGTTCTGCGGCACGCCGCCACAAAGCCTGCTGTTCGGCCTGGAGGCTGCACTGGGGCTGATCTTTCATGAGGGCGTCGAAGAGGTCATCGCCCGCCACCAGCTGATCGCCAGTGCGGTGCACGCCGCTGTCGATGCCTGGAGTGAAGGCGGTGCTCTGGGTCTTTTTGTGCGCGAGCCGGCCGCACGTTCGGTCTCCGTCACCACGGTGTCTGTCACTGCGGGCATTGATCCCGAAGCCTTGCGCACCGTTGCGCGCGAACGGTTTCAGGTGGCGATTGCAGGCGGTTTGGGCCCGCTGGCGGGAAGAACCTTTCGCATCGGCCACCTGGGTGACATGAACCCGGCCATGATCCTGGGTTGCCTGGCCGGCCTGGAAGCGGCCATGCAGGTACAGGGCATTCCCATCGGCGGCGGCGTGCAGCATGCCGTTGCAGCCTTGGCAGGTAAACGCTAGTACCTACTGCGAGGCAGTGATGCCGCCGTCGAGGTAAAGCACCTGCCCGGTCACAAAGCGGGATGCGGGCGCCGCAAAAAAAACGGCCGCACCCGCCACGTCCTGCGGGTCGGCCACGCGACCCAGCGGAATGCGTTCCAGCACCTGCTTGCGCGTCTCAGGATTTTCGAGCCAGTGGCGCGCCATCTCTGTCTGCACCACCGTAGGTGCGATGCCGTTGACAGTGATGCCGTACGGCGCCAGTTCACTCGCATGCTGGCGAATCAGCATGACCAGGCCGCCCTTGCTGCTGCTGTAGGCCGAATAGCCACGGCCGCGCAAACCGAGCTGCGCGCGCACCGACAGCAGATGCACCTGAGCGCCGCCCCTGCCGCCTTCAATCTGTTTTTTAGCCGCAGCCTGCGCAAGAAACATGGCGGCCTTGAGGTTGACCTGCAGCACCTCGTCAAAGGCTTCTTCCGTCACCTCCAGCAAGGCCTGCTCACGCTGCATGCCGACACAGTTCATCAAGATGTCGAGGGCGCCCCATTGCGCCGCCACCGCATCAACGGAAGCCTGCATCTGCGGCACCGAATGCGCGTCCATGGCCAGACCCATGGCCTCGTGCCCTGCCGCACGCAACGCGGAGGCAACGGCCTCGGCCTTGGCTTCGTCGCGCCCCGAAACTGCCACCCGTGCGCCGGCCATCGCCAGGCCCCAGGCAACGGCCTCGCCAATACCACCATAGCCGCCGGGCACGTAAGCGGTTTTGCCGCGCAGGTCAAAAAGGCCTGAAAGCGCAGTGTTGAAATCAATCCGGGGTGTGATGCTCATGGATGGCGAAATTGTGGGCGCAAAGCCGGCTAGCGGCGAAAGGGCTTTCCCTCAGTCCATCAATAGCCCGCCGTTCAGGTCGATGATCTCGCCCGTGATAAAGCCCGACAGCGGCGAGGCCAGGAAGCGCACCACGTGGGCGAACTCCTCGGGCTCGCAGAAGCGGCCGACCGGGATGTCCTTGAGCAGCTTCTGGCGTTGCTCTTCATTGAGCTGTTCGGTGATCATGGGCGTTTTAACGTAAGCGGGCGCGACGGCATTGGCCGTGACGCCAAAGGGCGCGAGTTCGCGCGCCAGTGAAAAGGTCAGCGAACTCATCGCGCCCTTGGACACCGAATAGGCCGTGCCTGCTGTCAATCCACCTGTCTTGGCCGCCAGGGAGCTGGTGTTGATGATGCGGCCGAAGCGCCGCGCCTTCATTGCCGGCACCACCTGCTGCGCAAGGTAAAACGCGCCGTCGAGGTTGGCGCCCATCACGCGCCGCCATTCACCCGCTTCGGTGGCCTCGATCTTCTTGTTGGACAGGATGCCCGCGTTGTTGACCAGGATGTCGACTGGCCCGAAGGCCTTGACTATGAGCGCATGGCCGTCGCTCACGGCGGCCGCATCGCTGATGTCAAACGAGAACGGCAGGACACGCGAGCCCAACTCATGTGCGAGCGCACGGTTGCGTTCATGGCTGACATCCACCATCGCGACCTTGCAGCCGTCTTCGAGCAAGGCCTTGACAACGGCCAGGCCCATAGTCCCTGCCGCGCCGGTGACCAGCGCGACTTTGTCTTGAAGCGGTTTCATTACTTAACTTTCCATAGCGAACCAAAGAATGACTAAACCAGTAACAGCGCGGAACTGGCTTTGCCAGGCCGCAGCTGTTGCCCCCTGCAAGGGGGGATCCGGCTACACGAAGTGAGCCGAGACGGGGATGTACCAAATGTCAAGCGTCCAGGACGCTCTTCTTGCCAAACAATCCACGTGAGCGGAATGTCACGACGGCAATGAACAAGAGGTACATGGACATCAACGACCATTCGGACGCATACGAACCCGTGAGCCCGACGACCATGCCGACCATCAGCCCGGCGATCACTGCACCCCAGAGCGAACCGACGCCGCCCAGCACAATGATCAGGAATGCCGGCACCACTGCGTCTACGCCCACATGCGGGCGAATACCCCAGATCGGCGCCATGACCACGCCGGCGATGGCGGCCAACGCCACGCCCAGACCAAACACAAACAGGCGCAGGCGCGACAGGTTGATGCCCAGCGCGCGCACCATTTCGCTGTCATGCGCGCCGGCCTTGATGATGGCGCCGTACGGTGTTTTCTGCAAAAACACCCACAGCAGCACAATCATGAGGATGGCGAATCCGCTGGCGAAGAAGCGATACTTTGAATAAACCAGGTCGCCCATCAGGAAGGCGCCGGAGATGACCTCGGGCAGCATCAACTGCTTTTCCGAGGAGCCCCACACCAGGCGTATGGTTTCCTCAATGACCAGCGCCGCACCGAAGGTCAGCAGCAGGCCATAGAGCGGGTCACGGCCATAAGTGCGCCGCATGCACAGCTCCAGCAACATGCCGAAAATACCCACCAGGATGGGCGCAAGAATGAGTGCCACCAGGTAACGCGTTCCCAGCGGCAAACTCATGTACCAGGCCTGCAGATTCGGAAACATGCCCAGCTGCGGTGCGATCAGGAAAAGCGCGAAGTACATGCCCAGCGCAAACAGCGAACCGTGCGCCAGGTTGATGGTTTCCATCACCCCCACGATGAGCATGAAGCCCAGCGCGATGAGCGCGAACAACAAGCCCAGCGAGATGCCGTTGACGAGGTGCGGAATAAGCTGAAGCAAGAAGTCCATTGCGGTCTTTGGAGCTTGAAGTAAATCAGACTTCGTAGCTAGGTGTCGCGTCGTAGCTCTCAAGCTTGCAGGCGCCGCCGGCATCCTTGTCCGCCACATCCTTGGGATCGGCCTGTGTGAGGATCTTGAAGATGTCGTCTTTCTCGGCGGGCTGGTCGTTGTAGGTCGCCATGTAAATCGTCTGCTGGCACTGGTGGGTGACGGGATCCATCCACGCGTCGTAGTGCTGCAGGCGGTCGGCCGCGCTCATCTTGCGACCTTCGAGTTTTTTGATCACGGCAATGTTGTTGGTGGTGCCGGCCTCTTCCACGCAACGCAGAAGTTCGCGCGTGGCCATATAGCCGTTGTGATACACATTGCCCGGCACGCGAATCGCCATGCCAGGGAACTGCTTCTGGTAGGCCGCCACAAACTCTTTGACGCCCGGCAGGCCCAGGCGCCAGTACCAGGTGGTGCCAAAGACGCCGAAGATGGCTTCAGGGCCCAGACCGTAGACATCTGGCCAGTCCTGCTGGTTGTTGATCCACGCCATGGACTGGTTCATCTTGAGCTGCACAACTTGCTGGCGCAGCGCCTTGATGTCGTCACCGCCCACCGCCGTGGCCACCACATTGGGCTTGAGCTGTTGCAGCTTGAGCAGGTAGGACGAGAAGTCGCGGGTGTTTTGCGGCACCAGCAGCTCCTCAACGATGCGCCCGCCGTTGGCTTCCACGATCGCGCGTGTCGCCTTGGAGGTGGTGTGGCCCCACACATAGTCGTTGGTCAGCAGCACCCAGTTCTTGCCGCTGGCCTTGATGGCGTTCTTGACGATCGCGTTGGAAAAGTTGGTGCCGTTGCCGTCCCAGACGAACTTGGTGCGGTGGCAGTCCTTGCCGGCCTCGGTCGGGCTGCTGGAGTTGGTGTTAAAAAATACCGTGCCGTATTTTTGCGCAACCTGCGAGATGGCATTGGAGACGCCTGAGTGCACTGCACCGATCAGGAAGGAGGCCTCATTGCGCGTGATCATGCGTTCGGCCACGCGCGAGCCGGTGGCCGGCGTCGTTTCCGTGTCGATATGGATGGCCTCAATGCGTCGGCCCAGCACACCGCCCTTGTCGTTAAATTCCTTGATGGCCATCATGGCGCCCAGGCGCTCTTCGGCGCCCGAGGCTGCGTACAGGCCCGAAGCGTCCATGGTCAGGCCAATGGTCAGCGGTTTCTTCTGGCCGGTCTGCGCCCAGGCGTGGTTGTGCTTCCACGGCCCCATGAAGGGCGCCGCGCCGTACAGGCCCGCGCCCACCAGCGCCAGGCTTGAGTGCTTGAGCAGCGCGCGGCGCGAGGTGGCCTTGCTGTCGGATTGGGATTCAGGTGTTGCGTGGTTGTTCTTGATGTCGCTCATGGTTTTGTCTCCTGCGTGTAAATGGGTCAAACGGGTTGGCTTAACGGGGAACGATCTTGACGTCGTTGAGTTTTTCCTGTGCTTCGAAAAGGGAGGCGATCAGCTTGTCGCCGAAACCGGCGTTGCTGGCCTGGATCAGGCTTTGGTGCGTGGCCTCACCCATGAAGCTGGTGACGGGCAGCATCTCGGCCAGATGGGTGTAGTAGCGCAAATCTTTTTGCGCATTGGCGATGCCGAATTTGAAGCCGGTGACGTCGCCTTCCTTGAGCGTTTTCGTTGCCATCATCTGGAAGATGCCGCAGTTCACGCCGCCGGCCGAGATCACGTCATAGAGGCGGTTGAGGTCCAGCCCGCTTTTGGCCGCCACCGCAAAGGCCTCGGCAATCGAGGCGGCAAAACTCATGGCCATCATGTTGTTGACCAGCTTGAGCACGTGGCCGTGGCCGGGCGGGCCGACGTGGAAGATGTTTTCGCAAAAAGCCTTGAGCACCGGCTCCAGCGCCTTGAAGTCTTCGGGCTCCGCGCCCACCATCGTGTTGAGCCGGCCTTCTTCGGCCTCCTTCGGCGTGCGTGCCAGCGGCGCATCGACCAGCTTGATGCCTTTGGCCGCCAGGTCGTTGCGGATGCGAGTGCTGGAGGCAGGCTCGGCCGTGGAGGTGTCGACCACGATCAGGCCTTTGCGGCCGCTGTCTAGCAAACCGTCCTTGCCGTAGACGATGTCTTCGACCTGGGGCGAACCCGTCACGCAGATGAAAACGATGTCCGAAGCCTGTGCGCATTCGGCATTGGTCCTGGCCTCTTTCGCGCCAGCCGCGATCAGGTCGGCCAGGTTGTCCCTGTTGCGGTTGATCTTGAAGGTGAGGCCAAAGCCCTTGGCCAGCAGGTTTTTGGCCATGCCGTGGCCCATCATGCCAATGCCGATAAATCCGATTTTGGGTGTCATGTTTTGTCTCCGTTTTGTTTCTTGTTTTGCCGTTCAGTTCACGGTTTCGGCAGCACTGGCTGAAGCGCCGGCTCCTATACCTGTCCTCGCCTGGTCCCACAGCGAGATCAGCCGTGCATAGCGCTCGGCAATGGCCTTGACCACCGCCGCGTCGTCCATGGCGCCTGAGAACCAGCCAGCTGCGGCATCGGCAAAGATCGAGCGCCCCACGGCAAAGCCGCGGCAGATGGCGTGCGGCGCTGCGATTCGAAAGCTCTGATCCAGTTTTTCCTCGCTGGCCTCCAGACCCAGCACCAGCACACCGCGGCAATGCGGGTCGTGCTGCGCCACCACGGCCGCAATCTTTTCCCAGGCAGCCGCACTAACGGCTGGCGGCAGCTTCCACCAATCGGGGAAGATGCCAGCCTGGTAGATTTGTTCGAGCGCCATCGGTACGGTGTCGCCATCCGCGGGCATGTCCTTGGGTGGGATCACCTCGATGAGGAACTCGTGAAAGCTGTCCACGCTGGCTCGCTGCAGGTCGGCCAGTTTGGCCAGCTGGCTGTCGCGCAAGGCCGGCTTGTCATGCGGGTGGTAATACACCAGGCATTTGGCGACGTGCTCGCCGGGCCAGGTTCGCATGACCGCGCCCAGGCCGGCGCCGGCTTCGAACTGCAGCGGTCGTGAACCCGGCAGCTCGACCGGCCTTGCGACCCACCAGCCTTTGCCGGTCACCGTTGGAAGTACCTCTTCACCAAAACGTCCGTCAACGATCACACCGACGCCACCGCGCTGGCCGGCTCCGAGCCGCGCACCTTCGGCGATCAGGGATTTGAAAAGGGGGATGCGTTCGCTAGGCGCGCCATGGCGTGCCGCCACCTCTTCCAGCTGCATGCGGTGGTCGAACGCCAGGATGACCAGTTCTTCCCAACGGCGCGTGCGCGTGCTGACACGGTGCAGGTGTTCGAGCTGCGCGTCTTCGCGCAGGCGCCGAGTGGCCGAGCCATGCATCAAGAAAAACTGCAGCTCTTCCCAGCTCGCCATGGCTGGCGCACAGCCATGGCGCGACACCACCAGAGCGCCGCAGGCGTTGGCATAGGCGCAGCAGCGCGTGAGCGGCTCCCCCGGGATCCAGCCGCGCAGAAACCCCGACATGAACGCATCGCCGGCGCCCAATACGTTGTAGACGTCCACCGGAAAGCCGGGGCCTTGCAAACCTTTTTCCAGTGAATTGGGAATCGCACCGTCGAACACGATGCAGCCCATGGGCCCGCGTTTGACCACCAGGGTGGCCTGCGTCAACTCACGCAAGCGGCGCAATGCGGCGAGCGTGTCGGTGCTGCCGCCGGCGATGTGAATTTCTTCTTCGGTACCAACTACGAGGTCACAGTGGCCTACAACGGTTTGCAGGTGCGCGCTGACTTCGCCCGAAGGCACAAAACGCTGCTCGCCCATGCCGGGGCTGGTCAGGCCCCACAGCACGGGGCGGTAATCAATATCGAGCACCACACGCGTGCCCGCGGCTTTGGCCATCGTCATGGCACGCTTGCAGCTTTCGTAAGTGAGCGGCTGCGACAGGTGTGTCCCGGAGATCAGCAGGGCGTTGGCCGAGGCGATAAAAGCCGCGTCAAAGTCGTCCGGGCTGACCGCCATGTCGGCGCAGTTGTCGCGGTAGAACACCAGCGGAAAGGTGTCGCGGTCCTGAATTCCCAGAAACACCAGTGCTGTCAGCCGCTTGGGATCGGTGGCGACATGGCTCACATCCACGCCTTCCGCCGCGAGGGTTTCGCGGACAAAACGGCCGTTGTGCTCGTCACCCACACGGGTCAGCATGGCGGGCTTCAGACCGAGGCGCGCCACACCCACTGCGGTGTTGGCCGGCGAGCCGCCCAAATACTTGGTGAAGCTCTGCATGTCTTCAAGACGCCCTCCGATTTGCTCGCCATACAGGTCCACCGCAGCGCGGCCGACACAGATCAGATCCAGCGCACGGCTCATACGGCCCCCTTGCGAGTTGACTTGGCTGCGGCCTTGCTGTTCCTGGTTTTGGCTTTCGCTGCGCCCTGCTCGGCCAGTTGATGACCGGTGCTGACCACCAGCGCCTGTGCCAGGCACAGCGGTGCGACCAGCGAGCGGAAGGGTTTGGACGAATCGTCGGCCAGTTCCAGGCAGACCTTGGCATGCGCCTTGAGCGGCGAGAGGGGACCGTCGGTGATGGCAATCACCAGCGCTCCCAGTTTGGCGGCCTCTGCTGCAGCCGCGATGACTTCGGGCGAGTAGTTGCGAAAGCTGGCGGCGATCAGGACGTCGCCGGTCGCGATGGAGCGCAGGCTTTCCCGCAGCATGCCACCCGTTCCGTCGAGCAGATGGGTGCGCAGCTCCAGCTGGCTCAGCGCATAAGCCAGGTAGCCAGCCACAGGAAAGGCGCGGCGCTGGGCGAGCACGTGGATGCGCGGGGCAGAGGCCATGAGTTTCACCGCGGCCTTCAGGTCAACCTGGGCGATGCTTTCCTCCAGGTGCCCGAGCTCGGCCACTGACTCGCCCACCAGCTGGTGCAACACACCGGCTGGCGCACGCTCGCCGTTGAGCTGCTTGCGGCGGATCTGGTCAATACGCTCGCGGTAGCTGTCGGACCGCTCCAGCAGGTGGCCGCGAAACACCTGCTGCATTTCGGAGAAGCCGCCATAGCCCAGCGCGTTGGCAAAGCGGATCATGGCCGAAGGCTGTACCTCGGTAGCCTCAGCCACCGTCGCCACCGTGCCAAGGGCCAGATCGTTGGGTTGCTCAAGGGCGAAGCGCGCGATGCGCTGCAGCTGCTTGGACATGTCCGGGTAAGTCCGGCCAATCAGCGCCTTGAGTTCTTCGTAAGTCGTTGCAGAGTCCATATGTCGTTTGCCGCCTCGGGAATGCGATGGGCCGACCGGGCCTGCATCGCATCAAATTAGAATAAATGTTCTTGCGTATTTAAATAATAGAACGTACATTCTGTTTTGTCCAGTATTTATTTCTATTTCCTTCACCCATTCATCCAGAAAAACCGAAGAGACAAGGTCCCCATGCAACTCGCTTCCGGTCGCGCGCCACTCATTCCTTTACCGATGCTCATCACCCTGTTGGTGCTGCTGTCCACGCCGCTTTGGGTGGGCCGCGTCGGGCTGTACCAATACCTGGCCCTGGAAATCATGATCTGGGTGTTGTTTGCGATGGGCTACAACCTGCTCCTGGGTTTCACCGGCCTGCCCTCCTTCGGGCACGGTGCATTCTTTGGCACGGGCGCCTACGCCTTCGGCCTGCTGCAACTCAAGGTCTGGCCCAACCTGTGGTTCGACCTGGCCGGCGCGGTGCTGGTCACGGCGGCGCTGGGCGCGCTGGTGGCGCTGTTCATCTCGCACCGGCGCGGTATTTATTACGCGCTGCTCACCATCGCATTCGGCCAGGTGTTCTGGTTCATCGCCAACAAATGGCATACCGTCACAGGCGGTGAAGACGGGCTGCTCAATATCAAGCGCCTGCCGGCCGATTTCGGTTTTGTGTCTTTCAACCTCTCTGGCAACAACGCCCTCTTCTTCTTTTCTCTGGTGCTGTTTGCTTTGGTTCTTTTGGCACTGTGGCGGTTGATCCATTCGCCACTGGGCCGCATCTTCAGCGCCATCAAGCAAAACGAAACCCGCGCGGCCTTTGTGGGCTACAACGTCTGGCTCTACAAGTGGCTGGCGTTCACGTTGTCTACCGCCGTCGCGGGCCTGGCCGGCGCACTCTTTGCCATGGCGCAGCAATCGGCTTACCCGAATGTCATGAGCCTGCACAACTCGGGTTTTGTCGTGATGATGGTGCTGATAGGCGGCGGCCTCGTGAGCTTCTGGGGGCCCGTCATCGGCGCCACCTTCTTTATCCTGGCGCGCGACCTGCTGGGCGCCTATACCGAGACCTGGCTGCTCTGGTATGGCCTTGTCTTCATGGCCATGGTGCTGTTCAAGCCCGAAGGTATTGCCGGCGCCTGGCAGGCCTGGAGGGCCCGGCCAAAGCGTCCAGTGGCCGCCAAGCCCGCGCCCGCAGGAGGTGCACTGTGAAGCTCTTCGAGGCCAACGGCCTGTCCAAACGCTTTGGCGCCCAGGTGGTGCTGCAAGACATCACCCTCAGCTTCGAGGAGGGGCAGCTCAACGGCATCATGGGCCCCAACGGTGCGGGCAAGACCACCTGTTTCAACGTGTTGACGGGACGCTACAAGCCCGACCGCGGCCGTGTGACCTTTGCCGGCGAGGACATCACCGGCCTGTCGCCGCGCGAGATCGCGCGCAAGGGCGTGTCGCGCTCCTTCCAGATCATGAATTTGTTCGATAGCTACACCGCGCTCGACAACGTGCTGGTGGCCACGCCGCACGTCCGTAATCAGGGCTTCAACCCCTGGCGTGACCTGGGCGCCGACAGTACGGCGCAACAGCTGGCTGCAGTCGTGCTGGAGCGCGTTGGCCTCAAGGGCAAGGAGCACGTGCTGGCCAGCAGCCTTTCATACGGCGAGCGGCGCGCGCTGGAGATCGGCGTGGCACTGGCGGCCGAGCCGCGCATGCTGTTTCTCGACGAACCCACCGCCGGCCTGGGCGCCGAAGGCACGGTACGCCTGATGGACCTGGTCAAAGAACTCAAACGCCAGCTCACGATTGTGATCATCGAACACGACATGAATTTCCTCTTCAAGCTCGCCGACCAGATCTCCGTCATCCACTGGGGCCAGGTCATCAGCCAGGGCACACCTGACCAGTTGCGTGAGAACGAATGGGTGCGCCGCTCCAACCTGGGAGCGCTGGCATGAGCGCGGTGCTGAAGTCCATGATCAAAACTGTTTCACCGCAGGCCGACATGCTGGCGGTGGACCGCATAGACACCTTCTACGGCGAAACGCAGGTGCTGTTCGACGTATCGATGAAAGTCGGCGCGGGCGAAGTCGTTGCGCTGCTGGGCCCCAATGGTGCAGGCAAAACGACGGTGCTGCGCTCTGTGCTGGGCCTGACGCCACCGCGCAAGGGCGCCATTGCCTTCGACGCGCACGACATCACACGCATGCCCACGCACGAGATCGCCAAGGCCGGCATGGGCTGGGTACCCGACGACAGGCGCATCTTCCCGACGCTGACGGTGGCGCGCAACCTGGCCATCGCGCGCAAGGCCACGCGTTTCCGGTCCTGGCACGAGAAGGAATGTTTTGAGATCTTCAGCGCACTCGAATACCTGATGCACCGCGAATGCGAGAACCTCTCGGGCGGCGAGATGCAGATGGTGGCGATCTCGCGCGCGCTGCTGGGCTCGCCCGGCCTGGTGCTGTTCGACGAACCCAGCCAGGGCCTGGCGCCCAAGGTGGTGCAGGACGTGATGAAAACCATCAGCCGGCTCAAGGCTGAGGGCATCGCGGTGCTGGTGGTCGAGCAAAACGTGCAGAGCGCGCTGCAGGTGGCCGACCGCGCCTATGTGATGAACCAGGGCGTGATCGTCCACGAGGGCCCTGCGGCCGATCTGCGCAACGATGCCGCCTTGTGTCGGCAACTTTTGGGAGTCTGACCCGCATGAGCCATCCACTCCATCCACTGCTACGCGTCGAGAACGTCGCCAAGCAATACCAGCGCGGCGTCTTCCGCAAGACCACGACCTTTTCATTGACCGCCGATTTCGAAGTGCACAAGCCCTGCGTGGTCGGTGTCATGGGCCCTAACGGCTCGGGCAAGACCACGCTGTTCGAGTTGATCACCGGCAGCAACCTGCCGAGCGCGGGCCGTGTGCTGGTCAACGGCCAGGACATCCACCAGGTACGCACGCGCGAGCGGGATCGCCTCGCCATTCACTACCACCAGTCCTACCAGGTGCGGTCTTTCCAGAAAACCAAACCCGACTTCATGTTGGAACACGCACAGAACGACTCGCCGCTGGTGCATCTGTTCGACGAACCGCAGTTCAATACGCAGGACGGCTACATCGGCTTCATGCTGGACTTCTTCGCCAAACTCAGGGCCAACGGCCGCCTGGTGTTTTTATGCCTGCATCCCAACGAGCCCTACCACGTCGACATCCTGCGGCAATGCTGCGAGCGTTTCATCTTTGTGCAAAAGGGCGCGATCAGTGAAGCACCGAACTTTGACACGCTGGCGCGCGACGAGAAGGTGCGGGCCTACCTGGGGGCGCTGGCGCCGGCAGCTTGATCCACGGCGCCGCACGCGGTTCAAATCAGGCTGTGTTTTCTGGCGCGGTAAGCCAGCTTCGCCCGCGTGGTGTTGAGCCGCCGCGCCGCCGCTGAGAGATTGCCCTGGCAGGCCGAGATGGCGCGTTCCAGCATGTCGCGCTCGGTTTGCTCCAGGGACCGCTGCGAAGCGGCGGTCCCTGCCGGCACGGGATGCGCGCCGGCCGGCGCCCCGTCGAAGTTCAAGGTGCCTGAACTGCCCTGCATCCGCAAGGTCATGACCTCGGTGCTCAAGGTCTCGCCGCCGGTGAACAGGTGGTGCACGTCGATCAAGCCGTCGGCATCGGCCATGATCACGGCGCGCTCGATCAGGTTTTGCAGTTCGCGGATGTTGCCGGGGAAGTCGTAGTTCAGCAGCGTGCGCACCGAGGCCTGCGTGAAGCCGCCGGTGTTGCAACCGTGTTTGCGCCGGTAGTGGTTCAGAAAATGGTTCATCAGCAGGGGAATGTCGTCGCGCCGCTCGCGCAGCGGCGGCAGGTGGATGGGGAACACATTGAGCCGGAAGAACAGGTCTTCGCGGAATCGGCCTTCACGCACGGCCTGCCGCAAGTCTTCATTGGTGGCGGCCACCACGCGCACGTCGACCGCGATGCCGCGCGTGCCGCCCACGCGTTCGACCTCGCCCTCCTGCAGGGCGCGCAGCAGCTTGCCCTGGGCCACAAAACTCAGCATGCCGATTTCGTCCAGGAACAGGGTGCCGCCGCTGGCCCGCTCAAAGCGGCCCGGCCGCGAATGGCTGGCCCCCGTGTAGGCGCCACGCTCCACGCCAAACAGCTCGGACTCGATCAGGGTTTCCGGGATGGCCGCGCAGTTCACGGCAATGAAAGGCTGGTCCTTGCGCGGGCTGATCCTGTGCAGCATGCTCGCGAACTTTTCTTTGCCCACGCCCGACTCGCCGGTGAACAGCACGGTAGCGGTCGTGCGTGCCACCCGGCTCAATTGATGGCAGGCCGCGTTGAAGGCAGATGAGGCCCCCACCATCGCGTCGCCGGCCGGCACGTCGCTGATCGCAAGGTCAGCCGGGCTCGCTTCGCTGCGCGCATAGGCCGCGGTGTCGACAAACTCCCGGGCGTTCAGGTAACGCATGTCCTCTTCAATGTTGTCCCACTTGTCGGCAGACTTGCCGACCACCCGGCATTGCGCCTGGCCCATGGACCGGCACATGGTTTCCCGGAAAACGATGAGGCGGCCGAACAGCGTGCTGACGTAGCCTGTCGCATAACCCACCTGCATCCAGCAGGCCGGGGAGCCGCCTATGCCGTAGGCGGCGATGTGTTCATCGTCCTCGCTGGAGTTGTGCCAGATGAATTCACCCTCATAGCCGCTGGTGTCCGGGTCGTAGGTCACGCTGACCAGCTCGACCTTCACCACGCCCTCCAGCGCATGCAGCCGCGTGCCGGCCATGGCGGCGGCCGGCGGGTCGGCGTCGGGCCAGTGCTTGCGCACCAGTTGGGCATCGCGGGCGCCGCTGACGTAACCGGCGCGGGTGAACAGGCCGCGGGCTTTTTCGATGCCCAGGCTGTCAATCATTTCGCGGCGCATGGAGCCCAGCGCCTCGGTGTGCAGCAGCACCATGCGCTGGTCCTGCAGCCAGATGCGCCCGTCGCCCGGCGAGAAGAACAGGCATTCGCTGATGTCAGCGATCGTCGGGTGCGTGTCGCCGCCTATATGCGTGCTGGCAAACCCGCCCATGGCTTTGGCCACCGACGCGCTGTCGAAGCTGCCCAGCGCGACCCCGGTGGCCCGGGCCACCTCGGCCAGGGAAATGCGATCGGATGCGCGCATGGCTCTGCTCCTCGATTTGACTGATTTGATCAATTGGTGAAATTTGATTCAACTTTATAACCATTTGATCAGGAAAACATGGGTGGTTTCCATGTGCTGCGCCGCAGCAAACATACCTAGGGTATGTCCCGGGTTTCCCAGTGAAAAAACTTTGGGTGCAGCGCAGCAAGCGGACTCTTTCGCGCGGCGCTGGTACATGCATTGCGATACAGGAGCACGACGCGCCGATGTGGCGAGCTGATCAAACAACCGTAAGGACAAAAGCAAATGGGTGTATCCGACGCGATGGCATTTCTGGATTTTTCCGCGCTGGCGCAAGTGCCGCTGGGCGGCGGGAAGCGCGACGTGGTCGAGCCTGCGACCGGCAAAGTGATGTGCACGGTGGGCATCGCCAACGCGGCGGATGTGGCCGCGGCCACGCGGGCGGCGGCCAACGCGCAAAAGTCCTGGGCCGCCCTGCCCCCGCGCGAGAGGGCCGACGTCTTCCGCCGTGCCGGCGCGCTGTTCCAGCAGCACTTCGACGAACTCGCGCTGTATGCCACGCGGGAGACGGGTGGCATCCTGCCCAAGGGGCAGCATGAGATTCGTGAAGCCATCACCATCTGCCACCTGGCCGCCGCCATGCCGCTGCAGCCCCAGGGCCATGTGCTGCCCAGCGTGCCGGGGCGCACCAGCATCGCCCGCCGCGTGCCGCACGGCGTGGTGGGTGTCATCTCGCCCTTTAACTTTCCGCTGATCCTGACGCTGCGCGCGGTGGCACCGGCGCTGGCTGCGGGCAATGCCGTGGTGATCAAGCCCGACACCCGCACACCGGTGACCGGCGGCCTGATGATTGCGCGCATTTTTGCGGAGGCCGGCCTGCCCAGGGATTTGCTGCACGTGTTGCCCGGCGACGCCGAAGCCGGCGAAGCTTTGGTCACCGACCCGCTGGTGCCGATGATCGCCTTCACCGGCTCGCCCGCGGTGGGCCGGCGCATCGGCGAACTCGCGGGCAAGCACCTCAAGAAGGTGTCGCTGGAACTCGGCGGCGCGAACTCGCTGATCATCCTGGACGACGCCGACCTGGACATCGCCGCAAGCAACGCCGCATGGGCCGCCTACCTGCACCAGGGCCAGATCTGCATGGCCGCCAACCGCATCCTGGTTCACCAGAGCATCGCGGCCCCGCTGCTGCAGCGCCTGGTCGCCAAGGCCACGCACCTGCCGGTCGGCGACGGCGCCACCGGCCAGGTCGCGCTCGGGCCGCTGATCGATGCGCGCCAGCGTGATCGCGTGCATGCCATCGTGCAGGACAGCATCAAGGCCGGTGCCAAGCTGGAAGCCGGCGGAAGCTATGACGGCCTGTTCTACAAGCCGACGGTACTGTCCGGCGTGAAGCCCGGCATGCGCGTGTTCGACGAAGAGACCTTCGGCCCGGTGGCCAACATCGTCACTTTCGGCAGTGACGAGGAAGCGGTCGCGCTGGCCAACAACAACAGCGGCAGCCTGGCCTGCGCCGTGATATCCCGCTCCGTGGGCCGAGCCATGGCGGTGGGGCAGCAGCTCAAGGCCGGCATGGTTCACATCAACGACCAGACCGTCAACGACGACTGCGTCAACCCCTTCGGCGGCCCCGGCATCGCGGGCAACGGCACCAGCGTGGGCGGCCCGTCCGACTGGGAGGAATACACGCAATGGCAGTGGATGACCGTCAAGGACACCGCGCCCATGTTCCCGTTCTAACGGAACGCTTCGCTTTTTCCGACTTTTTTGACTCACCACCTGAAGGAGACCTTCATGAATCCGCATACCCGGGAGGCTTTATGAGCCTGCAAGGCAAAACCATTGTCATCACCGGCACCTCGTCCGGCATCGGCGCCGAGGTGGCCAGGCTGGCGCGCCTCCAGGGCGCCACGGTCATCGGCATGGACCGCAACGATCCCAGCCTCACGCTGGACGGCTTCATCAAGGCCGACCTCGGCACCGCCACGGCCATCGATGCCGCAGTGGCCCAGTTGCCGCCGCAGGTCGATGCCCTGTGCAACATTGCCGGCGTACCCGGCACGGCCGACGGTGAGCTGGTGGCCCGCGTGAACTACCTGGGCCTGCGACACCTGACGGAAAAGGTGCTGGCGCGCATGCCACGCGGCGGCAGCATCGTCAACGTAGCGTCCATATTGGGCGCCGAATGGCCGCAGCGGTTGGCCCTGCACAAGGAGCTGGCGGCAGCCAAAGGATTTGAAGCCGGCGCTGCATGGTTGCGCGGCCACCCGGTGCCGCAGGCGACCTGCTACCAGTATTTCAAGGAAGCCCTGATCGTCTGGAACGCCGTGCAGTCGCAGGAGTGGTTCCTGGGCAAAGGCGTGCGCATGAACTGCGTGGCGCCCGGCCCGGTGTTCACGCCCATCCTGGGTGACTTCGTCGCGATGCTGGGCCAGGAGCGCGTCCAGGCCGATGCGCATCGCATGCTGCGCCCCGGCTTTGCCGACGAAATCGCACCCGTCATCGCCTGGCTGTGCAGCGACGCCGCGCGCTGGGTCAGCGGCACCAACATTCCCGTCGACGGCGGCCTGGCCTCCACCTATATCTAACTACATCTAACGCTGACACGCCGCGGGTGCGAGGGCACCCATCCCCCATTCACGCAACAACTACACATAACGAGGAGACATTCGATGAACAAGGTATTCACCCCCTTCAGGCCAGCCGCGCTGGCCTTGGCCTGCGGCCTGGCTTGCGCACTGCCGGCCCACGCCCTGGAATTGGACAACGGCGACCCCGACACCAAAATCCGGCTGGACTTCACACCCAAGTACAGCCTGGCCTGGCGGCTGAAGGACCCGTCTGCACTGCTCACCTCGCCGGCCGCCCGCAGCGATGGCGGTGTGACCAATGAAAACGACGGCGACCTCAACTTCAAGAAGGGCCTGGTCTCCAACCGCGCCGACCTGTTGACCGAATTTGACTACAGCCGCAGCAACTGGGGCCTGCGCATCAGCCACTCCGCCTGGTACGACTCGCAGTACCTGCGCGCCAATGCCAATGACGGCACGGCCGGCGTCAGCAACTTCGCCGGCCAGGCCGCCAACCAGTTCGTCCCGGCAACCCGGGAGCAGCACGGCCGCGGAGACGAATTCCTCGACGCCTTCGTCTGGGGCAAGGGATCCATCGGCAGCATGCCAGCCTCGATCCGCGTCGGCAAGCACGCGCTGCAGTACGGCGAGAGCGTGTTCTTCGGCCAAAACGGCATTGCCAACGCGCAAGGCCCGGTGGACATCGCAAAAATCGTCTCGGTGCCGAACTGGCAATTCAAGGAAGTACTGCTGCCGGTGGAGCAGATTTCCGGCACGCTGCAGGTGGCCGAGGGCGTGACGCTGGGCGGCTACTACCAGCTCAAGTGGCGGCCCAGCAAGATTCCCGGGGTCGGCAGCTATTTTTCCAACCAGGACTACATAGGCGGCGGCCGTGTCTATCTCGGCGGGCCGGTGCTGCCCACCGACACCAGCCGCGACCAGAAGCCGGGCGACAGCGGCCAGTTCGGCGCCCAGTTGCGTTGGGCGCCGGCCGGCGGCAACTATGAGTTCGGCGTGTACGCGGCACGCTACAACGACAAGACCCCGGCCGTTCCGGTGTTTGACCTGATCAACGGCAATGTGCACAACGTCTATGCCAAGGGCATCAAGACTTTTGGTGCCAGCGTCACGTCATCGATAGGACAGCTTAACTGGGCACTCGAGGGCTCGGTGCGCACCGACGCGCCACTGGCCAGCGACCCCGCCGTGCTGGGCGGTGCACCCTTCATGCCACCAGCCAACTGCGACGGATCGCCCTCCAACCCGTGCTATGCCACCGGCAAGACGGCGCACCTGAATCTGTCGGGCATTTACGTGCTCAACAAGTCCAGCCTGTGGGACGGCGGCGCCCTGGTGGCCGAACTGGCCTGGAACCGGCTCATGAGCGTGACCAAAAATCCCAGCGCCGTCGGCTTCGGCGGGCTGGATCCGAACGCAACGCGGAACGCCGCGGCGTTCCGCATGATCTTTGAGCCGCAGTACTTCCAGGTGTTGCCCGGCCTGGACCTGTCACTCCCGCTGGGCCTGGGCTACAACTTCGGCGGCCGCTCCGCAGCCGTCATCAACTTTGCCGGTGGCGCCAGCAACGCGGGCGATATCAGCGTAGGCATCAAGGGCAAATACCAGAACGTCTGGAACTTTGCCCTGAACTACACCGCCTTCTTCGGCAAGGAAAACACCCTGACCGTCACGGATCCCAGAACCCCCACCCGCATGCTGTCCTATGGGCAGAGCCTGAAAGACCGCAACTTCGTTTCCTTCACCGCTTCCCGCACTTTCTGAAAAACATTACAGAGACAACCATCATGATGCAGACCGCAAAACACTCATTGCTCGTGGCCGCCCTGCTGGCCGGCGCCATGTCCGCCCAGGCCGCCGTCACCGCCGAAGAGGCCGCCAAACTCAAATCCTCGCTGACGCCCATGGGCGCCGAGAAAGCAGGCAACAAGGACGGCAGCATCCCGCCCTGGGAAGGGGGCCTGGCCAAGGCCACGCCGGGCTACAAGAACGGCGACGCACGGCCCGACCTTTACCCCAACGAAAAACCCATCCTGTCGATCAACGCCAAAAACATGGCGCAGCACGCCGACAAGCTGACCGACGGCGTGCAGGCGCTGATGAAGAAGTACCCCGACTTCCGCATCGACGTGTACCCCACGCACCGCACCGCGGCGGCGCCGCAGTCGGTGTACGACAACACCTTCAAGAATGCCACGCGGGCAAAGACCATCGAGGGCGGCTATGGCATGGAAGGCGCTTTCGGCGGCACGCCGTTCCCGATTCCCAAGGACGGCTATGAAGCGATGTGGAACCAGCGCACAGCCTGGCGCGGCGGCAATTTTTCCATGCCGATGCGTGTGTGGGTGGTAACGTCCGACGGCAAGCGCACCATGGCCTCCGGCGGCACGCAAACCATCCGCCAGGCTTTTTACGACAAGGACGGCAGCGCCGAGAAGTTCGACGGCTACTACCAGTACGGCAAGCTGGTGGTCAACGCGCCGGGCTCCAAGGCGGGCGAGGCCATCCTGGCACTCGACGGCGTTTCGGAAGCCGCACCGCGCGGGCTGTGGCAGTACCTGGTGGGCCAGCGCCGCGTGCGCAAAGCGCCTTCCGTGGCCTATGACACGCCCGACTCGGTGACCTCGGGCATCGGTTTGTTCGATGAAGCGTTCACGCTGTTCGGCCCCATCGACAAGCACGAACTCAAGCTGATTGGCAAGAAAGAAATCTACATTCCCTACAACAACAACCGCGCAGCTTCCGCCAAGATCGAAGACCTGGTGACGCCCAACACGCTGAACCCCGCGCAGGTGCGTTGGGAACTGCACCGCGTGTGGGAAGTGGAAGCCACACTGGCTGCCGGCAAGCGCCACGTGGTACCCAAGCGCAAGTACTACATCGACGAGGACTCCTGGCAGATCGCGCTGTTCGATGGCTGGGACGCCAAAGGCCAGCTCTGGCGCACCAACTACGCACTGATGTTGACGGCACCGGACATTCCGGCCGTGAGCAACGTTGTGCTGTGGGGTGGCTATGACATGCAGACCGGCGCCTATTACCTGAACATGGCCTCCAACGAACTGCCCAAGCAGTACGAAGTGCAGCCACCGATTCCGCGCTCTTTCTTCAGCGCTGAATCACTCTCCAGCGAAGGCGCCCGCTGATGACCGGAATCGCCCGGCCTCGCGCTGCGCGCCGGGCAGTCCTTGCGGGACTGCTCGGCTGGGCGGCCGCCGCCACGCTCCCCGCGTGGGCTGTCAACAGGCCCGCCGTGTTGTCACAGCCGGCCCTGGTCACGCCCAAGGCGTCGGTCGCGGCCACACTGGCCGTGGCACGGGCCGGCGACCGGCTCGTGGCGGTGGGAGAGCGCGGCACGGTGCTGCTGTCGGATGACCATGGCGCCACCTGGCGACAGGCGCAGGTGCCTGTGCAAGCCACCCTGACGGCCGTGTGTTTCGCTGACGAACGCAACGGCTGGGCGGCAGGACATCTGGGCGTCATCTTGCGCAGCGTTGACGCCGGTGCCACCTGGGAAAAGCTGCTCGACGGCATCCAGGCGGCCGAGCTGGTGAAGCAGGCTGCGCAGCGCAGCGGCGACACCCAGGCCATGGCGCAGGCAGAGCACCTGGTGGAAGAAGGTGCGGACAAACCATTTTTTGACCTGGAGTTTGTGGATGCCCGGCGCGGCTTTGCCGTCGGCGCTTACAACCTGATGTTTGCCACCGAAGACGGCGGCAAGACCTGGACCGCCTGGGGGCCGCGGCTACCCAACCCAAAAGCCCTGCACCTGTATGGCGTGCGCGCCCACGGCCGCACGCTGGTGGTCGCCGGTGAGCAGGGCTTGCTGCTGCGCTCCACCGATGGGGGCGCCAGTTTCAACGCACTGGCGTCGCCGTACAAGGGCAGTTTTTTCGGTTTGCTGCGAACCCGTGGCGGCGGGCTGGTGGCCTATGGCCTGCGCGGCTCGGCCTACCGCTCGACAGACGAAGGCGCGCACTGGGACAAGCTCGACACCGGCGTGCCCATGGCGGTGGGGGCCGGCATGGCTTTGCCCGATGGCGGTTTTGTGCTGATGAGCCAGGCGGGTGATGCCCTGATGGGCACCGCAGGCGGGCCCAGCCTGCGGCGCATCCCGGCACGTGAACCGGTTCCCGTTTCCGGCGTTGCCCTGGCGGCCGACGGCAGCCTGGTGCTGGCAAGCCTGCGCGGCATGCGGCGCTTGCCCGCGCTGCCGGCTAATTGAAAACAACAAAGAGACACGCGCCGCCAACGGCGAAACTTTATGCACGCCGATTCCTCCCCCGCTTCCCCTTCAGATACCCAGCCCGTCGTCGCCCGGCTTGAAGATTTTGACACGCGTTCGGGCACGCTGCTTGAGCGCGCTTTTTTCAATCACCGGCCCTGGGTCATGGCGGTGTGCCTGCTGCTGACCCTCGTGCTGGGCTGGCAGGCCACCAAGCTGCAGCTCAACGCCAGTTTTGAAAAAACCATACCGACGGGCCATCCCTACATCGTCAACTACCTGACCCACAAAGCCGACCTGGGCGGCCAGGCCAATGCGTTGCGGCTGGTGGTGGAGGCCCGGCAGGGCACGATCTTCGACAAGACCTACCTCGATGCGCTGCAGAAGATCAACGACGAAATCTTTTTGCTGCCCGGCGTAGACCGGCCTTTCATGAAGTCGCTGTGGACATCCAACACCCGTTGGGTGGCCGTGACCGAAGAAGGCCTGGACGGCGGGCCGGTGATCCCCGATGCCTACGATGGCTCACCCGCCAGCCTGGCCGGGCTGCGTGCCAACGTCGAGCGCTCGGGCGAAATCGGCCAGCTGGTAGCGGGCGACTTCAAGTCCAGCATCGTGTTTGTTCCCTTGCTGGACCGCAACCCCGAAACCGGCAAGGCGCTGGACTATGGCGACCTGTCGCGCCAGATCGAAGTCCTGCGCGCCAAGCATGGCAGCGATGCACTGCAGATCCGCGTGACCGGTTTCGCCAAAGTGGCCGGCGACCTGATCGAGGGCCTGCACCAGGTGCTGCTGTTCTTCCTGCTGGCTCTCGCCATCACCAGCGCGGTGCTGTTTGCCTACACCCGCTGCGCCCGCAGCACCGCGCTGGTGGTGGCGTGCTCGCTGGTGGCGGTGGTCTGGCAGTTTGGTCTGCTGGCACTGCTGGGTTACGAGCTCGACCCTTATTCGGTTCTGGTGCCCTTCCTGGTGTTTGCCATCGGCATGAGTCACGGCGCGCAGAAGATGAACGGCATCATGCAGGACATCGGCCGCGGCACAAACCGGGTGGTGGCGGCCCGCTATACCTTCCGGCGCCTCTTCGTCGCGGGCCTGACCGCTCTGCTCTGCGATGCTGTGGGCTTCGCGGTGCTGGTCATCATCCAGATCAAGGTCATCCAGGACCTGGCCCTGATTGCCAGCATCGGTGTGGCGGTTCTGATCTTCACCAACCTCGTGCTGCTGCCCATCCTGTTGTCTTACGTGGGCGTGGCACCCGCGGCGGCGGCGCGCAGCCTGCGCCAGGAAGCATCGCAAGGGGCGCAACGTTCATGGCTGTGGGCCTTGCTGGACCACTTCACGCAAAAACGCTGGGCTACGGCAGCAGTGGTCGTTGCGGCGCTCATGGCCGCAGGCGGCTATACCATCAGCCTGCATTTGAAAATCGGCGACCTCGACCCCGGCGCCTCCGAACTGCGGCCCAGCTCACGCTACAACCAGGACAACGCCTACCAGATTGCCCACTACGCAGCGAGTGCCGACATCCTGACCGTGATGGTGACCACGCCCGGGGATAAATGCACGGCTTATGGCACGCTGGCCAAGGTGGACGCCCTGGCCTGGCAGCTTGAGCAATTGCCCGGGGTGGAGTCCACCAACTCGATGGCCGCGCTGTCCAAGCTGGCCATGGTGGGCTACAACGAGGGCAACTTCAAGTGGTTTGAGCTGCTCCCCAACGAAGGCGCTTTGGGCGGCGTGCAGACGCGCGCACCCCGCGAGCTTTTCAACCAGAGCTGTTCTTTCCTCGCGCTGTATGTCTACCTGAAGGACCACAAGGCCGAAACCCTGGCACGCGTGGTGGCTGATGTGGACCGCTTCGCGGCAGTCAACAACACCCAGGATGTCATCTTCAAGCTGGCAGCAGGCAGCGCCGGCATTGATGCGGCGACCAACATCGTGGTGGGCAAGGCGATGCGCGAGATGCTGCTGTGGGTGTATGCGGCGGTGGTCATTCTGTGCTGGGTCACCTTCCGCTCCTGGCGCGCGGTGGTGGTAGCGGTGCTGCCGCTGGTGCTGACCTCGATCTTGTGCGAGGCACTGATGGTGGGCCTGGGCATGGGGGTCAAGGTCGCCACGCTGCCGGTGATTGCGCTGGGCGTGGGCATCGGCGTGGACTATGCCCTCTATGTGCTCAGCATCACGCTGGCCCGCATGCGGGAAGGCGCCAGCCTGTCCGAAGCCTACCACCATGCGCTGCAGTTCACCGGCCGCGTGGTGCTACTCACCGGCATCACGCTGGCGCTAGCCGTTGGCACCTGGGCTTTTTCGCCGATCAAGTTCCAGGCCGACATGGGCATTTTGCTGGCCTTCATGTTTGTCTGGAACATGGTGGGGGCGCTCATCCTGCTGCCCGCGCTCGGGTATTTCCTGCTGCGGCCGGCCGTGGCCCTGCCCACGCCGGTCAATGCACGAGTGCCGGTATGAGCCTGCGTAGCGACATGCTGGCCCGCCGCACGCGCAGACTTTTTCTTGCGGCGGCGATGCTGCTGGGCGCAGCCGCGGCCGGCCACGCCGCGCCCGAGGCCCTGATCATCGGTCAGTCGTTACCGCTCACCGGCGCGGGCTTTCCGGTCGCCAACCGTGTGCTGGCCGGCGCCCGCGCGCATGTAGAGCGCGTCAACGCATCAGGCGGAATTTCCGGGCGCCGCATCGAGCTGGTGACGCTGGACGACGGCGGAGACCCACGGCGCGTGGCGGCCAATCTGCGCACCCTGGTGAGCCAGCACAAGGCGGTGCTGATCGCCAATTGCCTCGGTGAACGAGCCTGCCTTGAGGCTGCCCAGGCCACGCGCGAACTTCGCGTGCCGCTGGTCGGCCCGATGTCCGGCGCGTCGGCTTTGCGTTCTCCCGATGTCCGCCATGTTTTCAGCCTGCGGCCGGATGATGCGCGAGAGGCCGATGCACTGGTGCGCCAGCTGGCATCCATCGGCGTCACCCGGGTGGCGGTGCTGGCCGACGGTTCCGAACCGGCGCGCACCGAGGCGCTGGTGGCAGCCTTGCAACGCGACGGCCGGCAGGTCACACGCATCACCGCCGACGCGCGGCTGGCGTCCATCGAAGCGGCATTCCGCGACGTGGCCAAGGCCGCGCCGCAGGCCCTGGTCCTCAACCTGGGCAACGAGGTGCTGGATGCGCTGGGGCGGCTTCCGGCCTCAGCCTATGACAGCGTGCCGTCCACCGTCGCCACTTTGTCGACGGCGGGGCTGACGCAGCTGACACGGCTGTTCCGCAACCGGCTGGTGGGCTACACCAGCGTGGTGCCGAATCCCGAGGTGGCCCGCCTGCCCATCGTGCGCGAGCTCGAGCGCGATGCAGACGATTTCATCGGCCCCGAGGCTATGACCTTCGAAGGCCTGGAGTCCTACCTGAATCTGCGTGTCTGCACGGAGGCACTGCGCCGCGCCGGGCCCCGCGCCGACGGGCTGCGCCTCGGCGAGGCGATTGAAAGCCTTGGAGCACTGGACCTGGGCGGCTTCAGGCTCTCGTTCGGCCGGGAGCGGCACCACGCCTCGGACCATGTCGAGATCGGCATGCGCGCCCGTGACGGCAAATTGATCAGATGACACCCCCGAAGCGCCTGCGGCGCCTGCCCCTCAAGGGGGCGCCACCAGCGGCCCGGCAAAGCCGGTTCCGCGCTGGCCCTTGTACTGCAACTGTGAACCATTAAGGACTGCAATGACCACATCTGCCATTCCCACCGCGCTCGAGACGGCTCCCCTGGACCCCGCGCTAGCCGGCTTTCTGGCCCAGGCCGCTGCACAAGGCAACCCGCCGCTGGAAAGCCTGCCCCCTGCCGTCGCTCGACAGGTTTACCGCGAGCTGGCCGACACATTGGGGTTGCCGGCCCCGGCCATCGGGAAGGTGGATGACACCAGCTTTCCCGGTCCGGGCGGCCCCGTGCGCCTGCGCGTGTACAGCCCCGACACCATCGGCCCCTGGCCTGTGCTGCTGTATGCGCATGGCGGTGGTTTTGTAATCGGCGACCTGGAGACCCATGACAAGGTCTGCCGCACGCTGTGCCACCACACCGGCATGCTGGTCGTGGCGGTGGATTACCGGCTGGCGCCGGAGCACCCCTTCCCCGCCGCACCTGACGACGTCGAGGCCGCCTTGCGCTGGGTGCTGGCAAATGCATCCGCGTTGGGCGGCGACGCAAACCGTATCGTGGTGGCTGGCGACAGCGCCGGCGCGCAGCTGGCACTGGTGGCATCGCGCCGCGTGAACGCAAGGGACCTCCGCGCCCTGGGCCTGATCTACCCGGTGGCGCAGCACCCCAGCCAGCCCAGTGCCTCCTACCCGGAGAACGAGGGAAAATTTCTCACCATGGGCGTGATGCAATGGTTTATGACCAGCTACCTCGGCAAGCAGGCCGATGCGGACAAGCACCCCGACTTTGCCTTGCTGGACTCAGGCGGCCTGGCCAACCTTCCCGCCACCTGGGTCGCCACCATGGGCCACGACCCCCTGCGCGATGAAGGCCACGCCCTCGCCCAGCGCATAGACTCCGCCGGGGTAGAAGTGACGCACCGTCACTACCCCAGCGCCATTCATGCCTGTATTCATTTCACGGCCGTGTCGCCTGTCGGCCTGCGGGTCATGACGGACCTGGCGCAGTGGTTGCGCGCACGGGTGTAAAGGCTTCCGGGCTTAATCCCTCAAATCGGGTGCGGCACGTCCGCGCGCGAAGTCCACATACCAGTCCAGGCAACCGGGGTTGGCCATCGCGTCGCGGTTCACCACCTTCTCCAGCGGCTGGCCCAGCAGCAGCTTCTTGATCGGCAATTCCTGCTTCTTGCCCGAGAGCGTGCGCGGAATTTCTGGCACGGCGAAGATGTCGTTAGGCACAAAGCGCGGCGACAGCGCGGTCTTGACGGCCTGGTTCAGGCGCATCTTCATCGCTTCGTCAAGCACATGGCCGGGCCGCAGCACGACAAAGAGCGGCATATAACTTTCACGCCCAAGGTATTCGAGGTCGACCACCATGGAGTCCAATACTTCGGGCAGCGCCTCAATCGCGCTGTAGAGCTCGCTGGTGCCCATGCGCAGGCCGTGGCGATTGATAGTGGCATCGCTGCGGCCATAGATGATGCAGCTGCCCGAGGGCGTAACCTTGAGCCAGTCGCCATGCCGCCACACGCCGGGGTAGGTGTCGAAGTAGCTCGCGAGGTAGCGTTGGTTGTCCTTGTCGCCAACGAAGTAAAGCGGCATGGACGGCAGCGGCTGCGTGCAGACCAGCTCACCGACTTCATCGACAACGGACTCGCCCTTGTCATTCCAGGCCTCGACCGCGCAGCCGAGGATGCGGCATTGCATTTCGCCGGGGACCACGGGCAGTTCGCGGTTGCCGCCTATAAACGCACCGGCGAAATCAGTCCCGCCGGAAATATTGCACCACCAGATTGGTGCCCCCACGCTTTTCACTTCGTGTAATACGCTGCCCCCCGAGGGGGCTGGCGGGCCTTGGGACGGCCCGGCGGCCAGCCGCGTCCGGTTTTCCCGATCATGTAGCTTTGCGAATTGCGCTGTACCCCAGCGCTGCGTATCTTCACTCAGCGGCGAGCCCGTGGTGCCTAAAGTTCTGAGCCGGCTCAGGTCTCCGCACTGCGCGAGGTCAATGCCCGCCTTCATACAGTTGGCAAAGAAGGCCGCGCCCGCTCCGAAGAAGGTAGCGCGGGTGTTGGCGACAAAGCGCCACAGCGTGGTCCAGTCGGGCTTGTCCTTGTTCACGCCCGCCGGGTTGCCGTCGTAGATGCAGCAAGTGGTGCCGTTGAGCAGGCTGGCGGCCTGCACGTTCCACATGATCCAGCCAGTGGAGCTGTACCAGTGAAAGCGCTCGGGATTGGCCGGGTCGGCGTAGCTGGGCGCCAGGTCGTTGTGCAGGCGTAGCAACGCCAGCCCCACCAGCGCCACACCGCCGTGGCCGTGGACGATGGGTTTGGGCAGGCCGGTGGTGCCGCTTGAATAGACGATCCACAGTGGGTGGTCAAACGGCAGCCAGAGTGGCGCAAAGGCTGTAGTTTCTGCATCATTTCGTGCTGTGGCGCTTTGCAGATGTGCGCAACCAGCTATCAAATCAATAGCATTTGGATTCCCGGACAGCACCTCGTGAAGGATCACGTGCGTGACGCTGGGCAGCGCGGCGGCCAGCTCGGCCACCACGCTGCGGCGGTCGATGTCCTTTCCGCCGTAGCGCACGCCGTCGCAGGCGATCAGCACCTTGGGCTCAATCTGGCGAAAACGGTCCAGCACAGCGGGCGTGCCCATGTCGGGCGCGCACACGCTCCACACGGCGCCTATGCTGACCGTCGCGAGGAACGCGACCATGGTCTCGGGCGTGTTGGGCAAGTAGGCGGCCACGCGGTCGCCGGGCTGTACGCCCTGCGCTTTCAGGTGCAAGGCCAGCGACGCCGACTGCCGCTGCATCTCGGCCCAACCCAGTTCACGCGCTGCTTCGCCGTTCGCCAGGCTGGCTTCGCCGTGGCTGACGATGGCTGGCACGCCCGCCGTTTCGGCCGCGGCCGTGTGGCGGAACACCTGCTGCGCGTAGTTGCCCTGCGCACCGGGAAACCACTCGGCTCCCGGCATGCTGCGCCGGCCCAGCACGGCCGTGTGCGCGGTGGGCGACTGCAGTTCGAAGTAGTCCCAGATGCTTTGCCAGAAGGCGTCGAGGTCGGCGACCGACCAGCGCCACAGCGCGTCATAGTTGTCGAATGACAGGCCGCGTGTAGCCTGCAGCCAGTTTTGGTACTTGCGTATCTGGAACATGGCCGTAACCATAAACCAGGAGGGGGCGAATGCGCCCCGGTGGTATCCCCGCCATGGCCTATATTGGCTGACTCCGCATGAAAGAAGTGCTCATTGAATAGCGCCCCCTGGATCATCTACTGCGACGGCAGCGCCGTGCCGAACCCTGGCCGTATGGGCCTGGGTGCAGTCGTTACCGGGCCGGACGGCAGCCGGCATCCGCTGTCTATCACCGCGGAAGGCCGAGGCTGCAACAACGAAGCGGAGTTGCGTGCGCTGATGGCGGCCATGCAGTACGCCGGGCAGCAGGGTGCAACGGCGCTGCTTGTTCACTGCGACAACAGCGTGGTGGTCCAGCAGCTGGCGGGAACTGCCACGGAGCCATTCCTGCGCCTGGCTCCGCTGTTCGAAGAGGTGCGCGCCGTGCTGCACTCCTTCCCGAGCGCGCGGCTGGTGTGGATACCTCGCCACCGCAACCGGGAGGCCGATACGCTGGCCCGGGCGGCGGTGGGGCTGATGCCCAAAGGCCCGACGCCAACGATCAGGCGTCGCCGTTAGCCGCAGGTGTGAATGCTTCGTTCCCGCGCGAAGCAAAGAAGTGCCGTAGCCGCGTACAAATGTGGATGTACCCGCATCACCCCGCACACCCTGCCCAGGAGCAACGCATGGCCAAAGAGATTATTCGCGTCGAGCCCCTTTCAACCTGGCTCGAGCGGTGGAAGGCGCCCACTTCGGTCATGACGCGCCATGGCGATACGGTCTATGTCTCTGGCCTTCCGCCGTTTGACCCCGCCACGGGTGAGGTCATCAATGCAAGCCTCGAACGCCAGACCGAGCTGGTGCTGGAGCAGATGAAGCTCTGCCTGGAAACAGCGGGTTCGTCGCTGGACCAGGTGCTGAAGTGCAACATCTATTGCACATCGGCCGAGAAATTTGCAACGGTCAATGCCGTTTACGCCCGCTACTTTCCCCAGGATCCACCGGCCCGGATTTTCATCTGCGTGCCGGCATGGCCGGGGCACTTTGACATCGAGATCGATTGCGTCGCCGCCTGTTAGCAAGGACAGAATCCGGGTCATCAGGAGGGTATTGCACTTTCGCACAATCGTGCTAATATTTGCCGCATGGACGCCAAAACCCAGAAAAGCGAAATGACCCGCGCCGCCATCATCGGCGCAGGCATTGACCTGGCTGCGGCGGAAGGTCTGGAGGCCATCACCTTGCAGGCTGTGGCCGACCGCATCGGTATTTCCAAGAGCGGCGTGTTTTCACGCATCGGTTCACGCGAGGCTTTGCAGAAAGCGGTGATTGAAGAGTTCGGCCGCCGCTTTATTGCCGATGTGTTTGTGCCCGCCATGCAGCAGCCCAAGGGTTTGCCGCGGCTGGAGACGATTGTGCAGCGCTGGATTGTGCGCACGCGCGATGTCGAGGCCAAGTCGGGCTGTATTTACACTGCGGGCGCCTTTGAGCTGGACGACCGCGAAGGCGAGTTGCGCGACCTGCTGTTCAGCGAGGTCACCCGCTGGCGCGCCTCGTTGCGGCGCACCGTGCTGCAGGCCATGGAGGCCGGTCAGCTGAAGGCCGACACTGATGCGGAACAGCTGGTCATGGAAATCAGCAGCATTGCCATGGGGATGTTTCATGATGCCCGTTTTCTACGCGATGCACGCGCGGCTGAACGGGCCCAGGCAGCCTGGGAGCGCCTGATCAAGAGCTACCAGACCGAGGCAGTCACCAAAAAATAAGAGACAAACGGGGCGGAAAGGGCAGCCATGCCATTTTCGATGTGTTGGCAAGTTTTAATTTCGCACGACTGTGCGGAGAAATGAGGAAATCATGTTGATCCTGATCATTGGCTTTGGCATTTATTTTGGCGTTCGCGCCGTGATGGCGGTGCAGGCTTCGCTGCGCACACTGCCGCGCAGCAATGAAGACTGGGTCTGGTACTGAAAACCGCGGAGACGGCAGACCATGACACGCACATCGCTCCAGGCCACTGCGGCCTTCTACAACGCCAGCCCCCTGACACGCATTTTCCGCTGGGGGCTGGGCGCTTCGCAGCAGCTCTGGCCGGCGCTGGCTGTGCGGGCGGCTTACCGCCTGTTCGGCACACCGCTGCCGCCCAAGTGGGTGAGCCGCCGCAGAAAGTGGAGCCCCGACTGGCACATTGAGCAATGGCCTTTTGAAGACGCCAGCGTGACGTTGTACAGCCGCCCCGTCGCGCCTGCCGGCCCGGTGGTGCTGTTGGTGCACGGCTGGGGCGGGCACGCCGGGCAGATGCTGGCGCTGGCGGAGGTCTTGAGTGCGCAAGGCTTGCGGCCGGTCATCATTGAGATGCCCGCGCACGGGCGCAGCGGCGGCTCGGTCACCAACTTGCCGCAGTTTGCGCGCGTGCTCGAGTACGTGACCGCACGGCTGCAGCAGCAGGGCCATACGCTGCGCGCGGTGGTGGCGCATTCGCTGTCTGCGAACGCCGGCGCTTATGCAGCCAGCCGCGGGCTGGCCGCCGGCCGGCTGGTGCTGCTCGCACCGCCAGCCTCGCCGCTGGAATACACGCGGCTGTTCGCCCACGTATTCGGCCTGCGCGAATCCACGCGCGCAGCCATGCAGCGGCGCATCGAGGCGCGCGAAGGCATTTTGATGCCGCAGTTCGAGCCGGCGATGGTTGGCCCGCGCATCGCCCTGCCCACGCTTGTGGTACATGACCGGCAAGACAGCATCAACCGCTTTGCCGACGGCGTGGCTTACAGCGAGGCGATCGCCGGCGCGCGCCTGGTGGCCACCGAAGGACTGGGCCATCGCAAAATCCTCAAGGATGACGAAGTGCTGCGCCAGGTGGCCGCGTTCCTGGCCTGAGAACCTGTTTATCTCCATACGGCACCGCTCTTGTGCGGCGCGCGCATTCCCCCTAGCATTGCCTCACTTTTATAACAAGGAGACATGATGGGAATGCTGGACTGGACAGAAAAAGACAGCGCGGTACTGCAGCAGGGTGGCGTCATAGGCCCCGACGAGCGCCTGCCGTGGCCACAGACCGCGGTGATGGGCGTGCAGCACGTGATCGCGATGTTCGGCGCTACGGTGCTCGCACCCATCCTCATGGGCTTTGACCCCAACATCGCCATCCTGATGAGCGGCATCGGCACACTGATCTTCTTCGTCATCACCGGCGGCAAGGTGCCCAGCTACCTGGGTTCGAGTTTTGCCTTCATCGGCGTGGTGATTGCCGCCACGGCGTATGCCGGCAAGGGGCCGAACGCCAACCTGGGCGTGGCGCTGGGCGGCATCATTGCCTGCGGCGTTTTGTATACGCTGATCGGCTTCATCGTGCAGTCCATCGGCACCGGCTGGATAGAACGTTTCATGCCGCCCGTGGTCACCGGCGCAGTGGTGGCGGTAATCGGCCTGAACCTGGCCAGCATTCCCATCAAGAATATGGCGGCCGGTAATTTCGATTCATGGATGCAGGTGGTGACGTTTGTGAGCGTCGCCCTGGTGGCCGTGATGACGCGCGGCATGGTGCAGCGGCTGCTGATCCTGGTCGGCCTGATCGTGGCGAGCGTGATTTATGCAGTGCTGACCAACGGCCTGGGCCTGGGCAAGCCGATGGACCTGTCGGGCATTGCCAATGCCGCCTGGGTCGGCCTGCCGGGCTTCACGGCGCCGGTGTTCAGCGCCAATGCCATGCTGCTGATTGCGCCCGTCGCCATCATCCTGGTGGCGGAAAACCTCGGCCACATCAAGGCGGTGACGGCCATGACCGGCAAGAACCTGGACGTCTACATGGGCCGCGCCTTCATCGGCGACGGCGTGGCGACCATCGTCTCGGGCAGCGCGGGTGGCACAGGCGTAACGACCTATGCCGAAAACATCGGCGTGATGGCGGCGACCAAGATCTATTCCACCGCCGTCTTCGTGGTGGCGGCGCTGATCGCCGTGGTGCTGGGCTTCAGCCCCAAGTTCGGCGCGCTGATCCAGGCGATTCCGCTGCCGGTGATGGGCGGCGTGAGCATCGTGGTGTTCGGCCTCATTGCCGTGGCCGGCGCCAAGATCTGGGTGGACAACAAGGTGGATTTTTCAGACAACCGCAATTTGATTGTTGCCGCCATCACGCTGGTGCTGGGCACCGGTGACTTCACGCTGAAGTTCGGCCAGTTCGCGCTGGGCGGTATCGGCACCGCGACCTTCGGCGCGATCCTGCTGTACGCCTTGCTAAGCCGCAAGCCCTGATTACTTTGCTATTGATTTAATAGCTGCTTGCGCTCGTTCTGCTTGGGCTGAGAGCCCTTCTAATGCAAAAAGCCCCGGTTGACTAAACAACCGAGGCTTTTTGCTGGCAGCTGGCAACAGGCTGTGCCGGCCGGCCCTCAACGGCCCATCAGCCCAGGAAACGTCCACCAGCGCCGAGCACGCCAAGTTCCACGAACTTCGAGCCCGCGAACGGCGGCGCGGCGTAGTCGACACTGAAACCGCCGAGGTCGAACTTCTGCAGGCCGGCCAGCGCGGTGCGCAGCCTGGCGCGCGTCAGGTCGCGGCCGGCGCGCTCCAGACCCGCGGCCATCACGTGGGTGTTGATGTAACTCTCCAGGCTGCCCAGCGAGAATTCCTGCTGGCCGATGGCGCGCATGGCGGCCTGGTACTCACGCACCACCTCGAGCCTGGCGCGATACGGATCGGGGAACACCATGGTCAGCGCCAGGCCGGAACCGGCCGCGCCCAGCGCCTTGATGCCTTCGCCTGACAGCGTGACACTCAGGCCCGCGATGGGCAGCATGGGCGAAACTTTCTTCAGCGCGGCAATCACGCCGACGGAGGCCGACCCGGCGGTCCCCAGCAGCACGGCGCCGGGCTTGCCCGCGACGACCTGGCTGACGACGTCGTTGAGGTTCTTGCCGTCGATGGCGAGCGCCACCTGCGCCGCGGCCTTCGCGCCCTGCGCCTGGAGTGCGCGATTGACGTCGGCCAGCACTTCCTTGCCGTAGTCGTTGTCCAGATAAACGACCGTAAGGTCCTTCATGCCCATGCTCACAAGCCGCTGCACCAGGCGCTGGGTTTCGTCGGTGAAACTGGCGCGCACGTGGAACACATTGCGCATGCCGGGCTTGCGCAGTGACGAGGCGCCCGAGCGCGGCCCGACGTAAGGCAGGTTGGACTCTTCAATCACCGGCATGATGGCGGCGTTGTTGGGCGTGCCGACGCAGGACATCAGCGCAAAAATGCTGCCGTCGTCGATCATCTTCCTGACGTTGTCGGCGCTGCGCTGCGGCACATAGGCATCGTCCATCATCTGGAAGCGCAGCGTGCGGCCATTCACGCCGCCCTTGGCGTTGATCTCGCCCATGGCGGCATCGACGCCCTGCTTCAACTCGGCGCCCACACCGGCCAGCGGGCCGCTGGTCGCGCCCGTGCTGCCGATGGTGATGACCTTGGCGGTCAGGCCTTCCTGGGCATAGGCGTTGCGAATGAAGGCGGGAGCGGCGGCAAGGGCAGCCATTTGAGGGGCAAACGAAAGGAAGCGGCGGCGAAGCATCGCAAATCTCCAAAAGGTGGGGTAGCCGTGAAGGCCAAAAGACAAGGCCGAGTGACCTTGCGGGGTAAAACCGCCCGCCAACCGGCGCACAGCAGCGCGCCAAAATGGCAAAGCAAATCATTTAAGGTTAAATGATTCTAGGGGTAAACCCTTACCAATTGATGACAGAGCGCAGGCAGCTGTGAAATTGCCGGGGCATGGCCCGGCTTATCGCCGGCCAAGCCGGTTTCGCCGGGGGTTACTTACTTGGCCTGGGGTTGGCCGGTAGCCCTGGCAAGGGCCGCCTTGGTTCTGGCGAGTTCGCGTTCCAGGTCGGCGCGCTCGCCGATTTCCTGTTCCAGGGTTTCATTGACCTGCGCGAGGTCTTCAGCGGATTCCTGGATGCGGGTTTCGAGGGCGTCGGTTTTCTGCAGAGCCTGGGCCACTTCGCCGGCTTGCACATGCGGCGGGAGCTCCTGTTTGAGCACGGTGTTGATCACCAGCAGCTCGGCGGCCGATTGCTCCACCGTGTCTTTCACGGCTTCGTTCTGCCCGAGCGCGCGTTCGAGCGGAGTGGATGCAGGAGCGGCAGATGGCTGCTGGGACATGTCGGTGGGCCTTGGTCGATGGGAAGCAGGATTGCTGCCGCAAGAGGCCTCATGCCGAAGCGAAGGCTTACAAACGGCGAACAGGACGCGCCGACGATTTTACGCGCTTGTGGCGTGCCGGGGTCTGTAAAGACAGTGCCCCACGCCGGGATATCCGCCGTGGCAGGCCCCGCGCGTTCAGCCTGTTTACATCTTCAGCGCGTTTGAGCAGGCTGGGCCGGTTTGGCCGCACTGCGCGGGCCGGAGGCAGGCGCAGAAGGTGCCGGCGTCTCAGGCCCCGGGCTGAAGATCTTGCCCAGGGTGGCGCCAATGCGGGCCCCAATGGCGGTGCCAATGCCCGGCAGCACGGCGGTGCCCACCACCGCACCCGCGACGGCGCCGCCCGATACGGAAAATTTGACGTCGTCGAGCGGGCCGCTGACTTTCAACGGGATGCCCACAATGCCGTCCACCAGGTCGACGGCAAACTCGCCCGCAATCTGCCGGTTGGCAATTTTGGCGTCACCCGAAGCGGTGAGCGCGCCGGAGCTGGCCTTCACGCCGGTGTAGGTCACCACCATGCCTTCAGGCGTGTTCTGCGTGTCGAGCTGGCCCGTGATGGTGTCCAGCGGTGTCTGGCCGGCGTGTTCCTTGCCGGCCGTGCGCACGGCCTTTTCCAGGTCAAAGCGCAGCAGCGTGGACTTGCCCACGGTAAACGGCGTCTTGGTGTGCAGCGATTGCGCCAGTTCGGCCACCGTGTCGCCATTGGCCGAGAGTGTGGTTTCACCCGACGCTTTGCCTGCGACGACAGACCGGCGATTGAAAGCAGCCAATGCGCTTTCAACTTCGATATCGCGGGGCTGCAGGGTGCCTTCGAGATGCATGCGCCCGTTGGCGCGAAACTCGAGCCGGACTTCCCCATTGGCCGTGCCGCCGCCCACGCGTATGCGTGTCTCCCAGCGGTCCTCCTGGCCCTGGCGTGCCAGGCTCAGCTGGGTGGCAGGCTCGACATTGGGACGCCTCAGCGCGGCCTTGCGCGGACGCCAGCCGGGGTCAAAATCAACCTCGCCGTCATACACCACAGAGATGCCGCGGCGCGAGATCCAGGTCACGTCGCGAAACACAAAGCGCGCCAGCGGCAGTTCATCGCCGGCCATCTCGTCTTTTTTTTCACGCTGTTTCCCCAATCCGCGCAGCGACAGCTGGGGCACCACGGCGCCTTCCAGGTCGGCACGGTCAATTTTCACGCGGCGTTGCCACAGGGCGAAGAGGTCCGGATAGACGGTGAGTTTTTTAATCAGGATCGGCTGGGGCTGCTCCGTACTGGCCTCTTCAATCACCACCGCCGGCGAAGGCAGCAAACGCCAGTGCAATGCACCGACACGGACCTTGACGCCCAATTGCGCCTCAAGCTCGGTGGCAGCACGCTGCGCGAGTTCCTCGTCACTCGGCAACAGCCGGAGTGCGGCGAACCACAGCAAGCCGAGGGCCAGTGCGACACCCAGCAGCCCTGCCAGCCATTTGTTCGAACGTGTCATCGGCCCGATGGAGCCGGGCAGCCCCGGTTCCGGTAATCCAGGTTCATGTAGTCCGTGCAGTCCGTGTGCGTGTGGTCCGTGTGTCTCATACGGCCAGCTTAAGCCGGGCCGCCGCTGCAGCCTACGCGACAAGGTGCCCAAGCGCTGTAGGCCGCAACCTTATAGTGAGGGGGTATCAGCCCTGTGAGAACCTTCATGCGCATCTGGAAACAGCCCATCTCCGTCGAACTGCTCACGCACCACAACGCCGACAGTGCGGTCACCCATCTGGGCATCGAATTCCTGGAGGTGGGTGACGACTTCATCCGTGCCCGCGTGCCGGTGGACCGCCGCACGGTGCAACCCTACGGCTTGCTGCATGGCGGCGTATCGGTGGTGCTGGCGGAGACCCTGGGCTCTTGCGGCGCGGCCTATGCGGCACCCGAAGGGCACCGCGCTGTCGGGCTGGACATCAATGCCAATCACCTCAAGGGCGTCACCAGCGGCTGGGTCACCGGCACCACGCGACCCGTGCACATAGGACGCAGCACGCAGGTGTGGCAGATCGAGCTCACCAATGACGCGGGCGAACTGACCTGTGTCTCGCGCATCACGATGGCGATGCTGCGGCCAGGGTAAGGCGATTCGAAGGGTGATAGGTGTAATGGCGCACCCAACCTTGATGGCTACGCGCAAGCAGCACATTTACAAATAGCAACAATTTTCCCGCGCCAGATATCCACCCTGCACTTTGCCTGGCCAGGCGCACATTCACGGCCACGGTTATCGGTGTTTTCAGGGGCTGTGATGAGGCCTTCCCTCCGAAAGCCGCGCCAGAGGCCAAATCTGCTCATAACGACAGGGTTCAGCTCCATATTTTTTTCGTCTCAAGAGATGGTTTGAATCGTATTTGATCTTATAGATGTGCATTTGTATCGTTCGCCGACAAGAAGACGAAAGGTAACAAATGGACACAAAAACTGTAAGTCGATGGGCCACAGCGCTGCTGGCAGCCGTCCTGTGCGGCGCGGGACACGCACAGATTTTGATCGGCCAGACAGCCGGTTTCACGGGTCCTGTGGCCGCGGGCGTCAAGGAAAACACCGAAGGCGCGCGCCTGTGGCTGGATGCGGTGAACGCCCGGGGCGGGATTGCAGGCCGGCAACTGGAGCTGGTGTCACTGGACGACAAGTTCGACCCCAAGCTCGCCGGCGAGAACGCGCAAAAGCTGGCCGAGCGCGGCGCCGTCGCCTTGTTCCTGACGCGCGGCACGCCCCCCACCGAAGCCGTGTTGCCCGTACTGTTAGCCAACCACATGCCGCTGGTCGGCCCCTCCACGGGCGCGATGATCCTGCACCAGCCGGTCAACCGCTATGTCTTCAATGTGCGCGCAACCTACCAGCGCGAGGCCGAGAAGGCCATCGAGCACCTGCACACGCTGGGCATCCAGCGTATCGCTGTGGTGCATGCGGACGACTCCTTTGGCCGTGACGGGCTGGAGGGGGCCAACAAGGGCTTTACGCAGGCGAAGCTGAAGCCCACCAATATCCTGAAAGCGGACCGCAGCAAGCCCGACTACAACCAGCTTGTTCCACCCATTCTGGCAAGCGATGCACAAGCCGTGCTCTGGATCGGCTCGAGCAACGCCGTGGCGGATGGGGTGCGGGCCCTGCGCGCCACCAAGTCGTCCGTGCGCGTGGTCACCTTGTCCAACAATGCATCGACGGGCTTCATCAAGGCGCTGGGGGAGTATTCACGCGGCGTCATCGTCACGCAGGTCTACCCGGCGGAACGCTCCTATGCCTACACGATGGTGCAGGAAGCCAACGACCTGGCCAAAGCCAAGGGGATAGCGCTGTCGCCGGCCATGCTGGAAGGCTATGCCGCCGCCAAGGTGCTGGTGGAGGGCCTGCGGCGCGCGGGCAAAAACCCCACGCGGGAGACGCTGCAGGCGGCCCTGGAAGGCATGAAACGCTTCGACCTGGGCGGGCTGGAAGTGAGCTTCAGCCCCGACGACCACACGGGCCTGGACTTCGCGGACCTCTCCATCGTGAGCCTCGAAGGCCGCTTTGTGCGTTGACATGCGCTGACGTTCAGCTGCATCAAGGCCCTCCACATGAGAAGACTGCCATGGCATGGATGAAGTCGCTGCACAGCCGGTCGCATGAAAGTGCGCTGGAGCCATCGACGCTGGACCTGGACCAGCTGCGCCATCAGCTCCACGATGCGCTGCAGCGATGCGAGGGGCCCATGTGCGAACGCATGCACTGGCGCATTGACGAGGCGCACACCGCACAGCACCTTTGGCAGCTGCGGGGAGAGATCTTCCAGCTGGTCGCCCGCCAGTTCTATCAGGAGGAGGCAGCGCGGCGCATCAATGCGCTGCTGCCTGCCTTCTCCGGCTGGCTACCGGCGCACATGCTGACGCGGGTCTAGAAGCGCCATTTTTTTGGCCCGAACCCGACGGCAACTTGAGGTCAAGGTGTTTTAGTGCCGCAACACTTGATGATCGCGCGCAATTCGCTATCTTATTGATAGCAAAACCACCGGCTCCAACCGCACCGGAACGGGACCTGTTACAGACAACGGCTGGCCGGTATGGCTGCAGTTCATGCGGAGAACACCGCGCAGGCCGTTGTTGTTATTTCGTACCGGCGGCCTGTGCCATGCGTTCGCTCTTCCAGTACACGTCGTCACCGCCGTTCATGCGGTTGAGTACGCGCGACAAAACGAAGAGCAGATCGCTCAGGCGGTTAAGGTAGTGGCGCGGCGATTCCTTGACCGGTTCGGCCGCACCCAGCGCGACCACCGATCGTTCGGCACGGCGCGCCACCGTGCGGCACACATGCGCAAGCGACGCGGCACGCGAGCCCGCCGGCAAGATAAATTCCGCCAGGCGCGGCAGCTTTGCATTGTGTTCGGCCAGCGCTTCATCAAGCAGCGCTACGGCTTCGGGCTTGAGCAGCTCAAAGCCGGGAATGGAGAGTTCACCGCCCAGGTTGAAGAGCTGGTGCTGCACCTCCACCAGCAATTCGCGCACGCCCGGGGGCAGCTCTTCGCACAACAACACACCAATGTGCGAGTTCAATTCATCGACATCGCCCATGGCATGCACACGCAGGCTGTCCTTGGACACACGCGTGTTGTCGCCCAGGCCGGTGGTGCCGTTATCGCCGGTGCGCGTTGCGATCTGTGAGAGTCTATTGGCCATGGTGTGAAGGCGCGATGAAGCGCGGTGAAAGTGCATGAAGCCCGGCGTTACGCCGGGCAAGAAAATGTGTCGTCGTACACCATCATGTGAGTGAGGAAACACCCTGCAAAACTGCTGGCCGCAACGGGCAGGCTGGGTTGCAATGGCTGCTTGTCCACTCTTTGAAAGACTCTTCGCATGACCATGCACACGACAGCAACACAGCATCCAAAACATTCTATTCCCGGCTTCGAGTTGCGCAGCGTGCTTTTGGTGGCGGCACTTGCTATGGGCACTGCTGGCGCCGTGCGGGCCCAAACCGCTCCACCCTCACCTGCAAGCCCCACCAGCCCGCCTTCCCAGATGGCGCCTTCCGGCACACCGGGCGCCGTACCGCAAAACCGCACCACCGGCAAGGACGTCGAGGCGGCTTTCGGCCGTGCGGATACCAACAAGGACGGCAAGCTTGATCGCCAGGAAGCCGAGCACCTGCCGGCCGTGGCACAGCGTTTCGAGCAGATCGATACCAACCACGACACCTTTATCTCGCTGGCCGAGCTCACCAAGGCGGCCACCGGCTCCTGACAGTCCCTGATGGCCCCTTGAGGGGGCGGCCTGCTTTGTCTCCCCCGCTTCATGCGGGCGCTCCAGCGGTGATGGCTGGGCCTCCGGCCTCGTTGGCGCAAACGGCGCGCACGTCGTAAACTGTGCCACCGACCCGGAGACACCATGAACGCCCCCCTGCCCACGCACCTGCTTCCCGAAATCTGCCAGCGCGAAACCCCTGCCGCACTGATCGACGCGCTGAAAGCCCGCTTTGCCGAGCGTTGCTCCACCGCCCTGGTAGTGCGCGAGCAGCACGGCCGCGACGAATCCTCCTTCGCGGCGCCGCCGCCGTCGGCCGTGGTGTTTGCCGAAAGCACGCAGGACGTGGCAGATGCGGTGAAGCTGGCCGCCCGGCACAACGTACCGGTGATTCCTTTCGGCGTGGGCACATCGCTTGAAGGCCACCTGCTGGCCGTGCAGGGCGGCATCAGCATCGACGTGAGCCGCATGAACAAGGTGCTGTCCATCAATGCCGAAGATCTCACGGTCACGGTACAGGCCGGCGTCACGCGCAAGCAGCTCAATGAAGAGGTCAAGAGCACCGGCCTCTTCTTCCCCATCGACCCGGGCGCCGATGCGACCCTGGGCGGCATGAGCGCCACGCGCGCCAGCGGCACGAATGCGGTGCGCTACGGCACCATGCGCGAGAACGTGCTGGCACTGGAAGTCGTCACCGCAGACGGCAGCGTCATCCGCACCGGCACGCGCGCCAAGAAATCATCGGCGGGCTACGACCTCACGCGCCTGATGGTGGGCAGCGAAGGCACGCTGGGCGTGATCACCGAAGTCACCGTCAGGCTGTACCCCCTGCCTGAAGCCATCTCCGCTGCGGTGTGCTCCTTTCCGAGCATCGAAGCTGCCGTGCGCACCACCATCGAGATCATCCAGCTGGGGGTTCCGATTGCGCGCGTCGAGCTGATCGACCACAACACGGTGCGCATGGTCAATGCGCACTCCAAGCTCACGCTGCGCGAAGAGCCCATGCTGCTGATGGAGTTTCACGGCTCACCTGCCAGCGTGAAAGAGCAGGCCGAGCTGGTGCAGGAGCTCGCCAGCGGCCACGGCGGCAACGCGTTTGAATGGGCCAGCACGCCGGAAGAGCGCACGCGCCTCTGGACCGCCCGTCACAACGCCTACTTCGCGGCCATCCAGTCGCGGCCCGGCTGCCGCGCGATTTCCACCGATACCTGCGTGCCGATTTCCCGCCTGGCCGACTGCCTGCTGGAGTCCGTGGCCGAAGTCGATGCCAGCGGCATTCCCTACTTCCTCGTCGGCCATGTCGGCGACGGCAACTTCCACTTCGGCTATTTGATCGACCCGACGATTCCGAAGGAGCGCGAAGTGGCCGAAGCGCTGAACCACAAGCTGGTGACCCGCGCGCTGGCGCTCGAAGGCACCTGCACCGGCGAGCACGGCGTGGGCCTGCACAAGATGGACTTTCTGGTAACCGAAGCCGGTGACGGCGCAGTCAACATGATGCGCACCATCAAGCGCGCGCTCGACCCGAAGAACATCATGAACCCGGGCAAGATTTTCTCGATGTGAAGCGAACTCTACCGCGCGTTTGCAGTGCGATCTATAACCACCCCCGTCCGGGCTCACTTCGTGTAGCCCGTTCCCCCCTCGAGGGGGCGGTGCCTTGGGCCGGCGAAGCCGGTCCCTCGGCCCCCACTGGTGAATACCCCCACTGAATACGCCCTGAATCTTCGAGCCAGCATGAGCCGCGGAACCGGCTTTGCCGGGCCGCAGGCACCGTCCCCTGCAAGGGGAAAAGGGCTACACGCAGTGAGCCCGATAGGGGTGTGTCAGTTTTCGGCTTTGCCGGGCCGCAGGCGGGCGGCCCCCGAGGGGCTGGAGCCCGCGGCTCCAAGCCTGCCTGCGCAGGCTTGGACGGGCGACAGAGGCGAAGCGTCTCGCGAGCCGCGGCCTGCAAGGCCTCGGAAGCTACACGAAGTGAGCGACCGTGGGGGCTCAATTATTTCTGGATGTCGCTCATCTTGCAGCCCTTGGCGAGGAACATGCCGGTGAGATGTTCCTTGCGGCCCTGCGCCTGCTGGCTCTGCAGGGCAATGGCCTGTTGCTGCGCGGTTGCGGCCTGCTGCTGGGCGACGCCGTTATTGGCAGCCTGTTGGGCCGAATTGCCCGCCAGCTGCTGCACGATGCCGCCAAACATCCCGCCCAGGCCGCCGCCGAATCCGCCAAAGCCGCCGGCATTTTGCGCTGCCGCATTGGCCGCTGCGGTGGCCAGCGCAGTTTGCACCACCGCTCCGGCGACCTGACCACCTGCATCTGCGGGGGCCGCGGTGGCCGGCGCCGCGGTGTACTGGGCGGCGCGCGTGACCACGCTGTCCATCTGTCCGATCTCACCGTAAATCTGCTGGCACGTAAGGTCGTTGTCCGTCATCTTTACGCGCTCGATGGTTTGCGCAGATGCGGCGGCAGCCACCAGGGAAAGCGCCAGCGCGGCGGCAAGGGAGTGTTGTTTCATGACCGGTCCTGCAATGGGTAAGGTTGATGGAGGTTAGGGAAAAACGCGGGTTAAAAAAATTTCGAGGCTACTTCTGCATTTCCGAGAGCTTGCAGCCTCTGGACAGGAACAAACCAGTCAAGTGGTCTTTGCGCGCCCTGGCCTGGGCCCCCAGACCAGCACCAGCCGCCTGAACTGGCGCCGGTACGGTGGCGGGTGCGGCAGCTGCGGCACCGGTGCGCGCCAGCAAGGAGCCCAACATCCCTGTGCCCAGCGCACCGGCCAGGCCGCTGGGCTGCGCGGGCGATGGTGCAGCGGAATTGCGCCCGTTTTGCTGGGCCGCCGCCATGTTGTTGGCGATTTGTTGCTGGTACTGGGCCGAAAGCCCCTGCTGCGTGGCCAGCGCGGCGGTCGGCGCATGCATTTGCGCCAGCGTGAGCGCGCCACCGGGCACGACGGCAACGGGCGTGGCAGTGGCCGCGGGCGCTGCGCTGACAACCGGCAGGCCCGGGCCCGCCAGGGCCATGGTGGTGTCCATCTGCTGCGCCTCGGCGTACATCTGCTGGCAGCTGAGGTCGTTGTCCGTGAGCTTGACGCGCTCAATGGTTTGCTGCGCCTTTGCGGCCTGAGACGCCAGGGCCATCACCACGGCAAGGGTGGCACAGGCGCCAAGGCCGGCAAACCCTTCTCGCCAGCCTGGCTTGATCCAGTCCGTTGTGGCGGGGAAGGTGGAGACGCCGACCCCGGCAAGGTGAGCGCTGCGGAAAGAACGATTCGCCAAGTAATTCATACGCAAACACACAAATAATTACATGTAGTAACAATAAGCATGTGAGCGCCAGCCGTCACCCGCTTTCTGGAGAAAGCCGTGTAAGAGTCACAAAAGGCGTGAATTAGTTCACATTCCGACCGACATCCTCCGGTTCCCCGAAGAAAAATAACCTGAACGGACTACTTGTTGCCGCGCAAGCGCTCGATCAATCCGTTGAGCTCGTCCATCGAAGCGAACTGGATGGCCACCTCGCCCATGTCTTCGCGCCGGCCGTTGCGCTTGACCTGCTTTTTGATGCGCACTTCCACATTGGCCATCAGCAGGTCGGCGAGTTCTTCCTCCACACGGCGGGTGTCGCGGGACTTTTCCTTGGTGGCCTTTTGCGGCTTCAGTGAAAACTCGGCGCTGAGTTTTTTGACCAGGCTTTCGGCCTCGCGCACCGACATTTTTTTGGCCGAGATCTGGTTGGCCGCGGTGATCTGCGCGGCGCGGTCCAGGCCCAGCAAGGCACGCGCGTGGCCCATGTCCAGGTCGCCCGCCATCAGCATCGTTTGCACCGGATCGGCCAGGTTCAAAAGGCGCAACAGGTTGGACGCAGCGCTGCGCGAGCGGCCGACGGCCTGCGCGGCGAGCTCGTGCGTGAGGCCGAATTCCTTGACCAGGCGCTGCAGGCCGTGGGCCTCTTCGAGCGGGTTCAGGTCTTCGCGCTGAATGTTTTCGATCAGCGACATCGCGGCGGCCGACTCGTCGGGCACGTCGCGCACCAGCACCGGCACCTCGTCCAGTCCGGCCAGCCTGGCCGCGCGAAAGCGCCGCTCGCCGGCGATGATTTCGTACTTGCCGTCGTTGGCGCCGCTGGTCAGCCGGCGGACCAGGATGGGCTGCATGATGCCCTGCACCTTGATGGACTCGGCCAGCTCGTAGAGCGCGCCTTCGTCCATGCGGGTGCGCGGCTGGTACTGGCCGGCGACCATGTCACTGAGGCGCAGCGACGCGGGCAGGCCCGGGCTGTTGGCCGTGCTGCTGGCGTTCTCCGCATCGGTGGCGGTCTCGCTGACCTTGGGGCCGAGCAGTGCTTCGAGCCCGCGGCCGAGGCCCTTGGGTTTTTTGGTAACCATGGGTTTTATCTTTCTTTCAATTCGTCATTGCGAGCCGGGCGTGAGGTCCCCGCCCAGAGATTGCAGCACGCCGCGCCAGAGGGCGTCGCGCTCTTCGTAAGGTTGTGCATCCTGCTTGCCGCTGGCCTGTTCCCACACCGAGGTGAGCACCATCACAATGCCGGTGGACGGCTGCACATACACCGTCTGGCCATGGATGCCCTGCATGGCAAAAGTGCGTGCCCGCAGCGGCATGAGCCAGAACTGGTAGCCATAACCAAAGTAAGGCGTGGCCTTGCGCGGCTTGAACGCGGGCGGCTGGCGCGCCGGATCCGTGGCGTCCAGCAGGTAGTCCAGCGGCAAGACCTGCGATGCGCCGGGTTTGCCGGTGGCCTTGTCGATGGCGCGGCCGTCATTGGCCAGCAACTGGCCCAGCCGCGCCCAGTCGCGCAGGGTGGCGTTGAAGGCGCCGTAGGATTGCTCCTGCCCGTCGGCGGAGATGCGCCAGAAGGCATCATGTTCGGCGCCCATGGGCTTCCACAGCCACTCGGTGGTGAGCTCGGACATGTTCTTGCCGGTGGCGGCCACCACCACGCGGCCCAGCACGTCGGTCTCGGAGCCGGCATAAACGAATTTTTCACCTGCCGGCGAATGCCGGTCAGTGATGGACTTCAGCACATCCAGCGGCATGCCTGCGCCCGGCGCGCCGGCGGCGGCGCGCGACAGGCGCGCGATGTCGTCCTTGCCGTCATAGCGTTCGGTAAACGTCAAGCCCGAACTCATGCGCAACAACTGGCGGAGCGTGGTGGCGCCGTAAGGGGTGCCTGCAAGCGCTTTGACGTACTTGTCGGCAGGGTCGTCGAGCGAAGCGATCAGCCCCAGCGAGAGCGCCTTGCCGACCAGCAGCGAAGTCACGCTCTTGGCCATGGAGAAGGACAAAAAGCGCGCGTCGTCCTTGCGGCCGTAGCGGTAGTGCTCGGCGATGATCTCGCCGTTTTTCAGAATCAGCAGGCCGGTGGCGCGCTGGCGGTCCAGGTAGTCGGCCAGCGTGTAGCCCAGGTTCTTGTAGCGGTAGGCGACGGCCGCCGGGTTCGCCGCGCGCGGCAGCGGGCTGGCTTCGGCCGGGTGCGCCACCACACGGACCCGTACACCAGGCACCTTGTCCATGGCCGACCAGGAACCGACGCGATAAGGATTGCTGTACCAGGTGCTGGCGTTGCCCAGCGGGTAGGCCTGCGCCTTGCCGAGCAGCTCTTCATCGGGCTCGGCATGCAGAGAGGCACTCGCCCATGTCGCCAGCACTATCAGGGCGAGTTGCACGTAGCGCGCGCGCGGGCGTTGGTAAAAAAATAAGGTCATGGGCCAGGGATGATGCCGGGTGAAGGTTCAATGGCCGGTGAAGTCAGCTCCTTGAGCTGCAGCAGCCGCAGGTACGCTTCGGGCCAGCCGCCCAGGCCGCTCTCGGCATTCAGGTGCCCGCAAGATCCGGCGTCCACAAAGGTGGAGCCCCACGCGGCTGCGAATTGCCGCGCCCGCTGGATCGCGCAGAAAGGATCGTCACTGCTGGCAAACAGCGCGCTCTCAAACGGCAGTTTGTTCAGCGGCACTGGCGACCAGCTGGGCAGCAGCTCGCGCACGTCCTCGCGGTCGACGTCGGGCGGGGCCACCAGCAGTGCGGCTTTGACGCGGTGAATGTTCCTGGAGTGGCTGGCCCAGGCCGCCACCAGCATGCAGCCCAGGCTGTGCGCCACCAGCACCGCAGGTTCGTCGCAGGACAGCAGCACCTCTTCCAGGCGCGCCGTCCAGTCGCCGCGCAGTGGGTGCATCCAGCTGTGCTGCTCCACGCGGGTGTAGCCTTCGGCCTCCTCCCACAGCGTTTGCCAATGACCGGGGCCGCTGTTTTTCCAGCCGGGAAGAATGAGGACGTTGTCGGATTTCATGAAAAAGAAGAATCGGCTTGCTATAACTTTAATAGCGGCTTGCGCCCGTTCTTATTGGTTCGCAGGCATTTTTTGCTTATAGAACAGCACTTGCGCCGTTCACATCGCCTTGATGCGGTCCACCATTTCTTCGGCAAAGGTGACGAAAGCCTGCGCCCCCCTGGAGGCCGGGTCAAACACCACGCCCGGCAAGCCGTAGCTGGGCGCTTCGGCCAGGCGCACGTTGCGCGGGATCACGGTGTTGAACACCTTGTCGGCAAAGTGTTCCTTGAGCTGATCGCTCACCTGCTGCTGCAGCGTGATGCGCGGATCGAACATCACGCGCAAGAGGCCGATGATCTGCAGGTCTTTGTTAAGGTTGGCGTGCACCTGCTTGATGGTGTTGACCAGATCCGTCAGGCCCTCGAGCGCAAAGTACTCGCACTGCATCGGCACGATCACGCCGTGTGCGCAACACAGGCCGTTGAGCGTCAGCATGCTGAGCGACGGCGGGCAGTCGATCAGCACGAAGTCGTACTGGCTGTCGACCTCGGCCAGCGCCAGCTTGAGGCGCTTTTCGCGGCGTTCGACATCGACCAGCTCGACCTCTGCGCCCGCCAGCTCGCGATTCGCGCCCAGCACGTCGTAGCCGCACTTTTCACTGTGCACGCGTGCCTCGGCCACCGAAGCCGATTCCAGCAGCACGTCGTACACCGTCATTTCCAGCTTGCGTTTGTCGACGCCTGAACCCATGGTGGCATTGCCCTGTGGATCCAGGTCGATCATCAGCACACGCTGGCCGACTTTGGCCAGGCCTGCAGCCAGGTTCACCGTCGTTGTCGTCTTCCCTACCCCACCCTTTTGGTTGGCTACGCAGAATATTTTGGCCATGTGTACTTTTAGTTTTTGTTCGAGAGAGGATGCGAAATGCGACGGCGGCTTATTTGGAGACAGCGAGCTTGAGGCCGAAGCCGATCAGGAAAACGCCGGCCAGCTTGTTGAGGGCCGCCGTGATTTTCGGGTTGGCGCGTATGCGCTCAGCCAGGTGATAGGTGATCATCACCGAGGTCAGGCCATACAGGAAAGTCAGGCCCGCAATCGTGGCCGCCATCACGGCGAAAGTCTTCAGCCCCTGGTGCAGGGCCGGGTCGACAAACAGCGGGAAGAAAGCCATATAAAACACGATGGCCTTGGGGTTCAGCAAGGTGATCAGCGTGGCCTGCTGAAAGTAGTGGCGCGGCTTGATATTGAGCAAGGGCGCGTCACCGGGCTTCGCCATCAACATCTTGATCCCCAGCCAGGCCAGGTAAATGGCACCCGCCCACTGGACGATATGAAAAGCCGTCGGGTAGGCCGCCATGATGGCCGACACCCCGGCCACCGCCGCCCAGAGCAAAACCTGGTCGCCGGCGATCACGCCGAAAGTCGCACCCAGGCCGCCCGCGATACCGCCTTTGCTGGTCGAGGTGATCAGCGCCAGGTTGCCAGGACCGGGAATCAGCAAAAACACAATGATGGCAACGACAAAAGCGCCGTAGTCGGCCACACCAGTAGTAGCGACGAATGAGCCCAACATGGAGGTTCTCCAGAAAGTAGAGAGAAGTGAGGCTGTGAGTTTACGACAGGGGTGTGCCGCAGAAACGCCAAACCAGCCAGATCAAGGCTGATTTGGTGTCCGCAGAGGTTTCTTTTTGTGCCCGAACAACGGGCTCAGCGGGAATCAGACGGGAGCAGCGCCGGCTTTCGCCCGCATCCAGACAATACAGCGCTCGGCATCCAGTCCCGGAACCTGCAGTTGTTCCACGTGAAACACTTCAGCGCCGGCTGGCAGGGCGGCAATTTCGTCGGCCGGGTGTTTGCCCTTCATGGCCATCCAGGCACCTTGCGGCGCTAGCGCACCCACCGACCAATTGGTGAAATCGACCAGCGAAGCAAAGGCCCGGGAGCAAATCACGTCAAAAGAGGTGGTGATGGTTTCGACCCGGGCGTGCAGGCCGGAGAGGTTGGGTAGCTTCAGAGCCAGCGCCGCCTGCTTGATAAACGCGGCTTTTTTGGCCACCGTATCCACGCAGGTCACCGCCACATTGGGGCAACAGATCGCGATGACTACGCCGGGAAGACCGGCGCCTGAACCCACATCCAGCAATTTGGCGCCCTGCCCCAGCCCGGCTTTTTCCAGATGCTGCCGCAGCGGAAGGATGGCTGCCAGACTGTCCAGCAGATGGTGCGTCATCATTTCTGCCGGATCGCGCACGGCGGTCAGGTTGTACACCTTGGTCCATTTGCCGATCAGGTCCTGGTAATCCAGCAACTGGTCGATCTGTGCGTCGCCCAAATCCAGCTGCAGCGCCTTGAGGCCGGCGCGTAATTCCTGTTCACCGCCCCGCATCAGGCTTGGGCTTTTTCGGTGGAAGCCCCGGCCGCCTGGAGTGGCGTCGTGTTTTTCCAGAGGTTTTTCTTCAGGTGCACCAACAGCAAGGAGATGGTGGCAGGCGTGATGCCGGAGATCCGGGAGGCCAAGCCTAACGTTTCGGGGCGATGTTTGGCCAGAGTCTGGCGCGCCTCAAAGCTCAGCGCCGACACCTGCAGGTAATCCAGGTCGGCGGGCAGCTTGAGGTTTTCGTAGTGTGATGCCCGCTCGACTTCAGTCTTTTGCAGGTCGATATACCCGGCGTACTTGGCCGTGATCTCGATCTGTTCGATCACGCTTTTGGCCATGTCGTCGCTGGCTGCCGCTTCGGCTGCCAGTTCGGGGTTGGCGTACTTGCCCTCCTCCAGCGACATCAGTCCGGCATAGTTCACATCCGGGCGGCGCAGCAAGTCGAGCAGGTTGTACTCCCGCTCAATGGACTTGCCCAGAACCCGCTCGGCTTCGGCCACCGGCAAGTTGTTGGGATTGACCCAGATTGCCCGAAGCCGGGCTGTTTCACGTGAAACAGTGTCGCGCTTGCGGTTGAAGGCATCCCACCGAGCGTCGTCTACCAGACCCAGTTCGCGGCCCTTTTCGGTCAGGCGCATGTCGGCGTTGTCCTCGCGCAGCATCAGGCGGAACTCGGCCCGGCTGGTGAACATGCGGTAAGGCTCGGTCACGCCTTTGGTGATCAGGTCGTCAACCAGCACACCCAGGTAGGCTTCGTCGCGCCGCGGCAACCAGGCTTCTTTCTCCTGGCATTGCAGCGCAGCGTTGATACCAGCGAACATGCCCTGGGCCGCCGCCTCTTCGTAGCCGGTGGTGCCGTTGATCTGGCCGGCAAAGAACAGGCCGCCAATCGCCCGGGTTTCAAAGCTGGATTTCAGCGCCCGCGGATCAAAGTAGTCGTACTCGATGGCGTAGCCAGGCCGCAGGATATGGGCGTTTTCCATCCCCGCCATGGAGCGGACCAAGTCGTACTGGATGTCAAAAGGCAGGCTGGTCGAGATGCCGTTGGGGTATATCTCGTGGGTGGTCAGGCCTTCCGGCTCCAGGAAAATCTGGTGACTGTCTTTGTCGGCGAAGCGGTTGATCTTGTCTTCCACGCTCGGGCAATAGCGCGGACCGACGCCATCGATCTTGCCGGTGAACATGGGGCTGCGGTCAAAACCGGAGCGGATGATCTCGTGGGTGCGCTCGTTGGTGTGGGTGATCCAGCACGGCATCTGCCGCGGATGGGCAATCGCGCCGCCCATAAAACTGAACACCGGCACAGGGCCTTCCGTGCCGCCCGGCATGCCGTCGCCGGGTTGTTCGGTGCATTTGCTGAAGTCGATGGTGCGGCCGTCGATGCGCGGGGGCGTGCCGGTTTTGAGCCGGCCCTGCGGCAGCTTGAGTTCCTTGAGCCGGGCCGAAAGGGACACGGCCGGCGGGTCGCCCGCCCGCCCTGCCGAATAGTTATTGAGCCCAACATGGATCTTGCCGTCCAGGAAAGTGCCGGCCGTCAGCACCACGGTGCGCGAACGAAAGCGAATGCCGACCTGCGTCACCGCCCCGACAACCCGGTCGCCCTCGACCATCAGGTCGTCGACCGCCTGCTGGAACAGCCACAGGTTGGGCTGGTTTTCAAGCTTGCGGCGGATCGCCGCCTTGTACAGAATGCGGTCGGCTTGCGCGCGGGTGGCGCGCACGGCCGGGCCCTTGGAGCTGTTCAGGATGCGGAACTGGATACCGCCTTCGTCGGTGGCCAACGCCATCGCGCCGCCCATGGCGTCGACTTCCTTGACCAGGTGGCCCTTGCCGATCCCGCCGATCGACGGGTTGCAGCTCATCTGGCCCAGGGTCTCGATGTTGTGGGTCAGCAGCAAAGTCTTGCAGCCCATGCGTGCGGAAGCCAGCGCGGCCTCGGTGCCGGCATGGCCGCCACCGACCACGATCACGTCAAATTCTTGCGGGTAAACATAAGGCGAGTGCATCACGCCTCCTTCGGGTAAAGCGGCTTTCAGGCTGGGGCGCCTGCATGCCATGGAGCGGTCCGGTGTCGATGGTGGCCAGGCTTGCCGCAGCCGCACGGCGGCGCGGCAACACACACATGCGCCGTGCAGGTGCCCTGGCCCATCGGTCCCCACAGGACGAAGGCACGATTTTATCAGGCGAGGCCTTATTTGTGCGGCCTGTCCGGGGGCATGGCCTTGCGTGGCCCCGGGGATTTGCTATCAATTCAATAGCTGCTGGTGCCCGTCCTTATTAGGCTGGAGCTTCAAAGTCCGTGCAAGACGGCTGTTGTGCGCGGGAGTCACGCCAAAAGCCGGCCGCCAGCGGCCACAATAGCGGGCATGAAACTACTCGTCTTTGCTGGCAGCATTCGCCAAAACTCCTTCAACCGCAAACTCGCCCAGGTGAGCGCCACACTGGCGCGCGCCAGCGGCGCCGAAGTCACCCACATCGAGCTGGCCGACTTCGACATCCCCATGTACAACGCCGACCTCGAAGCCAAGGGCACGCCGCCCGACGTGATGAAACTCAAGCAGCTCATGTTTGAACACCCGGCGTGGATCATCTGCTCACCCGAGTACAACGGCAGCTACACCGCGCTGCTCAAGAACACCATCGACTGGGTCTCCAGCCCCGTCAAGAGCGACCCGGCCTGGCACGAAGGCTTCAAGTCTTTCACCGGCAAAGTCGTGGGCATTCTCAGCGCCTCGCCCGGCGCGCTGGGCGGCCTGCGTTCGCAAAGCCATCTGGTGCCGCTGCTGCTCAACGCGCAGTGCTGGGTCGCGCCCAAGGCTTTTGCCCTGGGCCGCGCCGGCAGCGCCTTCGACACCGAGGGCAACCTGCTCGATGAATCGCACCTCAAAAATGTGCAGGCGGTGATCGACCAGGTGCTGTTTGCCAGCGCCCGGCTGGCAACATAACTTAACGGGTTGAGGCCAAGGTGCGGGCGCGTTCCATCGCACCGGCCTTGGTCGCCGCCAGTTCTTCGGGCGGCACCAGCGTCGGCGCCGCTCTGATTTCCGCTGTCACCTCAATGTCCAGGAAACGCAGCCAGCGCCGCATATACGGTTTCTGGAAATCGGATTCATCTTCCTCGGGCCGCAGCAGATACGCGCCTGCGCTTGAATACACCAGCGTCGCACTCTTGCCTGGCAGCAGCGCCTTATAACCGGCCTCTCGCGACCAGCTCCAGTTCTGCCCCGGCAGGGTCACCACATCGATGAAATGCTTGAGCCGATAAGGAATGCCGAAATTCCACATCGGCAGGCTGAAGAGAAATTGATCCGCCGCATTGAAGCGCTGCGACACCGCGACCGCACGCGCCCACAACGCCTGCTGCTGCGCCGTCGCATTCTGCGCGCGCAGCACGGCAAACTTTGCGGCGATCATGTCGGCGTCAAAAGGCGGCAGGTCGATGTCCCAGACATTGATCGTGTCCACGGTGCTCTCTGGATGCGCCCGGCGATAGGCGTCCAGCCAGGCGGTGGCGACGGAAGTTGAAGTGGATGCCGCCTGCATCGGCGAGGCTTCGATATAAACCAGATGGGTCATGCGTTTTTCCTTGGGATGGGTTGATCAAACAGCGCCGTCCAGCAAGCGCAGGCCCACCATGCCGGCCACGACCAGCGCCACGCAGGTCAGGCGCAGTGCCGAGGCGCTTTCGCCCATCCAGAGAATGCCGATCAGCGTCACGCCGACCGAACCTATGCCCGTCCAGATCGCGTAGGCCGTGCCCACCGGCAAGGTCTTGACGGCATGCGTCAAAAAGAAAATGCTGGCGCCGGCCGCGGCCACCCCCAGCACGCTGGGCCACAGGCGCGTCCAGCCTTCGGAAGATTTCAGGAACAAGGCCATTGCGATTTCGACAATGCTTGCGGCGAGTAAATAGAGCCAGGCCATCGGGAGTCTTTCTTTGGAATAACAGGGTTAAAGGGTAAGAACCTATTCATGGTCTAAACGGGGCCGCGTTGGGGTGCAATCGGGATGAGTGGGCCGCCCGGGCACGCCGCATGGGCTCATGCCCATGCAAGTGACCGGGTGGCTCAATCGCCCGATTTCACCCCAACCCGGAGGGCAAGTGCCTTCTCGGGCGGTCTGCGGCGTTGCGATGCTTGCCCATAGCCGGGCTATGGGCGGCGCACCGCGCCTTGCATCCCATCCCGAGAAGGCGCTTGCGCGGCCCCGTTTAGACCATGAATAGGTTCTAGGATTGATGAGCCACCAGCTTAGGTTTACGATTACCCATAGGCAAGTACGCACCTTCTGGTAACCATGACAATTCCCGGCGACCCACCCACCGACGCTTCAAATGTGTTTAGCCAGGCCTGCCCCTCGCGGCAGGCGCTGGAGCTGGTGGCCAGCAAGTGGGCCTTGCTGGTCATCCCGGCGCTGGCCGATGGCCCGGTGCGCAACAACGAGCTGATGCGCAAGATCGAAGGCATCTCGCAAAAGATGCTGACGCAAACGCTCAAGGAGCTGGTGCGCAATGGTCTGGTGCTGCGCCTTGACCACCAGACCGTGCCGCCGCATGTGGAATACCAGCTCAGCGCGCTGGGCCAGTCCCTCAGCGAAACCTTGATCCCGCTGGACAACTGGGCCGAGCGCAACCACCAGAACCTGAAGGCCGCGCGCGAACGTTTCGACGCATCCTTCATCTAGCGCATGGGGGTTAGCCTCATTAGCGGAATCACGTAGCGCCGCACCTCACGTACGGTCCTATATTGGACCGACACGCTGGCGATGAAAACGACGGCGGCAACAACATGGAGACACATCAGATGAAACACCTCAACACGCGCCGCGGCGCATTGCAGTTCGGCCTCAAGGCCGGCGGCGCCGCAGCCGCTGTATCCGCCTTCCCCGGCCTTCTTCTTGGCAGCGCGCATGCACAAAGCACCTGGCCCAACAAGCCGATACGCCTGCTGGTGCCCTTCGCGCCCGGCGGCAGCTCGGAAATCGTCGCACGCTCGGCCGCCAACGAACTCACCAAGAGCCTGGGCCAAACCGTGTTTGTGGAAAACAAGCCCGGCGCCAGCGGCAACATCGCGATGCAGGAATGCGCAGCCTCCACCGACGGCCACACCATCATCCTGGGCCACATCGGCACCATGGCGGTCAACCCCTTTATCTTTGACAAGCTGCCCTTCGACACCAACAAGGACTTCAAGCCGATCTCGCTGCTGGCCAAAGTGCCCAGCCTGTATGTGGTCAATTCCAGCGTGCCTGCCAACAACCTGAAGGAATTCATCGCACTGGCCAAGGCCAAGCCCGGCCAACTCAACTACGGCTCGGCCGGCAACGGCAGTGCCGGCCACCTGGCGTTTGAATACCTGAAGATGGCCACCGGCATTTTTGTGCTGCACGTGCCCTACCGCGGCACCGGCCCGCAGCTGACCGACCTGCTGGCCGGACGGCTCGAAGCAGCAAGCGTGGGCGCGCCGGCCATCCTGGCGCACATCAAGTCGGGCAAGCTGCGCTGCATTGCCACCGGCACCAAGGAGCGCCTGCCCCAGCTGCCCGACGTCCCCACTGTGGCGGAAAGCGGCTACCCCGGTTTTGAAATGACGCAGTGGTACGGCCTCAATGCGCCGGCCAACATGCCGCAGGCCAACATCGACCGCATCGCCGAGGCCTGCAACAAAGCCATGCGCAACCCGCAGGCCACCGAACGCCTGCGCGGCGACACCGCCCAGCCGATCGGCGACACCCCGGCCCAGTACGGCGCGTTCATCAAGACCGAGCAGGTGCGCTGGAAGGAAGTGGCGGCACGGGCAAAGATCAAACCCGACTGATTTTTGCCCCACAAACGGCCCCACAGGCCTTTTTTGAGCATCAAATACGGCTTCAGCCCAATAGGAATCTGCGCGAGCAGCTATATTTTTCATAGCAAATCACCAGCCATGAACTGCCGTCCCGGCTGCGGCGCCTGTTGCACCGCACCCTCCATCAGCTCCGCCATTCCCGGCATGCCCCAGGGCAAGCCGGCGGGTGTGCGCTGCGTGCAGCTGGACGATCAGCAGCGCTGCCTCATTTTTGGCCGGCCCGGCAGGCCGGCCGTGTGCGGGCAACTCATGCCTTCAGCCGATATGTGCGGCGCCAGCGCAGGCGCGGCCATGGTGTGGCTCACGCAGCTGGAAAACGCCACGCGGCCCGGCGCCTGAACACCGGCCATTCGCATCAAGGCGATACGTTGCCGAGCGCCTCCAGCCGCGCGGGCGAAACGATTTCAATGCAGCGGTAACCGAGCGCGATGGCGCCACGTTGCACCATCACCTTGAGTTCCACCGACAAGGTTTGCCGGCTGATGCCCAGCATCATGGCCAGCGCCTCCTGCGAAACCCGCACCACCGGCCGCGCCTTCAATGCCATCGTGGCATCGCCCCGCGCCAGCAACAGCAGGCGGCGCGCCACACGGGCGCGGGTCGAACGCAAGGCGGCATCTTCCACCATGCCGTAGAGCGAACGCACGCGCGCCGCCAGCAAGCCGGCAATGGCCCGCGCAAACGGCGCGCCCTGCATCAGCACCGCAAAGGCGGCCTGCGGCACCACCAGCACCTCCACGGCCGACAGGGCCGTGGCATCGTGCGTGCGCGGCTCGCCATCCATCAACGAAATCTCGCCGATCCAGTTGCCCGCTTCCAGCACCACCAGAATCGCCTCACGCCCGTCCTCACGCAGCGAGGAGATCTTCAGCAGGCCACCGAGCAAGCCATAAAAGCCGCCAGGCGCATCGCCCTGGCGAAACAGCATTTCGCCGGGCCGCAGGCGCAGCACCTCGGACGACGCCAGCAGCGCCTGGCGGTCCGCCGCCGGCAGAGCACCGAACCACGGGTTGGCCGACATGCGGGCAAGCAAGGATGGCGGTGAGAGCGGTGAAAGGGGCGAAGGTGTCTTCGGAACGACAGGCATACGACCAATTGTCAAATTTTTGACAGTTCCCCGTCAAGCACCCACGTATCGTGGGCAGTTCGTGCCGCAGAGCACCTTTATTCATACCAACCACGGAGACAAACCCCATGCATATCCCCTCCCTCAAGGAAGTCGTCAGCGCTGAAGAGTGGCAACTGCGCTGCGACCTCGCCGCCTGCTACCGCCTCGTCGCCCTCTACGGCTGGAGCGACCTCGTCTTCACCCACATCAGCGCCAAGCTGCCTGAGACCATTTCCGGCGCCGGCAACCACCATTTCCTGATCAACCCCTACGGCCTGATGTTCGACGAGATCACGGCGTCCAGCCTGGTCAAGGTCGACGGCCAGTGCAACAAGGTGATTGATACGCCCTTCCCGGTGAACCCGGCCGGCTTTGTGATTCACAGCGCCGTGCATGAAGCGCGCGCCGATGCCGGTTGCGTGCTGCACACCCACACGCGCGCCGGCGTGGCCGTGAGCGCGCAGAAGTGCGGCGTGCTGCCCATCAGCCAACAGTCCACCTTCGTGCTGGCGTCGCTGGCGTACCACGCGTACGAAGGCGTGGCCTTCCGCGACGATGAAAAGCCGCGTCTGCAGGCCGACCTGGGCAACGCCAACTTCCTGATGCTGCGCAACCACGGCCTGCTTGTAGTGGGCAAGACGATTGCCGACGCTTTCCTCAGCATGTACACCTTCGAGAACACCTGCCGCATCCAGCTCGACGCGCAGGCCGGTGGCGAACTCACCGAAGTCAACCCGTTGATCGTCAAGGGTGTGGCCGAGGCCATGCGCGTGCAGACCGGTGGCCTGGGTGGTGCTTTTGTCTGGCCCTCGCTGATTCGCAAGCTCGACAAACTTGACGAAAGCTACAAGTCATGAGCGGCGGCTCACCTGTCGTCGCGCAGCTGCTGATCGCGGCACTCGCGCTGGTCATGCTCGGCCTGGGCATGACCCTGAAGGTCGAGGACTTCATCCGCCTGCTCAAATACCCCAAGGCCGTGGCGGTGGCACTGGTGCTGCAGGTCATTGTGCTGCCCGTTGCCTGCTACGCCATCATCGTGCTGCTGAATGTGCCGCCGCTCTTTGCGGTGGGGCTGATGCTGCTGGCCGCCTCGCCCGGCGGTATTTCGGCCAACCTGTTCAGCCACCTCTTCGGCGGCAACGTGGCCATGAACATCTCGCTGACAGCGATCAACACGCTGCTGTCCATCGTCACCATGCCGGTGATCGCGAACTGGGCGATCGACACCTTCGCCAAAACAGGCCAGGTCGTGCCGCTGCAGTTCGGCAAGGTGGTGGAAGTGATCATCATCGTGCTGGTGCCGGTGGCCATTGGCATGTGGCTGCGCACGCGCAAACCCGCCTGGGCCGCCCGCAGCGAAAACCCGACCAAGATTTTCAGCATCATCGTGCTGGCCGTGGTGGCCATAGGCGCAGTCGTCAAGGAGTGGCAGTCACTTACCGCCACCTTCGCAGCGATCGGCCCGGCAGTATTGGCTTTCAACCTCGTGAGCCTGCTGGCCGGCTATTACGTCTCGCGGGCCACGGGCCTGGACAAACCCATCTCGACCGCCATCAGCTATGAGATCGGCATTCACAACGCAACGCTGGCCATCTTCATTGCGCTGGCCGTGCTGAACAACTTCCAGCTGGCCCTGCCGGCGGCGATTTACTCCTTCAGCATGTACATCACGGCCACGCTGTTCGGGCTGCTGGTGCTGAAGCGCCGCAACGCGGCAGCCATAGCGGCGCCTGCGGGCTAAACCGTGACCACGGTCAGCGCGGGCGAATGCACCCCCGTTGAAACGCCGGGCAGGATGTCCCCCTCGGTGATCGAAAGTTCCTTGCGCAGCATCTGCACACCGCCAAAAATGGTGGCAAAAGCCACGTCCTTGGCGTCGCGGCCTGTGCCCACGCGCACCAGGCGGTCGATAGGCGCCATGCGGGTCGGGTCGAAGATCACCCATCGCCCTTCCAGCCAGGCTTCAAACACGGCATGGAAATCTTCCGGCGGCTCGTCAAAGTGCACATACCCCACCACCAGCCGCGCGGGAATGTTCAAGGCCCGGCACAGCGTGATGCCCAGGTGTGCAAAGTCGCGGCAGACACCCGCGCGCTGCACAAACACCTCCTGCGCGGTCGTCGTGGAATTGCTGAAACCCGGCAGGTAGCCAATCGAGTCGTGAATCCAGGCCTCGATGGCACGCACCCTGCCAATGCCCGGCGGCAAGTGGCCAAACAGCTGCTGCGCGGCCCGGCTCATGACGTCGGATTCGCAATAGCGGCTGGGCATCAGGTAGCGCAGCACTTCGTCCGGCACCGCCGTCACGGGGGTTTCGTCCAGGTGCAGCGGCACCGGGGCCGGGTGCAGCTCCACGCGCGCATGGTAGTTCACCGAAAGTACGCCCTTGGGAGCATCCAGGCGGATAAAGCGGTTGCCGCTGCGCTCATCCGAAAAGTTCCGCACCTTCATGCTGGGCGTGATGGTCAGCCGCTCTTCCACAACATGGTGGCCTTCGTGAAAAGCCGCCTCGATGTGAAACAGGAAATGGGCGGGGTGAATGACCTCGTATTCCAGCAACAGATCAATAAGGGTAGTGTGCATAAGCCTGAACCGGTGAAAAGAAACCTTGTGGATGCTTGAGTCGCAGCGGCGGCACGGCTGCAGGGGTGTGCGTCAGGCGGCCGCGCAGTCAGAGACGTGTGCGGTGGCTGACTTCCCGGTTCTCGGCCGGTGCAAACCAGTTTTTGCAGGTCACAAACACAATGCGGGCCGCGCGCTCCAGCACATCGGCAGACGGTGCAGCCGGCCGGCGCGCACGCAGGCGGTTGATCAGCAGAAACTCGGCAATGCTGGCCTGGAAACCCAGCGGCCGTTTGGGCGCCACACCGGCAGAAGGCGCAGGCAGGCGTGCAGCCTCATTGCCCGGCTGCCGCCACGGGTGGAACAGCCGCTGCCGGAACCGCGCGGCCATGGTGCCGGCCGGCATGTCGGTGCTCGCAGCCATCTACTTCAGTGCTTTCTTTGCAGCGCCTACACCCAGCGCAGCCAGCACGATGAAGATAACCGCGAGGATCAGGAACAGGCCGAACAGAATCTTGGCAATACCGGCAGCACCTGCTGCCACACCACCGAAACCGAGGGCAGCGGCAACCAATGAAATCAGCGCAAAAATAATCGCGTACTTGAGCATGATGGCCTCCAGAAAGTAGCCTCTTGCGCGAATGCGCAGGATGAGGCGTTACGGCGTTACGCACGTCATGGGCATCAAAGTGTGAAGTCAAGGTGAGTCAACGCAGCCCATGACCCATAAGCCGATGCTAAAAGCAGGCGGCGATTTTCCGAATCAGCAGCGCCCGCATGGACCTGTAGGACAAGGGCGCAGCTCAGCGCAACTTCAGAACAGCCAAGGCTTTAGGAGCAAGTAAGCGCTCATTGACGCACCAACCGGGAAGGCGTCAGCTTATTTGCCAAAGATGCCGCGCAGGCTTTTACCGACCTTTTCGCCCACACCAGCGCCGGCCCCGGTACCCACGCCAGGCAACAGCACGGTGCCGATGGCGGCCCCCAGCAGCGCCGCACGCGACAGCGTGACTTCCGGGTTGTCCAGCGTACCGCCCACCACCAGCGGCACACCCACAGCGCCACCAATGGCACTGCCGATCTTGCTGTCGCCGGCCAGGGTCACACTGACCTGCCCGCTCAGGGCCTTGGCGGACGAGACCGCCACATTGCCGGTGGCGCTCAAGGCACCGGAGCTCGCCACCAGGTTGGTCAATTGCGCTGACCGCCCCAGGGTGCTGACCTGCCCGGCCAATGTATCCAGCCGGGTCTGGCCACCACGGCTCAGCCCCACCGTTTTGACCGCCTTGGCCAGGTCCAGGCCGTTCACCACCGCATCGCGCACCGTGAAGGTGGTGTGGCTCTGCAGCGCATCCACCAGCGCAGCCGTGGTGGCGGCGCGCGCATTGAGCGTGGTCGTGGCGTCAAGCTGGCCGGTCAGGGCCTTGGCGGGCGCCGTCAGCGCGGACACCTCGACACCGCTGGTTTTCAACTGGCCCTGCAGCACCAGTTCTTCCGCCGAACGCGCCACCGGCGGCGCCTTCGCGCCCGGCTTGGCAGCTGCCGTTGCTGCTGCGGCCGCCACAAAACCGCGCTGCAGGCCCAGGCGGCCTTCCAGCTTGCCGCCGCCCACCTTCACAAGCAAGTCCCACTGGGCGGCACCGCCGGCCTCGCCGGCTTGTGCTTCCACGCGTTGCAGCGTTGCTTCCAGGCCCTGAAGGTTGCCTTCTGTCAATTTGAGCGACGCGTTCTCCGGCAGGCCGTCGGCGCCCAGGCTGGCCTCGCCCTTGACCGTGGTGCGTGCGCCGGTGGTGTTCACCCAGGTGACGTCGTCCAGCACCGTGCGGCGCGGCAACCAGTCAAGCCGGCTCATTTCCGGGCCCGTGTTGGCTGCAGCCGCCGGCGCGCCCGCTTTGACAGGCACCGCCTGCTTCTTCTTTTGCAGCAACAGGAGCAGCGCATCAATGCCCTGCTGCGGTAACACCGCCCGGCGCACCAGCAAGGTCGCCACTTCCAGGCGCCCCTGCAACAGCGGGCGCCATTCGGGCCGCACTTCCACGCGCTCCAGCGTCAGCGGCGGCTTGCTTTGCACGGAAATACCGCTCAGCGCCACAGCGGGCAAAGGCCAGATGTCCACCGCCACCCGGTCCAGGGTCAGGGGAACGCCCAGCGCGGCCGACGCCTCCCGCTCAACGCGCTGGCGGAAGTCGTCCGTACTGACCCAGCGGTGCAAGGTGTAGGCCACCACGGCCAGAAGCACCATCAAGCCGAGGGCCAGGAACACCAGCCATTTGAAAAGTTTTGCCATGCGGCTATTGTGGCGCGCCGGCCAGCAATAATCCGCTGTTCCGGCTAGCATGAGGGGCTGTGCGACATTCCCGCCACACTTCGCTACCCCACAAAGGACAAGACACCATGAAACTTTACTACTCCCCCGGCGCCTGCTCCCTGTCACCCCACATCACGCTGCACGAGTCGGGCCTGAAGTTCGAGCATGTGCTGGCGCCCACCAAAACCCACCAGCTGGAAGACGGCACCGACTACTACACCATCAACCCGCTGGGTTATGTTCCCCTGCTGGAGCTGGACGACGGCACACGCATCGCCGAAGGCCCGGCCATCGTGCAGTACATCGCCGACCTGGTGCCCGCGAAAAAGCTGGCCCCGGCCAACGGCACGCTGGAGCGCTACAAGCTGCAGTCCTGGCTGACTTTTGTCGGCACCGAACTGCACAAGGGCTTCAGCCCGCTGTTCAATGCCGCCACACCGGCCGACTACAAGACCATCGTCATCGACAAGCTGCTGTCGCGCCTCAAGTGGGTGGACAGCCAGCTCGCCGGCAAGCAGTACCTGATGGGCGATGCCTTCAGCGTGGCTGATCCCTACCTCTTCACTGTGACCAACTGGGCACCGCGGGTCGGGGTGGATATTTCGGGGTTTGCGAACCTTGCTGCGTTTCGGGAGCGTGTGGCGGCTCGGCCTGCGGTGCAGGCTGCCATGAAACACGAAGGACTGCTTAAGTAAGTGGCAGTTCGAACGCTGGTTGTGGGTTGTGGTCGGGGGCCGGGGGTTGCCCGGCATGCAAGTAACTTTCTTTTGCTTCGCCAAAAGAAAGTCACCAAAGAAAAGGCGACCCTGGTTCCTGCGTCCCTTCGCTTCGCTACGGGCAACCTGTGGTGCTCGGTCCAGCCGGGGTCAAAAACAACTCGCTTCGCTCAAACAAGTTTTTGCCCTGATCCGTCTGGCCCTGCGCTCCTCGGCGCATACACAAGGGGCAATCGGGAACAAGCGCGGGAGCGGGAGCGGAGAATGGCATGTTTTGCGGGCCGTTCAATAGCACGAAATTAGCAACCCGTGTTGGGCGGGCCAATCCAAACAGGGCCAAACTGGCCCTGTTTTCATTCAAGCCCCATTCAGGATCTCTTCATGCCCACCCTATTCGACTCCAACAAAGCCGGTGACCTGGCCCTTGCCAACCGCATCGTGATGGCGCCGCTCACGCGCAACCGATCACCCAACGCCATCCCGACCGACATCGCACAGATTTATTACGGCCAGCGCGCCAGCGCCGGGCTGCTGATCACCGAGGCCACCGCCGTCAGCCATCAGGGCCAGGGCTATGCCGACGTCCCAGGGCTGTACGGCAGCGAGCAGCTTGACGCCTGGAAGGAAGTGACCCGTGCAGTACATGCCAAGGGGGGCAAGATCGTTGTGCAGCTCTGGCATGTGGGCCGCGTCTCGCATACCAAGCTGCAGCCTGAGGGCGGCAAGCCGGTCGCGCCGTCAGCCATCACGGCCAAGACCAAGACGGTGCTGATCGAGGACGGCGTGCCGACCTTTGTTGAAACCTCTGAACCGCGCGCGCTCACGGCAGCAGAAATCCCTGGCATCGTGCACACCTTTGCAGCAGCGGCGCGCAATGCTGTCGAGACGGCCGGTTTTGACGGCGTCGAGATCCACGGTGCCAACGGCTACCTGCTCGACCAGTTCCTCAAAGACGGCAGCAACAAGCGTACCGACGACTACGGCGGCAGCATCGAAAACCGCGCCCGCCTGCTGCTGGAAATCACGCGAGCTGTCACGGACGCGGTAGGCGGCGGCAAAACCGGCATTCGCCTGTCGCCCGTCACGCCCGCCAACGACGTGCATGACAGCAACCCGCAGCCGCTGTTTGACTACGTGGTCAAGCAGCTTGCCACACTCAATCTCGCCTACATCCACATCATCGAAGGCGCCACCGGCGGCCCGCGCGAAATCGACGACCGTCCGTTCGACTACAAGGCACTCAAGGCCGCCTACCGTCAGGCCGGTGGCAAGGGCGCCTGGATGGTCAACAACGGCTACGACCAGGTGCTGGCTGAAAAAGCTGTCGCCAACGGCGCCGACCTGGTCGCCTTCGGCAAGCCCTACATCGCCAACCCGGACCTGGTGGAGCGCCTGCGCGCTGGCGCACCGCTCAACACGCCGGACAAAGCCACGTTCTACGGTGGCCGCGAAAAGGGCTACACAGACTATCCAACGCTATCAAATTAATAGCTGCTTGCGCCCGTTCAGATTGCCTGAACGGGCCTTTTCATCCATGAAACCGATCTAGGCCCGGTTCGGTGCCGCCAGGCGCAAGCCGTGCAGCGCGGCTTCCTGCGGGTCGGCGGCCAGCGTCACGGCGCTCACCACAGCCACGCCGCCCACGCCACACGCCATCACGCCGGCGATGCGGTCCAGCGAGATGCCGCCTATCGCCACCACCGGGTAGGGCGACGCCCGCAAGGCCCAGTCGCGCAGCTGCTCCAGCCCCACCGGCTCATAAGGCATGACCTTGAGCGTGGTCGGATAAACCGGGCCAATGGCCAGGTAAGAGGGCTGCACCGCATGCGCGCGCGCCAGTTCAGCCGGCGTGTGGGTGCTCAGGCCCAGCCGCACACCGCCCTTGCGTAGCGCATCCAGGTTGGCCGTGTCCAGGTCTTCCTGGCCCAGGTGCACCCCATAGGCGCCGAAATCCAGCGCCAGCTTCCAGTGGTCGTTGATGAAAACCTGCGCGCCCTTGACGCGGCGCCCGGCGGTAATCGCCGCCTGCACTTCGGCGGAAATTTCCCCCGGCGTGTGATCCGTCGCCTTGATGCGCAGCTGGATCGTGCGCACGCCCCAGCCCAGCAGGCGTTTGACCCAGGCTGCGTCGGGCACCACGGGGTAAAAACCAATCGGGCCGGTCAATGGGGCAAAGGCAGGGGTTTTCATCGGAAGTCCAGTCAGGGTGCGTGCCAGAAGGGTACGCCAACCGTCGGCGTGGAAGCCTGCGCGGCCGCGCGCTCCGGCATGGGGGTTGACTCATAAGCGGCGCGGCCGGCGGCCACGCCGTCGGCAAACGCGCGCGCCATGCGCACCGGGTCGCCGGCCTGCGCCACCGCGGTGTTCAGCAGCACCGCATCAAAGCCCAGCTCCATCACCGCCGCCGCATGCGAAGGCCGGCCGATGCCGGCATCGACCACCAGCACCGCATCGGGCAGGCGGCGGCGCATGGTTTCCAGCGCATAAGGGTTCAGCGGCCCGCGGCCCGTGCCGATGGGCGCGGCCCAGGGCATCACGGCCGCGCAGCCCGCGTCGCGCAAACGCTGGGCTATCACCAGGTCATCCGTCGTGTAGGCAAACACGGCAAAACCCTCTTTGGCCAGCACCGTCGCGGCGTGCAGGGTGGCGTGCGTGTCGGGCTGCAAGGTGTAGTCGTCGCCGATCACCTCCAGCTTGATCCAGGTCGTGCCAAAAATCTCGCGCGCCATCTGCGCCAGCGTGATCGCCTCTTCCGCGCTGTGGCAGCCCGCCGTATTGGGCAGGATGTGGCAGCCCAGCGCCTGGATGCGTTGCCAGAAACTGTTGCCGCCGCCGCTTTCGGGCTGCAGGCGGCGCAAGCCCACCGTCAGCACTTCGCACCCGCTGGCACGCACCGCATCGCTCATCACCTGCGGCGAGGGGTAATGCGAGGTGCCAAGGAAGAAGCGGCTGGACAAAGTCTTGCCACCGACCGTCAGGGGCTGGCCATGGGCAATCGAAGAGGCCTCGGGCATAGTCATATCAATTGCTCCAACGATGCGGTACGTGCCAGCAGACGCCGCGGAACTGGCTTTGCCAGGCCGCCAGCGTCGCCCCCTGCAAGGGGGGGAGGGTGCTACACGAAGTGAGCATACGGCGGGGGTGCGCCATTTCTAGCCTCCGGTGATAGGCGTGACAACGTCGATGCGGTCGCCGTCTTGCAATGCGCGCTCAGGCCACTGGGGCCGCGGCACAAACCCATTGTTGATGGCGCAGGCAAAGGCGCTCTTGAAGTCGTAGCCCCGCGCCTGCAGCAATGCCTGCAGTGTCGGCGCATCGGTTTCCATGCGTTCACCGTTCAACGATATTTCCAATGTTGTCGTCGTCATGTCATTCATTCTCCGTACCCAGGAGTTTATGGACAAGCCCGTCCACCAGCGCGGGCGCGCACAGATACCCATGACGGTACAGGCCATTGATATGCCAGACACCGCTGCGCAGCGCAATCGCCGGCCGGTGGTCGTCCAGCGCAGGCCGCAGCGCAGCCGCCAGGCGCAGCACCCTGGCCTCGCCAAACGCCGGGTGCAGGCTGTGCAGCGCGCTGGCGAGCTCGAGCGTGGAGCGCAAGGTCACCGGCCCGCTGTCTTCCGATTCCAGCTCGGTCGCGCCCACCACAAAACGGTGGCCGGGCCGCGGCGCCACATACAGCTGGTAGCGCGGATGCATCAGGCGCACCGGGCGCTGCAACGTCACGCCGGCGCATTCCACCGTCAGCACCTCGCCGCGCACGCCGCGCAGCTGTGGCCAGCCTTCCTTCGCACCCACACCGCGTGCGTCCACCGCAACATCCACGCCATGGCTTTGCCCGGCGCAGACAATGCGGCCCTCTTCCGCAGCGTTGACTGCCTGGCCTTCGAGCCAGGTGCCGCCCAGCCTGTCGATCTCCACCGCCAGCGCGGCCATCCACTGGTCATTGGCCAGCTGGCCTTCGCCCTCCAGCAACAGGCCGCCGCCAAAGCGCCCGGCAAGCGCGGGCTCGGCCCGGCCCAGCGCAGCGGCATCAAGCGCCTGCACCTGCGCACGTGACGCATCAGGCAGCTTGTGCATCAGCAGGCGGGTGAAATGTTCCAGCGAACTCTGGTCGGGCGCATGGGCCACCACCAGCGTACCTTCGCGCCGGAAATACACCGGCAAGCCTGCAACCTCCAGCTCGGCAATCCACTCCGGCCACAGTTGCATGGAGCGCTGGCCCAGGGCAAACACGGCCTCGTCCGCCACCGCCAGTTCCGCCAGCGGCGACAGCATGGCCGCCGCCGTCATCGAGGCTGTGGCCAGGTCATCACGCGCCCGCGCATCGAACAGGCTGACGCGGCAGCCGGCACGCAGCAGTCGCCAGGCCAGCGTGCGTCCGGCCAGGCCCGCGCCCGCAATACCGATGTGCAAAGTGCTCATCTCAGGGTCGGCTCCGAAACAACTCAGGAATAAATCTCGCTCCCGCCTTCGCGGAACTCCTTGGCCTTTTCCTCAAAGCCGGTGGCGATCTGCTTGATGGGAATTGTCGTGGTGGCCGACGCCAGCGTGGTGGTGGCCGGGTTGAGCCGCGCAAACTCGCGCACCTCCTGCGAGATTTTCATCGAACAGAACTTGGGCCCGCACATCGAACAGAAATGCGCCACCTTGGCGTTCTCTTTGGGCAGCGTTTCGTCGTGATACGCCATCGCTGTGTCGGGGTCGATCGCCAGGCGGAACTGGTCTTCCCAACGGAACTCGAAGCGCGCTTTCGACACCGCGTTGTCCCACATCTGCGCGCCAGGGTAGCCCTTGGCCAGGTCGCCCGCATGCGCGGCGATCTTGTAGGCGATCAGGCCCTGCTTCACATCGTCGCGGTTGGGCAGGCCCAGATGTTCCTTCGGCGTCACGTAGCAGAGCATGGCCGTGCCGTACCAGCCGATGTTGGCCGCGCCCATGGCCGAAGAGATGTGGTCATAGCCTGGCGAAATGTCGGTGATCAGCGGGCCCAGCGTATAGAAAGGCGCTTCAAAGCAGGCTTCGAGCTGCTTGTCGACGTTTTCCTTCACCAGCTGCAGCGGCACGTGGCCGGGGCCTTCGATCATCACCTGCACATCATGCTTCCAGGCGATCTGCGTGAGCTCGCCCAGCGTGTGCAGCTCGGCAAACTGCGCTTCGTCGTTCGCGTCGGCGATCGAACCCGGGCGCAGTCCGTCGCCCAGCGAGAAGCAGACGTCATACGCCTTCATGATCTCGCAGATCTCGTCAAAGCGTTCGTACAAAAAACTTTCCTTGTGATGCGAGAGGCACCACTTGGCCATGATGGAGCCGCCGCGCGAAACGATACCCGTCAGGCGGTTGGCCGTGAGCGGCACATAGGCCAGGCGCACACCGGCGTGGATGGTGAAGTAATCAACCCCCTGCTCCGCCTGCTCGATCAGCGTGTCGCGGAAGATTTCCCAGGTCAGGTCTTCGGCCTTGCCGTTGACTTTTTCCAGCGCCTGGTAAATCGGCACCGTGCCGATGGGCACCGGCGAGTTGCGCAAGATCCATTCGCGTGTTTCATGGATGTTCTCGCCCGTCGAGAGATCCATCACGGTGTCTGCGCCCCATCGGATCGACCAGACCAGCTTGTCGACTTCTTCTTCGATGCTCGAGGTGACCGCCGAGTTGCCGATGTTGGCATTCACCTTGATCAGGAAGTTGCGGCCGATGATCATCGGCTCGCTCTCAGGGTGGTTGATGTTGTTCGGGATGACGGCGCGGCCGCGCGCCACTTCGTCGCGCACAAACTCGGCCGTGATCTGCTCCGGGATCGCGGCGTTGAAGGAGTGCCCTTTTTTCGGCATGCGCTCAGTGGCCAGGCGCTCGGCCAGCTGCGCGCGCACCAGGTTTTCGCGCACCGCGATGTATTCCATCTCGGGGGTGATGATGCCTTTGCGCGCGTAATGCATCTGCGACACATTGGCGCCGGCCTTGGCGCGACGCGGCACCGGCGCATGCGCCATGCGCAGCGCGGCCAGGGCCGGGTCGTTCAGGCGCTCACGGCCGTAGGCGCTGCTGATGCCGGGCAGGGCTTCGGTGTCCTGGCGCTCGTTGATCCACGCGCCGCGCAGCGGCGGCAGGCCGCGCGTGATGTCGATGGGCGAGGCCGGGTCGGTGTAGACACCCGAGGCGTCATACAAACGCAGCGGCGGGTTGGCCTCGCGGCGCGGCTCACCGGCGCCTTCATGCACCAGCGTGTCGGTCAGCGTGACTTCACGGAACGGAACACGGATATCGGGGCGCGAGCCTTCAATATAGATTTTTGCGGAGCCCGGAAAAGGCGCGCGCGTGATGCGACTGGTGAGGTCTTGGGTGTCAACGGTGAGACGGGTTTTGGCCATGGCTTTGTTCTCCTGAATTCCAGAGGTGGGGTGCCTGCTGGGGAGCCGGGGGTCCATCGGTGGCACCTGGTGTGCCGCTGCGGAGTTCCGGAGCCAATTGCGTTGTTCCCTACGCGGGGATAATCCCGATCAGGTTCAGCGGGTCTCGCATACTGCGATCTCAGCCTCGAAAGCCTCCTTACGGAAACATCCTTGGCACCCCGACAAGCTGGCGCTATTGTAGGCAGGCCGGACGGTAATGGCAATTGACCGTGGTCAATAGCACCTTAACCGGCGGGGAGACAAAAACCAGGGGCCAGTTACCCAAAGCGGCTCGCCTGCCCAACCAGTTTTTTGGCCAATTCGTCCATCAGGCCCGGCGTAACCTGTGCCGCGGGGTATGTCGTGTTTTCCATACCAAAGCCGCCCACATTGCTGATCCGGAAGGCAATTTCGCCACGGTCGTGGTCCGGCGTGACCGTGATAAAACCCCGTGTCTGCGTTTCATACTCGAACACATAGGCCAACAGTTTGTTGGTTTCCGGATGGCGCTGCTCCTTGCGCTCATGCGGTACCTTGCCGATAGACAGGCGGCTCGTCACCCGTTCAAGATCCGGCGGGAAGTTCACTGTCACGCTATGGACGGCCACACTTCCCTTGGCCGGAAGCAGATCCCATCCCATGCCGATGTAGTCAATCGCTTCTGCGTTTCTCAGCATCTTGGTACGGGCGTCGCACCGAAGGTTTGCCAGCGCAAGCGGCGGGAACAGCTGTTTCCCATTCAAGCTGTAGTCGCCGGGAGCCGGCGGTCTGATCACATTGAGCTGCGCGCACAATTCCTGCAGGTATTTGCGCGCCATCTTGCATGCGAATTCGCAGTTTTGCGTGTTGGTGCCCAGGTCTTGCTGCACACCGAGTTGCCGGCTTTGCAGTTCCGTGGCGTGCTTCTTCAGTTCAGACAAAAAACTCATTTGATCGGCGGGCGGGTAAGACGTTGAGGCACACAGCATACCCGCAAGCCCTGGCCGTGAGGCACGGCCGTCCGCAAAACGGCCTCCGGCAATATTTACGTCCTTGCCCCGTAACCACCACCAGGCTTTCACCAAACTTTACATACCGTCATCGCCCGGCAACGGCAGGGAAACAGACGGCCCGCACACTTGCTTTCAACCTGATGCCAGAAGCCGTATGTCACGACTCGATGGAAACTCAGGCATCTTCTCCTGAAAGGAAGTTCCCCATGAAATTCGCATTCAACCGCACTGCTTCCCTGAACAGCCTCGTGCTGGCCGGCCTGCTGGCCACCGTAGGCGCCGGCGCCATGGCGCAAGCACCTGCGACCGCTCCTGCTGCCGCTGGCAAGCCTGCCGGCCCCCACGAAGGCCGCATGGGCCACCGCGACCCCGCCAAGATGCAGGCCATGATCGCCAAGCACCAGGCCGAGCTCAAAGCCAAACTCAAGCTCACGCCCGCCCAGGAAGGCGCATGGACCGCTTACACCGCTTCCATGCAACCGCCCGCACACGGTGCACGCCCCACGCCGGAGCAACGCGCCGAGTTCGACAAGCTGACCACGCCCCAGCGCATCGACAAGATGAAGGAAATGCGCACCCAGCGCATGGCCGAGATGAACACGGCGATGGACAAGCGCGGCGAAGCCACCAAGACCTTCTACGCGGCGCTCACACCCGAGCAGCAAAAAACCTTTGATGCCGAGCACAAAAAGCACGGCATGCGCCATGGCGGTCCTCGCGGCCAGGGCCCCGCCCCGCAAAAGGGTTGAGCCCTGACGGCGACACGCTGAACTGAAGCGGCGTCAGGCCCGCACGGCAGCCTCAACGGCTGCGTGCGGGCTTTTTTTGGCCAATCCGCACCCCGCATACGCTACTAATTTAATAGCTGCTTGCGCCCGTCATCTATGCCTCAACCGCCAATCTCATCAAAATTTCCACGCGCCGGACGGTACCGAAAGCCTGCGTAGGACGGCGTCGAAACCGCCCGTTCAGGCCATGCAGCGTCACTAGACTCGGCAGATGACCACGGTACGCAAAGGCCAGGCACCGGCCGCCCTCTCACGCGACGCGTTCCACGAACGCTTCATGCAATCTTTTGTCGACCCGGCATTCCGGCAGGAAGACGAAGCCCTGGCCCGGATCGAAAGCGTGGCCTGGGACGCCTACCAGGAAGGCCGCAAGGCACCCCACACGCGCAAGGCCGGCGAGGAGTTCTCCGACCCCGGCTACGACCTGTCCGTCGAATGGCTGGAAACCCGCGAACGCCTGGCCAAAGCGCAGGCGGCCTGGAAAGACCCGGCCACACCCTCACGCGTGTTGCTGGTGTGCGGCTCCGCCCGCAACGACGGCACCTGCCCCGGTGAAATCTCCAAGACCTGGCGCCTGCTCAATACCGCGAAGACCACGCTCCAGGAGGCAGGCATGCATCCCGATGTGCTGGACCTCAGCCTGCTCACTTCCAGCTACCACCTCAATATCCACCCCTGCAAAGGCTGCGTCTCTACCGCCATGCCGCTGTGCCACTGGCCCTGCAGCTGCTACCCCAACCATTCATTGGGGCAAACCAGCGACTGGATGGCCGAGATCTACGAGCGCTGGACGGCTGCGCACGCCGTCATCATCCTCACGCCCGTCTACTGGTACCAGTCACCCAGCCCGCTCAAGCTCATGATCGACCGCCTGGTGTGTGCCGACGGCGGCAACCCCGACCCCACCACCACCCACGGCAAAAAACCCGAGGAAGCCAAGGCGCTGGAGATGAAAGGCTGGGACTATCCCAAGCACCTGGCAGGCCGTGCGTATGGCGTCGTGGTGCACGGCGACGTGGCCGGGATCGAAGGCGCGCGCCGCAGCCTGTGCGACTGGCTCGACTGGATGGGCCTGATCGATGCCGGCAGCCAGGCCCGGCTGGACCGCTACATCGGCTACTACGAGCCCTATGCCACCAGCCACGACACGCTGGACGTGGAAAAGGCCTTGTTGGAAGAAGTGCGCAACGTGGCCAGCGCGGTTGCCACCGCCGTCACGGAACTCCGGGCCGGCAGGCTGTCCCAGCCCGATAAAGGATTGCGCAAACCCCGGCCCAAATAACGCAGGCGTGAAAAAAGCCGGGGCAGGTAGAAACCTGTGCCCGGCTTTGCAAGGTGCAATCGTCAGGCGATTACACCCGTGCCTTACTTGCCTTACTTCGAAGTGCCACCAACGGCCGCATCACCCTGAACACTGCCCTGGACACGGGCACTGCCCGCCGCGTTATCCAGCTTGTTGTAGGTGCGCTTGGCGCCGCTCTTCACGGCGTTGCCGGTGCGGGCTACAGCCCGTCCGGTGCTGCGGGCGGTGTTGTCCACCGCAGCGGAGGCCCTGCTGCCTGCGGAGGTATCACCCTGGGCCGAGCCGGAGACATTGGCGCCGGCACCGAGCCTGCCGCTGGAAGATCCCGAGGAGGGCCCGCTGGAGTCCGAGCTAGTGCCTGCCGCGGCATTCGCGCGAACACCGGCGTCGATATTGGTGTTCTGGCCGGCCGAGACGCCGACCCCTACACCGGTGCCGACGCCCACACCGAGGCCCTGTGCAAAGGCGCCGGCAGAGCCGAACAACGCGGCTGCGGTCAACGCAGCGGCCGCAGGAATGGAACGCATAAAGTACTTGGACATATCAAACTCCTTCAAAAAGGGGTGGCGGCAACGCGTCAGCGCACCTGCACCCCGAAACTGTCATGGCGCCAAGGCAGCGCCTGGCCTTACTTGCTGGTACCGCCCGAATCCGTGGGGGCAGCGCCTGCAGTGGCAGCTTTGCTCTTGCGTGCAGCGCGTTTGGCGGCCTTGGCCTGCTTCTTGTCGGACTTCGCCGCCTGTTTTTCGGATTTGGCGGCGTCGCGCTGCTCAGGCGTTTTGGCGGTTGCACCGGTGGAAACCGCGCCCGAGCTGTCGCTCGGTTTGCCCGCAGGATCGGTCTGCGCGTGTGCGGCTGCGCCGAACATCATTGCGGCCGTCATGGCAGCGGCCAGGGAGAGCGTCTTCATGGAAGAGGGGGTTTTGAACATGGGAGTAATTCCTTGGGTTGAGCTCGTAGGCTGGGTTGAAAAAAACACGCCTGCCACTTCATCGGGCTAACGTTGAATTCAATCTAGCGGGCCCGGCCCGCCTGCCTTATCGGAGAGGCCCCCCGTGCCATGTAGGACACTGCGCCCGCGGGCTGTGGCCAAAGGCGCGTCCCAAGGCTTGCATGCGCAGCGCCCTGCCGCAAATAAGTTACTGTCCTACAGTCACACCCCGGGCGCAGAATAACAATGGGTGCCAAGGCCTGTCCTGCGCCCTTTCCGCCTGCCTGTCTGGGCCTACTCGCTTATCTTTCCTATGCCGACTTCCACACCCGAATCCCCTTCGCCATCGCCTTCTTCAGCTTCGCGCCGCGGTCCCGACGCCCTGTCTGTCGCCGTGCCCACCCGCTCTCCTGAAGCCGTCACGCCGATCGACATGGAAGCGGTCGAGGCCGACACGCAGACAGCGCTTGCAGCAGTCAGCGCCGAATCGTCGTTCTCGTTCAAGGTGCTCACGGTCAACATCCACAAGGGCTTCACTTTTTTCAACCGCAAATTCATCCTGCCCGAGCTGCGCGAAGCCGTTCGCGGCGTCGGGGCGGACGTGGTGTTTTTGCAGGAAGTGACGGGCAACCACGTCAAGCACCAGGACAAGTTCGACAACTACCCTGAAACCCCGCACTACGAATTCCTAGCCGACACCATCTGGCCGCAGTTCGCCTACGGCCGCAACGCGGTCTACACCAACGGGCACCACGGCAATGCCGTGCTGTCCAAGTTCCCCATCGTGCGTTTTGAAAACCTCGACGTCTCCATCAGCGGGCCTGAGCGCCGCGGGCTGCTGCATTGCGAATTGCAGATACCCGGCCGCAGCGTGAACGTGCACGCCGTCTGCGTGCACCTGGGCCTCATGGAAGCGCACCGCGAGCAGCAGATGGACATGCTGTGCGAGCTCGTGCGCAACAACATTCCGGCGCACGCGCCCGTCGTGGTGGCCGGGGACTTCAACGACTGGCGGCACCGCGCCCATGCCCGGCTGGAAAAAGGCGCCGAGCTGCATGAAGTGTTTGTGCAGGCCAACGGCAAGGCGGCGCGCACCTTTCCCGCACGCCTGCCCTTGCTGCGGCTGGACCGCATCTATGTGCGCAACGCTATCGGCCACGCACCGGTGGTGCTGCCTCTGCGGCCCTGGTCACACCTGTCAGATCACGCGCCCCTTGCGGCAGAAATCGAGCTCTAGAAACATGGCCCCCACGCTCGTCACTTCGTGTACTTCGCTGCCCCCCGAGGGGGCCGCTGCGCCTGCGGCCCGGCAAAGCCGGTTCCGCGGCCCCTGCTGGCCTGGAATCCGCAAAGCACCTTCTTCTGCGGCCAAGGAGAATTTATGTCGAGGTGGGTAAGCGGCAACCAGTTTCAGCTGCTTGAAAACGGCGAGGAGTTTTTCCCGCGCGTCTTTGAGTGCATTGCCGCGGCCAAACGCGAGGTGGTGGTGGAAACCTTCATCCTGTTTGAAGACAAGGTCGGTGAAGAGCTGCACGCGGCCCTGCACCAGGCGGCGCGGCGCGGCGTGCAGATCGACCTGACGATTGACGGCTACGGCTCTCCGGACCTGTCACCTGAATTCATTTCCACCCTGACGCGGGCCGGCGTGCGCGTGCATGTGTTTGACCCGGGGCCCAGGCTGTGGGGCTGGCGCACCAACCTGTTTCGCCGCATGCACCGCAAGATCGTGGTTGTCGACGGAGAGCGTGCTTTCGTCGGCGGCATCAACTATTCGGCGGACCACCTGGCCGACTTCGGCCCGCAGGCCAAGCAGGACTATGCCGTCGAGATCGAAGGCCCTCTCGTGGCCGACATCCACAGCTTTGTGCGCAGGGCCCTGGCGGCGGGCCAGCGCAATGCCGGCGCCAGCGGCGAAGCGCCTGCCGGCTTGCGTGAACGTTTTTCCGAACGCGCCCGTTCCGTGGCCGGCACATGGCGCAGGGACGACGTGCCCGCGCCGGCGGGCGACGCCGCAGCGCTTTTTGTCACGCGCGACAACCGCAAACACACCAACGACATCGAGCGCCACTACCGCGCCGCCATCCGCACGGCGCGCCAGCGTGTCGTGATCGCCAACGCGTATTTCTTTCCCGGTTACCGGCTGCTCAGGGAGATGCGCCACGCAGCGCGCCGCGGTGTGGACGTGCACCTCATCCTGCAGGGCGAGCCCGACATGGCGATCGTCAAGACCGCCGCCAGCATGCTCTACCACCACCTGCTGGACGCGGGTGTGCGCATTTACGAATACTGCGACCGGCCCCTGCATGGCAAAGTGGCCGTGATCGACGACGAATGGGCCACCGTGGGCTCCAGCAACCTGGACCCGCTCAGCCTGGCGCTCAACCTCGAGGCCAACGTCATGATCCGCGACCGCACCTTCAACAACGACCTGGGTTCGCGGCTGGACCACCTGATGCAGCACAGCTGCAAACAGATAGGCCGCCAGGACCTGGTGAAACCCACCTGGTGGCGCACGCTGCGCAGCTACTTTGTCTTTCACCTGCTGCGCCGCTACCCCGCCTGGGCCGGCTGGCTACCGGCGCACGCACCGCGCATCACGCCCGCCGAAGTGGCCATGCCCGAAGCGCGCGAGCCCCAACAGCGCCAGGCCAAACCCATTTGAGCGCGTGATGGCCGAAACCCGCACCTTGCCCACACCCCATCCTCCCCGTCCGCCCGAGCGGCACGGCAAGGCCCAGCCCGCCGCGCCGAAAAAAAAGGCCTGGTGGCCATGGCTCAGGCACGGCGCCACCGCCGCGTTCTTTCTGCTCATCGCCAGCCTGCTGTTCTCGCAGGCCCGCAAGATTGAATGGTCCCAGGTCCTTACCGCGCTGGAGGACTACCCCCTCACCGCCGCCTGGGGCGCCGTGCTTTTAGCCGTGGCCAGCTTCACGCTCTACAGCACCTTCGACCTGCTGGGCCGCCACTACACCCGCCACCCGTTGCGCGCCCCCACCGTGATGGCAGTGACCTTCGTCAGCTACGCCTTCAACCTCAACCTCGGCTCCCTTGTGGGCGGCGTGGCTTTTCGCTACCGCCTCTATTCACGCCTGGGCTTGGGCAACGGCGCCATCACCCGCATCATGTCGCTGAGCATGCTGACCAACTGGATGGGTTACCTGCTGCTCGCCGGCGCGGTGTTTGCCTTGCAGCCGCCCACCTTGCCCCTGGACTGGCCTGTCACCACCAACGCCCTGCGCCTGATCGGTGCGGTGCTGCTGGCCGTTGTCGCGGGCTACCTCGGCATTTGCGCGTTTTCCCGCCGGCGCATGCTGCGGCTGCGCGGCCATGAGGTGGTGTTGCCCTCCGTGCGGCTGGCCGGCCTGCAGCTGCTGATGGGCGCCGGCAACTGGCTCATCATGTCGGGCATTATTTTCATCCTGCTGCAGCACCGCATCGAGTTTTCCGCCGTCGTCAGCGTGCTGCTGCTGGCGGCCATTGCCGGCGTGATCACCCATGTGCCGGCCGGCCTCGGCGTGCTGGAGGCAGTGTTCGTCGCCCTGCTGTCGCACGAGATGCCGCAGTACGAACTGCTGGCCGCGCTGGTGGCTTACCGCGTGATCTATTACCTGGTGCCGCTGACCGTGGCTGTTGTGGCCTATCTCGCCATGGAAACCCACGCCAAAAAGCTGCGGCGGGCCCACAAAAAGCGCTGACAGGCGACCCGCACGGGTCAAAACCACACCTTGGCAGGTTTGGCGCTGTTGCCGTCAAGCAGGCCTTTTTGGGCTGGTTTCAGCCTGATTTAGGCGACAAAGCCACAAAGGGCTGGGGATTTACACCCCGCTTTCACACCTGAATCACCAAAACACTGTATATTAATACAGTGAATTCGGGCTTTCTGTCCTGGCAATGCGCCGCCCGCACCCAGGAAGACGGCTCTTTTGCCTACACCCGCCGCGGTGGTCGCCGCCGCACCATGGGTGCTTGAACCGTGAAGAAAGGATGTGTCCATGGGCGTGATGAATGACCTGCTGACGAACGACCTCTTTCCACAAGCCATGCTGCCTGTCACGCTGCAGGGGCAGACGGACCTCGAGGGCTTTCGCCGTGCCGCACGCGGCCTGCTGGCACAGAACATCCTGCCCGGGCAAGTCATCTGGCATTGCAGCACCACGCCCGCTGAAGGCGTGCCGCCCACCGGCACAGCGCAGAGCCCCGCACTCAGCGACGCACCCACCGTCGCCGTCCCGCCCGAATTTCTCACCCTGTGCCAGGCCGTCATCCTGCACAACAACCCGCAGCGCTTCAGCCTGCTCTACCGCCTGCTGTGGCGCCTGGTGCATGAGCCCGAACTGCGGCATAACCAGCTCGACACCGACATGGCGCTGGCCCGGCAGATGGCCGAAGAGGTGCGTCACGACATGCAGAAAATGAAAGCCCAGCTGCGCTTTCACTCGGTGCAGGACGACACCTTTAAAACCCGTCCGCAAGGCGGCCCGCTGCACGTGGCCTGGTTCGAGCCGGAACACCACATCGTTGAAGCCGTGGCGCCGCTGTTTGCCCGCCGCTTCGCCCACATGCGCTGGGCCATCCTCACGCCCCAATGCAGCGTCGAGTCCGACTACCTGGGCCCGCAGGCTTCCGGCCACGGCCGGCACGCTGCGCCGGTGTTGCCCCCGGAAGAAGTACGGCCAGGCCACAAGCCGGCCGACACCCCGGCGTCCCTGCGCTTCGGCCCCGCCGCCGACAGGCAGACAGCCCCCTCACCCGACGCCAGCGAACAGCGCTGGCTCACGCAGTACGAACAGGTCTTTCACCCCGCGCGCCTGCGCCGCCGGATGATGCAGAAGGATTCGCCGCAGCGTTACTACCGCAAAAGCCGCAGCCAGGCCGGCGCCCGCAAGGCGCGCACGCCCAAGGCCGCCAACGGTCAGTCACTATCAATTTAATAGCTGCTCGCGCCCGTCCCTGCTGGGTTTTGGCGGCATTTGGCATTCATCCTTGATGCCACACCGTACCGCTCACAGGCTATAAACAGAAAGCAAATCCACCTCAGGGCTTGGCAAGAGGCGGCCGCGTTGGCTCATCTGGCTGGGGCAATACCGCGTCACGGCCGTCGTTGCCGGGTGGCATCACCGGGCGGGTGGTCGAGTCACGCGGATCCGGCGGCGGGGGAGGCGCTTCAGGTTCAGACGCACGGCGTGCCGGGTTGCGGTTCAGCGGATTCCGCAGGGGCACCGTCGGCGTCGCGGCATCGGGTGCCGCAGCCGGCTGTGTGGTTTGCGATGTCTGCGCTACCGCCTGCGGCCCTGCGAAAAGCGTCAGGGCGAGTGCCAGCACAGCGCCCGGCAGGGCGACGGAAGCGACGGAAAAGGGTGGTTGTTTCAACATGAACATGCCTCCTTGAAGGTGGTGCATTAACACCACTCTACGCCTGTCTTTCATGCCCGCCATTGGCCATCACGCCAGGCAACTGTCAGGGCGGGCCTACAGACGCGGCCCCTGCTTTCAAGACCAGGGCGTTGCCGGCTTCGCCACCAGTTCCTTGAACCCGGTCCGGGTGTCATGCTCACGCGCAAACACCCAGCCCTGCAGCGACACCAGCACAATTTCAGCGGTCGTCCGCACAATGCAACCCGGCATCACATGGCCGCCACACATTTCTCCCCGCGCGTTGGCCACACTGGCATGCAGGTGCGCGCCGTCAGGGCTCAACGTGCCCGACAGCGTGATCAACTCCAGCGGCTCCACCAGCACCGTCCCCTGCGGCTCGGCCGCATAGCGCAACACGGCGCGGGACAAGCTTCCCACCGCAGAGATGACGCAAGCCGCGCGGGTGTTCTGCTCGGCCTGCAGCTGGGCGAATGCTGCGTCCAGGGCTGTTCGCAGGTCGTCGCCTGGGTTCAGGCGGAGGGTTAGGGTTTGGGGCATGGGTGGAGGGTAGACGAAGTTGCTGTTGTTGTTCAAGCGGGGCGGACTTTGCTGAGTGTTGCTGGCCGGGGGTTGCCCGGCATGCAAGTAACTTTCTTTTGCTTCGCCAAAAGAAAGTCACCAAAGAAAAGGCGACCCTGCTGTCTGCGACCCTACGCTTCGCTTCGGGCAACCTGCGGTGCTCGGTTCAGGCGGGGTCTCGCTCGAACTCGCTACGTTGCACTTCGCTCAGACAATCGCGATCCCTGATCCGCCTGAACCTGTGCTCCTCGGCGCATACAGAAGGGGTAATCGGGAGCGGGGACCAAAGATAAATACCCAACTCCAATACCAACAAGGACACGCCATGGCGTGTCCTTGTTTCTTCAGGTATTCGTATTCCTTCCCCACCCCCTTGTGGATGCGCCGAGGAGCGCAGGGCCAGACGGATCAGGGCAAAAACTTGTTTGAGCGAAGCGAGTTGTTTTTGACCCCGGCTGGACCGAGCACCACAGGTTGCCCCGGAGCGAAGCGCAGGGGACGCAGGAACCAGGGGCGCCTTTTCTTTGCTTACTTTCTTTTGGCGAAGCAAAAGAAAGTGAGTTGCATGCCGGGCAACCCCCGGCCAGCCGCCCTCAGCAAAGTACGCACCCATCAAATCAACACAACCTCACCCCACCACCAACCTCAAAAAAGTAATCTCCGAAGGCGCCCCAAACCGTTTGGGCGGCCCCCAGTACCCCGTCCCGCGGCTCGTATAAACCCACAGGTTCTGCAACTTGTGCAAGCCCGCGGTAAACGGCTGCTGAAACCGCACAAACAGATTCCACGGATAAAACTGCCCGCCATGCGTATGGCCCGACAGCTGCAGGTCAAAGCCGGCTTTGGCCGCAGCGGCCGCACTGCGCGGCTGGTGCGCCAGCAACACGCGCACCGCTTCCACCGGCGCACCACGCAGAGCCGCCTCCGGGTCACTGCGATGGGCTGGGTCAAAATGCCCGCCGCTGTAGTCCGTCACCCCCGCCAGCACCAGCGGCGTGGCGTCCTGGCCCGCAGCAAGAAGTGGCGGGCGAATCACCACGTGCTGGTTCAGCAGCACCGTCAGGCCCAGCCGGCGCAGCTCGTCGATCCAGGCATGCGCGCCCGAGTAGTACTCGTGGTTGCCCGTCACAAAATACGTGCCGTGGCGCGACTGCAGCTCCGCCAGCGGCGCCACGTGCGAGGCCAGCTCGCTCACCTTGCCGTCCACCAGGTCGCCGGTGATGGCCACCACATCGGCATCCAGCGCATTGACCTTGTCGACAATGCGGCGCAAATACGCCTGCTTGATGGTCGGCCCCACATGGATGTCGCTGATCTGCGCCACGGTAAACCCCTGCAGTGCGGCGGGCAGGCCCTTGATGGGCACATCCACCTTCACCACGGCGGCTGTGCGGCGCGCATTCAGAAAACCCAGCACGGTGATCAGCCCGCCCAGCAGCGGCACCGCCTCGGCCGACACCGTGCGCAGCCACGCCAGCGGCAGGTGGCCGGGCGCCACGGCATCGGCCAGCCACAGCACCAGCAGTGCCGCATCACGCGCCACCGTCAACACCAGCAGCGACGAAAACAGGCCCATGAAAAGCAGGCCCGCCCAGGTCAGCACATCAGCCAGAGGCTGTTTGGCCACACGGCCGGCCATCAGCCCCAGCGGCATGACAAAGGCCGACACCACAAGGACCGCGGCAAACAGCCATTGCCCCGCGGGATACGCCCCCAACCCGGGTAGAAGGCGTGCACCAATGTAAACATGGAGCAGCGCGGTTACAAGCGCCAGCGGCAGAAAGTTCATGAAATGTCCAGGGTAATGACGAGCTGATGAGCCCTGCACATGGGTACGGGACGCGCGCATTCAATGCCGGCGCCGCTTTAAAGCGGGGCTGCCGCGCTGCGCAAACACCACCACCAGCGTGCCACAAGCCACGGGCCAGCGTTTCATACGCTCACAAGTGCGACAAAGCGTGCGTGCGAATCCGCCCCTTCGCACGCTACCCTCGGCCATCTTTCTTCGCCCTCATTTTCCGCACCGGTCGCCCGTTGTCCTTCTGCCCATGACTTTCCACCCATGACTGTTGCCATACAGGCCACCACCCCCGCCACCTTCGAAATCAAAAGTGCCAACCTGCCCCTGGTGGCTTTGCTGCTCAAGTCCACCGACCTTGTCGCGCTCGCGCAAGAGTTGCAGGCCCGCTTTGGCGACATTCCCGACTTTTTCGACCAGGACGCGCTGATGATCGACCTCTCGCCCCTGCAGTCCGCCGCCGCGCGCAGCGGACGGGCGGTGGGCGACATCGACTTCCCCGCCCTCATCACCCTGCTGGGCAGCTACCAGCTGGTGCCGCTTTCCGTGAAGGGCGGCAACCCCGCGCAAATGGCGGCAGCGCTGCAGGCCGGGCTGCTGCCCGTGCCCGACGCCCACCTGCTGCCTGACCGCCCCGCTACGGCAGCCCCGGCGCAACAGCCAGCACCGCCCGTGGTGGTGGCCGCGCCCGCCGCCGCCCCGCTGGGTGCCCTGGTGGTCGACAAACCCCTGCGCTCGGGCCAGCAGGTGTATGCACGCGGCCGCGACCTGGTGGTGCTGGCCATGGTCAACGCCGGCGCCGAAGTCATTGCCGACGGCCACATCCATGTGTATGCGCCGCTGCGCGGCAAGGCCATGGCCGGCGCGCGCGGCAACACCGAGGCACGCATTTTTTCGCTGGCGCTGGAAGCCGAGCTGATTTCGATTGCCGGCGTGTACCGCACCGCAGAGCACCCGCTGCCCGAAGGCCTGGCAGGCCAGCCCACGCAAGTGCGGCTCGTTCCCGCAGAAGAAGGCCAGGAAGGCGACCGGCTCGTCATGAATGTGCTGGCAGCCTAGCAATATGGCCCCCACGCTTTTCACTTCGCCTTCGGCTCCGTGTAATGCGCTGCCCCCCGAGGGGGCGCTGCGCCTGCGGCCCGGCAAAGCCGGTTCCGCGGCCCCGGCTGAAATATCTATCGCTTTCAAAAGGACTTTTATCTGATGGCAAAAATCATTGTGGTCACCTCCGGCAAGGGCGGCGTGGGCAAAACCACCACCAGTGCCAGCTTTGCAACCGGCCTCGCCTTGCGCGGGCACAAAACCGCGGTCATCGACTTCGACGTGGGCCTGCGCAACCTCGACCTCATCATGGGCTGCGAGCGCCGCGTGGTGTACGACCTCATCAACGTCATACAGGGTGAAGCCACGCTCAACCAGGCGCTCATCAAAGACAAGCAGTGCCACAACCTCTTTGTGCTGGCCGCCTCGCAAACGCGCGACAAAGACGCGCTGACAAAAGCCGGCGTGGAAAAAGTGCTGAAAGACCTGGGCGAGATGGACTTCGAGTACATCGTCTGCGACTCCCCCGCCGGCATTGAAACCGGCGCGCTCATGGCCATGCACTTTGCCGACGAAGCCCTCATCGTCACCAACCCCGAGGTTTCCTCGGTGCGCGACTCCGACCGCATCCTCGGCATGCTGTCGAGCAAAACCAAACGCGCCATCGATGGCGGTGACGCCATCAAGGAACACCTGCTCATCACCCGCTACAACCCCGGCCGCGTCGACCAGGGGCAGATGCTCTCGCTCGAAGACATCCAGGACATCCTGCGCATCAAGCTCATCGGCGTCATCCCCGAATCCGAGTCCGTGCTGCAGGCCTCCAACCAGGGCGTGCCGGCGGTGCACATGAACGGCAGCGATGTGTCCGAAGCCTACAAGGACGTGGTCGACCGCTTCCTCGGCGACAAGGACAAGCCCATGCGTTTCATCGACGCGCAAAAACCCGGCCTCTTCAAGCGCTGGTTCGGGGGGAAGTAAAACGATGGCGTCCTTCCTGTCCTTTTTTCTCGGCGAAAAGAAAAAAACTGCCAACGTCGCCAAGGAGCGGCTGCAGATCATCCTGGCGCACGAGCGCACAGGGCGCGGCCATGAGCCCGACTACCTGCCCGCGCTGCAGCGCGACCTCATCGCCGTGATCGCCAAATACATCCGCATCGACCCACACGACATCAAGCTGCACCTGGAGCGGCAGGACAACCTGGATGTGCTGGAAGTGAAGATCGAGCTGCCCGACAAGAAAGAAAAAACCGGCGCCTCCGCCGCAGCAGCCCGCAAATAGCACCCGCCAGAAAACCCGCCGCACTTGCCCCGCAATTGACAAAAGGCAAGCCCGGCAACACAACTCAGGGCTATCATCATTCGATGTTGATCGAGACCTTCGGTGCCGCGCGCGACATGGCACGCCTGGCGGAAATCGCCGGTGTGCTGATTCGCCACGGCTTTGGCGACAGCGTGCGGCGGCTCGGCCTGGCCGACAAGCTCGAGCGTGCCGGCCATGCGCTGCACTGGGGCCATGTGGCAGACCTTGCCCGCATCAGCCCGCCCGAGCAGGTGCGCCTGGCGCTTGAAGAGCTCGGCCCCACTTTCGTCAAGCTCGGGCAGGTGCTTGCCGGCCGCGCCGACCTGTTCGGCCCCGAATGGATCACCGAGTTCGAAAAACTCCACAGCCATGTTCCGCCCGTGCCGCTGGCGCTGTTGCTGCCGCAGCTGCGCGAAGACCTGGGTGGCGAGCCTGAGGCTGTCTTTGCCCGCTTTGACACCACGCCGCTGGCCGCCGCCTCGATTGCGCAGGTGCACCGTGCGCAGCTGCATGACGGCACTGAAGTCATCGTCAAGATCCGCCGCCCCGGCATCACTGAAGTCATCGACGCCGACCTGCGCCTGATGGACCGGCTGGCCTCGCTGGCCGAAGCCGAGCTGTCCGCGCTCAAGCCCTACCACCCGCGGCAGCTGGTGCGCGAGCTCGCCAAGTCGCTGCGCCGCGAGCTCGATTTAGCCGCCGAATGCCGCCATGCCGAGCGCATCGCCCTCAACATGGCGCCGCTGCCCTACATCGTGATCCCGCGCGTGCACTGGGCCCACACCGGCCTGCGCATCAACGTGCAGGACCTGGTCGACGGCGTGCCCGGCAGTGCGCTGGACCAGCTCACGCCCGAAGCCGGCTTTGACCGCAGCGAACTTGCCCGCCGCGGCGCCCACGCCGTGCTGAAGATGATTGTGGAAGACGGCCTTTTCCACGCAGACCCGCACCCCGGCAACGTGTTTTACCTGCCCGGCAACGGCATCGCCTTTATCGACTTCGGCATGATCGGCCACCTGACCGAGCGGCGGCGCGAAGAGCTGCTGCAACTGCTGCTGGGCCTGGTCGAACGCCAGCCGCAGGCCGTGGCCGACGTGCTGCTCGACTGGACGAGTGACGAGCACGGCACCAACCTCTCCCAGCTGGAGGGCGAGATTGAAGCCTTTGTCGACCAGTACCACAGCACCCCGCTGGCCCAGCTCAGCCTGGGGCAAATGCTGTCCGACGTCACCGCCATCCTGCGCGACCACCACCTGGGCCTGCCGCCCGACCTGGCGCTGCTGATCAAGGCCTTCATCTCACTCGAAGGCATGGGTCGCGGTCTGGACCCGGGCTTTCACATGGCCACCGAAGCCACACCGCTGCTGCAGCAAATGGTGCGCGCGCGTTACGAACCCGCGGCACTTGCCAGCCGCGGCTGGCAAACACTGAGCCGCGCGATGGCGCTGGCCGGCCAGCTGCCGCACGACTTGACGCGCCTGCTGCGCAACGCGCGCCGCGGCCGCGTGCAGGTAGGCATTGAGCTGGCCCACCTCAAGCGCGTGGGCGACCAGCTCGACCGCGCCGCCAACCGGCTGGCCATGGCCCTGGTGATTTCGGCGCTCATCATCGGCTCGTCCATCGTCATGACCGTCAAGGGCGGCCCCACGCTGTTTGGTTTACCGGTGTTCGGGTTTGTCGGTTTTATGGGCGCCATGGCCGGCGGCCTGTGGCTGGTGCGGGCCATCTGGCGCAGCAGCCGCGGCCGCAACAGCGACGACACGGACTGACAGGCGCTATCTTTTCAGGAGCTGCTTGCGCCCGTTCCTAAAGGCTTACAGGCCTTTTTTCCTCAAGAAAACGTACCGGGCCGCTCCGGAGGGGGCTACAGCTTGAGCTGCGCCGGCAGGTACTTCGCCATCAAATCGTCGTAATACGGTTTGAGCTCGGCCAGCACCGGCGGCCTGTCGTTCTTGGAATAGAGATCGTAGGGGTTGAACTTCTGCACCCATTCCATATGCGCCGCATCCTGCGCATCCGTCAGGTGGCCGTACTGACCCTCGCGGTGCCAGGCGTAGAACGAGTGGTAGCGGATCATGTACAGCGCCGGCATCGGCAAATGCGACTTCAGCAGCTGGTACAGGTATTCGTCATGGCCCCAGGACATATGCACCGCGTCCAGCCCGCAGTTGGGGGCATACACACCGTACTCGCTGTTGTAGCGCGCATCCGTGCTGTCGGGGTTCAGGTCAAAGTATTCGGGGTAGACGATGCGGTCGGAAAATTTGCAGCCCACCGGAAAGGTGTCGCCCACCACGGCCCACTGCGGCTCGCCGAACAGGCACAGCACCTTGCCCAGGTCGTGGATAAAACCCGTCAGCACAAACCAGTCGGGGTGGCCGTCGGCGCGAATCGCTTCGGCGGTTTGCAGCAGGTGGCTGATTTGCGGCAGCTCGATGTCCGGGTCCGACTCATCCACCAGTGTGTTGAGAAACTCCAGCGCGGCCCAAGGCGTCATCTCGCGCTGCGAAAACGCCAGCCACTCGGCTTTCTTGCGCTGCACAAAATCGTAGGTCTGGTTCTGGTGGTTGTTGCGGTAGAAAGTGCGCACCCGGTCCAGGCCGGGCTGCGCGTAGTCGCGGTATGCCGCACGGTCAGGTTCACTGGCCAGCAAGGGCGTTGCCGGGGCGTTGGGGGTGGTTTGCGGCATGACGGCGTTCATCGTGCCATTGTAGGAAGCCCGGCCCCTGCGTGCAAACCCGGCTGTCGCAACGGTTTGCCGCGGGTATATTGGGCCCGACCTCGATCCAACCCGCCCCACCCGTCGCCGCCCGAAAGGCTTTATGCACCGCAGACCGTTCCACCGCCTGATGGCCATCGGCCTTCTTTTTGCGTCAGCCCTGCTGGCCGGCGCCGTCCACGCACAAGACGGCAACCCCAAAATCGGCGTGCTGATGCTGCACGGCAAAAACCCCGGCAGCAACAACGACCCCAACATGAGCCGCATCAAGCCCGTGCTGGAAGGCGCGGGCATGCTGGTGCTTTACCCCGACATGCCCTGGTCGCGCAGCCGCTATCTGGACGGCAACTGGGACAAGGCCATGGCCGAAATGGCCGGCCACGTCAAAACCCTGCGCAGCCAGGGCGCAACGAAGATCGTGATTGCCGGCCACAGCATTGGCGTGCCCGCCGCCATGAGCTTTGCCGCGCGTGGCGGCGACGTGCAGGCCCTGGTGCTGCTGGCGCCCGGCCACGTGCCCGTGAGCTACTACCGCGTCCTGCAAAACACCACAGTGCGCGAAAGCGTCGACGAAGCCCGCAAGCTGGTGGCCGACGGCAAGGGCGATTCGCGCGAACGCTTTACCGACATCAACCAGGGCAAGCAGCTGCCCGTGGCGGCCACCGCCAAAGACTATTTGAGCTACTTCGACCCCGCCTCTGACGCCGAAATGGGCGTGACCGCGCCCCGCATCCCGCCCGGCACGCCCGTGCTCACGGTAGTGGGCGACGAAGACTGGATCAGCAAATTCGCCAAGACCTACTTTGCCGACAAGCTGCCCGCCAATCCCAAAAGCCAGTACCTCGAAGTCAAGGCCAACCACCTCACCACACCCATCGTGGCCAGCGAAGCCGTGGTGCAGTGGATCAAAGCCGCGACAGCACCATGAAGCACCGGCGCGCCAGCAGCGCTCACCATTCATGCTGTGGGTTTGATAGCTGCTCGCGCACGACCTGATTGGGTTGCAGCCCTATTTTCTTTAGATAGATCCCAGAGCGCCTTCACACAAACCCAACCATGACACCGCATTCACCCGCACGGTATCTGTGGCTGCGCCAGGCACTGCCCGCTCTCCTGCTGGTGTGCATGGCCGTGGCGGGGAACGCGCAGGCGCAAAGCACTCCGCGCGTGGTCGACATTCCCACCCGTCCCGGCGTCACCCAGCGCTTTGTCTACATCGCAGCGGCCGCATCCCCCAGCCCGACCAACCCGAACAGCGCGCCCAAAGCCTCCGTCATCCTCTTTGCCGGCGGCCATGGCGGTTTGCAAATCAACGACAGCGGTGGGTTCGGACGGGGCGGCAACTTCCTGGTGCGCACGCGCCAGCAGTTTGCAGACGCCGGCTTTGCGGTGGCGGTCATTGATGCGCCGTCAGACAAACAGGCGCCGCCGTTTCTGTCGGGCAACCGGCAAACGCCCGAACACACCGCCGACGTGCTGGCCGTCATCGCCTGGCTCAGGCAGCAGGCGCCCGTGCCCGTGTGGCTAGTGGGCACCAGCCGCGGCACGCAGTCAGCCGCCTACGTCGCCACGGAGGTTGCACCGGCGCAAGGCGGCCCCGACGGCCTCGTGCTCACGTCCACCATGCTGACCGACAACAGCGGCCGCGCCGTGCCCAAAATGCCGCTGGAGAAACTGACGATTCCCGTGCTGGTCGTGCACCACGAACAAGACGGCTGCAAGCTCTGCGCCTTCAGCGACATGCCGCAACTGATGAACAAGCTCGCCAAAACACCCAAGGCCGAGCTGCTGACCTTCACCGGCGGCCAAAGCCGGGGCGACCCCTGCGAGGCCATGGCGTACCACGGCTATAACGGCATCGAGGCCGAGGTGGTCGGCAAGATCAGCCGCTGGATAGCCGCGGCCAAGCCCTAGCGCGCTACGACCGTCCGGGGGCCGCGCTCAAGCCTGTTCGGGCTTGTCCAGCAGCTTGTCGTTCGGGCTGTTGCCCGCGGCGGTGTGGTTGAGTGACAAGCTCACGCCCGCCCGCTTCTGCACCGTGTCTACCGCATCCGGGTCCGGCGCCACGCTCCAGGCCATGGCGGTGGTCAGCACCACCAGCGAAGGAATGGCCCGCAAATAACGCGGGTGAAACAGGAAGTCGGCAATCTTTTTCATGGCGGCCTTTCTTGGCGATGTCTGCAGGTGGTTGCCCCGCAGAAAAAAACAAGCGTTCATCCTGCGCCGCCAAACTTAGAGCCATGCGTCTGCCACGTTGCGGTTTGTAAGGAAATGCCTCAACGGCAGGTAAAGACGCGAACAGCGCCAGCGCACAAAGCAGTAAACGCTATGGTATTGATAGCTGCTCGTGCACGTTCCGCCTGGGCTACAGCCACTTTTTGTGATGAAAATGGCCGTTACTTCATTCCAGAAACCGGTTCACGCACGCCATCACCCCTTCGGCCTGGTCCTTGTGCGCCTCATGGCCGGCAAACGGAATGTTCAGCAGCTTCGCGCCGGGCACCTGCTCCGCCAGCTCAAACACACTGGCGCGCGAAACCAGGTGGTCTTCATCGCCGCGAATCGCCAGCAAGGGGCAACGGATCTGCTTGACGCACTCGCCCGGGTAACCGCTGGGGCCGTCGTCCAGCCACATCGGCACGACGGCATCAATCAGCGCCGCAAAGTCGGGCTGCGGGTTGACCGCGTTGTACAGCGCCACCGACTCGGGGAATTTTTTCGTCCAGCTTTGCGCCGTAACCCCGCCCAGCAGCTTGCGCACCGGGTCGTCGGCCTTGAGCATTTTGTCGGTGCCAATGGCAACCAGTTTGTCGACGGGCGACCCGCCTTGCGCAGCCATGCGCAACGCCGTTATGCCGCCGTCGCTGAAACCCACCACACTGCAGCGGTCAATGCCCAGGTGCTGCAGCACAGCGGCAGCGTCAAGCGCCAGCCGCTGGTAAGTCACGCCCGCCGTTCCCAGGGTTGACTTGCCGTGGCCCCGGCTGTCGATGCCGATCACGCGGAAGCGTTTCTGCAGCAGCGGCAAGACACCGTTGAAGTCCTTCATCGTGCCCAGCCCGCCGTGCAGAAACAGCAGCGGCGGGTCGGCGTCATCACCGTGAACCTCAAAGTAAATCTTCGCGCTGTCCAGCGTCAGGTGGTCGCCACTGTGGTGATCAAACTGGCCGGCCTTTACCCCCGCCGCGCGGCTGAACGTGTCCGCAGCCATGTCAGCGCCCCGTCGTGCCGCGGCGCGACTGCAGCTGGTTGCTGCCGCCCACATGCGACTCCCGGTCGCTGCGGCTGTTGGCCGTGCGCTGGGGCTCGTTGCGCTGGGTTGGCTTTTGCTCACCGGCCTGGTTGAAGTCGTTCTCGACTTTGCCGCCGTGGCCCGAAGGCTTGCCGTTCTCGTCCACCTGGTCGTCGAGGTTGGGGGCGTTGCGGGTGTTGTGTTTGCTGGACATAAAGCGTCTCCTTGCGAAGGGTTGAATAAAACCGGCAGCGCTGATGAGCACCTGGGAAAGTACAAAAGGCAAAGCCGGCGTGTTCAATCCATTCTGGAGAAACGGTGCACCGCGTTTGTCAGACAGCGCCGCCTGTCCGGGTGTGACTGGCGGACGTGTGGACCCGCCGCAGCAGGCGCGCGCAGCGCGCAATCCACTATCAAATCAATAGCTGCTTGCGCCCGTCCTTATTGGCTTGCAGGCCTTTTTGATGCATGAAAATGACTCGGAAAGCCTCTAATCGCCACAAAAACCGGGACTGACGCCATCTGGCAAATCCAGCCGCCCTCGGCACTTCCCTCAGCTCGCTTGCCGGCCCGCCAGCGCCTTGTCCAGCGCGCTATCCAGCGCATCACGCAGCAGCCGCAGTTCGTCGACTGAAAACGTGCCCGAGAACCTCACCTGATGCTCCGGCCGCCGCGCGGCAGGCACAAAGCGGCTCAGCATCAGGTGATGCCCGTGCGGCGTCGGCGTGACTTTGGCGTCCAGCTGCCAGCCGGTGGAAGTTTGAAAGGTTTGCATGTGCTGTTCCTCGCTCCTGATAGCCCCGCAGACGATGGAACGTCTGCTGCGTGCGGGGGAGGAGTCGCGGCTCAACGTTTTAGCAGTGTTTAGCGCCCCTGCAATAGTCATAACTCGGGCGGCCACCTGGTTGCGGTGGTGTGCAGATTGTATCGGACGGCCCTGCCCCGCTAGGCACCCTGGTCAAAGGCCGCACACACCTCGGCGACGCGCCCACGCAGCCAGCGCTGCGCCGGGTGCGCGTCGTTGCGGCGGTGCCAGTGCAGCACAAAGGGCACCGGCGCCAATTCAATCGGCAGCGGCAGCACTACCAGCCCGTCGGCCCAGCCGCTGGCGCGCAGGATGCCCCCCATGAACACCCCCACCAGATCGCTGCCCGCCACCAGCGCCGGCGCCGCATACATCTGCGGCAGGGTGAGGGCTACCGTGCGCTGCCGGCCCAGCCTGGCCAGTTGCACATCGACCAGGCCCACGCCGTCCCCATCGGGCGACACCAGCAGGTGGCTAAACGACAAAAACGCATCCAGGCTCATCGGCATGGCCGCCAGCGGATGGCCCCGACGCACCACGCAGACAAAGCGCTCCTCGAACAACGGCTGGGTCGGTATGCGCGGCGTGCTGGCGGCCGGCACGCCGATGGCAATGTCGGCCTCGCCCCCGTCCAGCAGGGCCAGCGCGCCCTCGCGCGCCGTGAAGCCGCGAATGCGCAAAGTCACGCCGGGCGCATGGGTGGCCAGGTCGCGCAGCAGCGGCGGCAGCACCGTGAAAGCGGGGTGGTCAGACAGCCCCACCGAAAAGCGAACGGTGGACCGCGCAGGGTCAAACGACTGGGTGAAATCAAGCGTCGCCTGGATGCTGGCCAGCGCCTCGCCCAGCGGCCCGGCCAGCTCGACTGCACGGGGCGTGGGCTGCAGGCCGGAGGCGGTGCGCACAAACAGCTCGTCGCGCAGCAGCAAACGCAGGCGCGCCAGTGCTGCGCTCATGGCCGGCTGCGTGCGGCCGATGCGCACGCCGGCACGCGTGACGTTGCGCTCGGCCATCAGCGCGTCAAACGCCACCAGCAGGTTCAGGTCGATGCCATGTAAATCCATTTGGTGGATAGTACTGGATATCAATTATCGATTGGACTTGTAGTGGGGGTCGCCGCAAAGTACGGGTACTGAACTACTTAATGGAACAAGCCATGACAACGACCTCCCTGCAAGCCAACGGCCTCACCGCCGCCGAACAGCTCGCCATTGAAACCCTGTACCGCGCCTTCAACGAACAAAACCCCGCCCTGCTCGACCAGGCCCTCACACCCGACTGGGACGACATCCCCCTCGGCCCGCACCAGCAGCCCGGCCGCGACGGCATGAAGCCCGTCGTTGCCATGTTCATCGCCGCCTTCCCCGACGTGAAGATCACCATCCAGGACATCTTTGGCCTGGGCGGCCGCGCCGCGGTGCGCGCCCAGATCACCGGCACCCATCAGGGCGAGTTCTTCGGCATACCGGCCACCGGCAAACCCATGGCGATTGCCATCCACGAGTTTCATGAGCTGAAGGACGGCCGCATTGCACGCACCTGGCACCTGGAGGACTGGTTCGGCATGCTCAACCAGGTCGGCGCCTGGCCCCCTGCTGCCCCCAATCCACAGGCAGCCGCCAAACGCGTTGCCGAAGGAGCCGCAGCATGAGCAGCGTCGCCATCGTTTATTTCAGCGGCTACGGCCACACCGCCAAACAGGCTGAAGCCGTGCAGCGCGGCGCCGCTGGCACAGCAGGTGCATCCGGCGTAGAAGCCACGCTCTACCGCATCGACGCAGACGGCAACCTGCCCGAAGGCACACTGGAGCAGATCAGCGCCGCCGGCGCCATCATCTACGGCAGCCCCACCTACATGGGCGCCCCGGCCTGGCAGTTCAAAAAGTTTGCCGACTTCTCGTCCAAAGCGTGGTTTGGCCAGGCCTGGAAGAACAAGGTCGCTGCCGGCTTCACCAACTCGGCGTCACCGGCCGGCGACAAATACGCCACCCTGCAGTACTTCTGGACGTTGTCGCAACAGCACGGCCAGATCTGGCTGGGCGGCGGCCTGATGCCTGCCAGCAAAAAAGCCAACACCCGCGCCGACCTCAACTGGACAGGCGTCTTTGCCGGCGCCGTGGCCACCTCGCCAGAAGACGCCACGGCAGATGAAGCGCCCACCGCGCCCGATCTGGAAGTCGCCCGCCTGCTGGGCCAGCGCGTGGCAGAGCTGGTGCTGAAGCTGGCTTAGGCCACAGGCAGCGCGGTGTGCGCAGCCCGCTATTAAATCAATAGCTGGTCGCGCCCGTTCTGCTTGGTCAAGCGCCCTGTTTTCCTTAAATCCGAAGCCAGATCAACCCGCAGACATGTCCGAGAACTGCGCTTCAATCTTGTGCCCATCCAGGTCCCGCACAAAGCAACCGTAATACTGCGGCCCATACATGGGCCGCGGGCCCGGCGCACCATCCCCTTGCCCACCCAGCTCCAGCGCCTTGGCATAAAACGCATCCACCTGTGCTTTCGACACAGCCAGAAAGCCAAAGTGCGAGCCATTGCCCACATGCGCCTTGCCGCCATCGTGCGGCACCCCCACCCAGAATTCCGGATAAGCCCGCCCGAACGCAATCGCCCCGGGGTGCTCCATGATCACCTTGATCTCCATCGCACCCAGCACTGCCGTATAGAAGGCCTTGGCACGCGGGAAGTCGTTGGTGCCGATGGACACGTGAGACATGATGCTTTCGGGGAGGGAGGGGGTATTGGGCATGGGTGTTGTCCTTGTTGGTTAAGAGGGAAAAGCTTAGCCGGCACTCAAAACTCCTTGGCGCGGCACGTCATTTATGCAAGTCACTTAAAGCCCTTGCGAAATCAACACTCATTACTTAGATTGAAGGGAGCTCCCAAATTCCGCGAGGGGAAAGATGCGCTTCTTTTATTAGTCCCTGCTCGCGCAATTGACTGGCGGCCCACCGTGCGTCGTATTGCCAGGTATAAAAAAGATCACCCGATCGAATGAGCTCTTTCTCGTGGCCTTTCCAAATCTCCTTTGCAACATCGACCAAACTGGCCCGTCCGCCCTTGAGTGCCAGCGCATCTAGAACCCATTGCTGTAGGTCTCGTTTCTTTGCCATATTCGTAGCCCTCTTTCATTAGGTCTCTAGGTCGCAAATAAAGTCGAGCGCGACGCCCAGATCACATGCGCGCCGTCCGACCGAACGCTCTCTATCCTGGCCATCGAAAATCACAACTGTCAATCGTCAGTCTCGGCTTTTTTTGGTGAATTTGACCAATTTCTTGCCGTCAACTCCCGGGGAAAGGCCTGTAGTAAGGGCGCCGATTAATGCTTACGATCTCCTCATCATGGGGAGAGCGAGCGAAATGTCTAGCTTTAACATCAATCGTTTTAAAAAGTCGCCACCGAAAAATTCGCGGTACGCACGCTATCTGTTGAATTCCGTCGAAATCTGATCCACTTAGCGCAGTAATTTCCATCCAAAACTGACCCACGTAGGCACTACTCTGCTTGTTTTAAAAGCAGGGGGAAATTAGGAGTGATAGACGTGGCGACATTGAATGTCRTCAGACGTTGGGCATTGCGGGATCAGATGTCCATCCGCGAGATCTCAAGGCGTACAGGCCTGGCTCGCAACACCGTGAAGAAGCACCTGCGATCAGAGGAGAGCGAGCCTAAGTAGT
>NZ_JBFUBP010000007.1:0-266479 GCF_056405675.1 Polaromonas sp. P1_F4 | reverse complement strand
GGCGTACAGGCCTGGCTCGCAACACCGTGAAGAAGCACCTGCGATCAGAGGAGAGCGAGCCTAAGTACCCAAGACGGGTCAGCTCAAGCAAGCTCGATCCCTACGCCGAGAAGCTGGCCACCTGGCTGGTAATCGAGGCAACAAAATCGCGGAAACAGCGGCGCACTTTGAGGCAGATCCACACACCATTGCAAGAGCATCTTCTAGTAGTGTGTCGTAGTTTGTCGTGATGAAGCTTACTTTTGATCTTGCTTCGAGGTTGCTACGAGTTTTAAATAATTGTTTTACAAACTGCTGATGGGCATCAACCTCTACCAGCGGTGCTACATGTGTACCGATGAGTTCTGCGACACCGCCTGCGGCCGGGCGGTAGCCATAGCGAACAGTAGTGGCGATCGCCTGAATAACTGTTTTGTAGGTAGCCTCCAAGGCTGCCAGAGGGATATTTGTTGCGGCTAAGGTTACCGTTTTTAGTTTGGAACGTTCCGCCAGAGCTATTAAGTCGCCCAAATGACTCAGTGCATGCTCTACATGCGCCTCTGGTGTGAGGTCATCCATGATGCTTTGAAATATCACAGCTGCTTGTCCCGCAAGCAATGCTTTTACCCGTGCTGTGAGGGGATACATAAGTGGAATCCCCGATACCACGCTTGCCCCTGCACCTAAGAGCCAATGTTGTTTACTCAGTTCCAGTAACTTTAGAAGTTCTTCTACTCCGTGCTCAAATGATTTCATGGCGCCTCCTGCCTTATTGTTTGATTTCAAAAAAATGTGGGAGATAAGATTCGTGCCGAAATGCGAGGTCGTGGGCTCGGCGGTGCAAGCGCGATACTTGTGTGGTTGCAATATCTTGGCTAACGCGTCTTCTCTGAATTGTTCATCCGGCGTTCAATCTCACCCCAAACCCGCGATCCCCACCCACTCCCATCACCAGCCGCTGCGTGGCACGCGTAGCCGCCACATAAAACACCCGCGCAGCCTCTTTCTCGTCTTCCCCTGGCGCGGGCATGTTTCCTACGCCGGGTAAGGCCACCACGGGAAACTCCAAACCCTTGCTGACCTTCATGGTCATGACTTTTATCTTGTTGCTGGCGGGGTCGAAGTCTCCCGGGCCAAGGCGGTTCTCCACTGGCAACTTGCGTTGTGCCAACGCCTGTGCGCACAGATCGCGTGTCCTCGTGTCGGCGCACAGTACCGCCATGTCTCCCCAGGCAAAGCCTTCTTTGTGGGCGTTGGCCAGGTGGTCGGCAATGGCGAATGCTTCATCGCGCAGTGTGGGTAAGCGAATGATGAGTGGTGCTTCGCCATCGCGGCCGCAGCTGATGGGCTTGAGCAGGGGGATCCCGTCATCATCCCGGTCGTCTGCAGTCAGCAAATCGGCTGCAATCAGATTGGCGGTTTGCAGGATCTGCTTGGTGTTGCGATAGTTGATCTTCAAAACCGTAGTGCGGCCTTGGGCCTGCACGCCCACGCTCTTGAAGCTGAACTGCTTGGTACGACTGCGATCGTAAATGCTTTGCGCATCGTCGAAGAGCAGTAGCAAGCTGTTGGTCGCCGGGTCGACCATCTGCGTGATGAGCTTGAGCCATTCAGGCGCAAAGTCGTGGCCCTCGTCAATCATGACGGCCTGATACTGGCCACTCGGAATGTGCTTGCGGTCTACGGATGTAATGACGCGCTGCACCAGCTCTTCCACAAACTGCTTACTGCTCACTTGCCCCGGTAGAGCTTGTCCAAAGGCCACTAATTGGTCACGGCACCATTTATGAAAGTGACGCACATGCACTTTGCCGCTCAAGCCCTTGGCGTTCATCACGCTGTGGAGCTTCACGCCCAGCGGTTCGTTAAAGCACAGGATGAGGATGGGCTTCGATGTTGGTGTGTGCGCCTTGGCAAGGTATTCAGCGCGATAACCGAGGATCATGGTCTTGCCTGAGCCCGCCACGCCGTGAATGACCCTGTGGCCATCCCCCAGGCTGCGAGCAAGTTGCTCTTGCTGCAAGTCCATCACACGCATGATGTCGGGCAGTTCGGCGCCTTCGTCGCTGTCGTTGAACAGCTCGCCGCTTGTTTGAACGCGCACTTCAGGGAACATGATCCAGCGCACACGATCCAGCTGCGGCAGCGACATGATGCCGTTCATCATGTAGGGGAACATGTCCCATAGCCGGCTTTGGAATTCCTCTGCACCCACTGGCTCCAGCATCTCGTCCTGGCAGATCACGCGGTGGGGTTCTATGGCATTGCCGAGTTCAGCATCATCGAACTGCTTGCGGGTGATGCCGGTAAATACCACGCCGTAGCTCCACGGAAAGGCCAGTTTGCCTTTGTATTTGCCGTCTTCGTGCACCAGCTGTTTGTCGCGCTGTAAGGCGTCGACCACCTGGTGCGTATATTGGCGCGCCTGCTCAAGAGGGTTCATGACATTTTTGGGAATGCCATCTTGAAGGATTTCCCAGGTCTGCTTGTCGGCACGCTGGATGGTGCTCAACCGCCAGTCCTTAACTTCCAGCACCATCAAGCCGCGCCGGGGATGCATCACCACAAAATCAGGGTGTGCGTATTTGGGGCCAACCGGCACGTCGTACCAGAGGAGATAGTCGTCGTCGAGCTTTTGCTCCAGTCGTTCGGCCAGCCGCCTTTCGCCGCTGGTCATGCGGGAAACGCAAGTGCCGATTGAGGGGATAAGGGTCGCCATTCAGTAGTCACCGAACCATTAACAATTTGTGACGATCATCATGGACCCGAAGTCGCATCGCAGCTAGGGTGCTTCTGCGGTCAAGCCGCTAGAACGTACGAATTTTGCATGTGAATATTCACCAAAATGCCGCGTATTGCGACTTCTCCGCTTTCCCCCTCCTCCCTTGTCCTACGCCGCACCCCGCGCGCCAGGCTTACCTTGACCTTTTAAGGAGACATAAGATGAGCAAACAACAGCAGGATTTCAAAACCTTGATGAAAGAGCGGCAGCACGTCGCAGCCGCGTATGTCAGTGGTGACGCGGCGCCGCTGGGGCGTGTTGTGGCGCAGGAGTCACCGGCCACCTTTATGAGCCCGGGCGGCGGGGTGGTGCGGGGCACGCAGGAAGTGTGGTCGCGCTACCAGCAGGATGCCGGCCGGTTTGAGCCGGGCAGCACGACGCAGCTGGAGATTCTTGACATGGCTGCGGGCGACACCGTTGCCTTCTGGACGGGCATTCAAAAAGCGCAGGCCCGCATGAAGGGTGAGCCAGAGCCCGTGGCGAACAAGCTGCGGGTGACGGAAGTGTTCAGGCGCGAAGGGGATGCCTGGAAGCTGGTGCATCGGCATGCGGACCCATTGGTTGAAGTTGCCAAGCGCCCAAGTTAGCGCTGGGGCTTCTTTCTTCGTCCTCTGAAACTTGAATGATCCTGGCCCGTTGTCAGGATGGCCGTTGCTGTCTGCAGCAAATGGCGCGGCATGCAACACTTGCGCTTTGCCGTAGAACCATGGCTGCGATGAAACGGCCATGAGACCAATGCGCATCAACAGCCGTGAATCAAACAACAAGCCAAGGAAACCCATGCCCACGCCTGAAACCGTAGACCGCTTTGTTGCCCGCGTTGAACAGAACGCGCACACCGAAGCGATTGAAGAGTTCTACACGCCCGACGCCACCATGCAGGAGAACCAGCAGCCTCCGCGCCGCGGGCGCGACAAGCTGGTGGAAGGTGAGGCGAAAGTGATGGCGCGCGTGAAGTCGGTCACGTCAACCTGCGTGCGGCCGGTATTCATCAGCGGTGACAAGGTGGTCATTCGCTGGGTGTTCAATTTTGTGTGGGCCGACGGCAGCGCCATGCGCATGGAAGAGCTGGCTTACCAGCGCTGGGAAGGCGAGCGCATTGCCGAAGAAACGTTCTTCTACGACCCGGCGCAGCGCACGCCGGTGCCGGCCAAGTAAGCAGGCAGGCCCGGCCGTGCGGGGTGCGATCAAGCCGCCTTGATTTCGATGCGCCGGGGCTGTGCGTGCTGCGCCTTGGGTATGCGCAGCTTCAGCACACCGTTCGCCAGTTCGGCGCTGACTTTCTCGGTGTCCAGCTCCTTACTGAGCGTGAACACGCGGTGAAAGCGGCCCAGCCCCACTTCGGTGTGGGTTGACTGCAAACCTTCGGGCGCAGACAGGGCCGACTCGGCGTCTATCGTCAGCGTATCGGCCTCTACCTGCAGGTGCAGCTTGTCGCGCGGCACGCCGGGCAGGTCGGCATACAGGGTAATGCCGGTGCTGTCTTCCACCACATCGACAGGTGGCGTCAGTGCGCCATTGCCGTAGCGCGAGGTGTCTTTCTGCGCCACTTCGCCCGTCTGGCTGGTTTGCATGCTGCGGCCGGAGGTGCTGCCGTTGTTGGCACTTCCATTACCGCTGCTCCGTGCGGCACCGCTGTTGCCGCCGGTTTGTTGGGTGTTTGCGTAGTTCATGGCATGCCTCCTTTCACTGGATGGTGATGCGGCGCGGCTGGGCCGATGCGCGCCGCTGGATGGTGATGTGCACCAGGCCGTCCTTGAAGCTGGCGTTCACGGCGTCGGGGTCGGCGTCGTCGGGCACGGTGAGCACGCGGCGGAAGCTGCCGGCAAAGCGCTCATTGATGTGCAGCGTTGATTGCGCGCCCGCTTCGGGCAGCTCGGTTTTGCGCTCACCGGCAATGGTGAGCAGGCCGCGCTCCAGGCTGACGTCGAGTGACTTCGGGTCAATGCCGGGTGCAAAGGCATACACCTCTACGGTTTGCGGCGTGCCGCCAATGTTCAGGGCGGGAAAGCTGCTGCGGCCAAAGCCGCGAATGCTGGGAGACAGATCGAAGGCCTGCTGCACGTCGCGCTGCAGGCGATCGAGTTCGGCGAACATGTCGCGCGGAAATAACGATCGGTACATGGCGAAAACCTCCATACGGGTTGAACATCAGTGCGCCAGAAAATCGCCAAAAAAAGCGGCTTCCGGCGCCCGGGAAGAGGATGTAGGAATCGCCAAAAAAATTTCAAGAGGGAATTTGCGCACGTCACTCTCAGGCGCGGCGGGTCTGCAAAAGGGCGGCCCAGGCAGCGGCGCGGCGGTCAGGTTTAAAACTTTTTTCGCAAGGCACCCACGCGTGAGCCGCACAGCACAACGCCCCGGTGCACGTGAATGCACCGGGGCGTCTGGCTGGCATTTTTACGGCCTGCTCAGCGCTTGGCGATCAGGCGGTAGCCCAGCAGCAGCACGATGGAGCCAAGCACGGCGGCGATGAAGCCGGCCGTTTCGCCTTGCTGGTACCAGCCCATGGCCGCGCCCAGGTAGGTGGCAAGGAATGAGCCCGCAATACCGATGAGCACGGTAATGATGAAGCCGCCAGGGTCGCGGCCGGGCATCAGGAACTTGGCGACAAAGCCGATGATGAAGCCAATGATGATGGTCCAGATAATTGACATAGCGTCTTCCTAAAAAAGTGGGGAAACCCAGGGCGCGTGCCACAGCCCGCGATGAGTAGCTTACTTGGCGGCTTACTTGGTCGGTACTACAGCCTTGGCCATTTCCAGATGGGCTTCCACCTTGGGCAGCATCTTGCCGGCCAGCGCCTTCAGGTCGGCGTCTTTGGCGTCCTTCTGGATCTTGGTCAGCAGCTTGATGGTGGCTTCATGGTCGCCCACACCGGAACGTTTGGCGTATTCCGTGTCAAACAGGTTGCCTGACAGGGCCTTCATTGCGGTGGCTTTGGTTTTGGCCATCACGCCGGGGCCGTCGGGCAAGGTCGCGCCTTTGGCGCGGGCCAGTGCCTGCACTTCGGCCAGCGCGCTGTTGTGGTCTTCAATCATTTGCTGCGCAAACTTTTTGATCTCGGCGTTCTGTGATTTTTCCAGCGCCATCTTGCCGCTTTCGATCTCGGCGATGTTGGCTTGGGCCAGGTCGTCCAGCATGCCCTTGTCGGCACGGGCCAGCTTGCCGGCGTCGGCCGCTGTTGGGGTGCCAGCGGTGGTGCTGGTCTGGGCCGCGGCAGGCAGGGCAGCCAGTGCCAGGGCAGAAGCGGCCACGGCGGCCAGTGCCACGCTGCTGAGTTTGAATTTTGATCGGTTCAATCGGTTCAATCGGTTCAACATGAGGGCCTCCTTTGAAGGGGTGGTTGTTGATTGGGTTGATTTGGGTATGGAGGAACAGACGCCGCGAAGAAGCACGCCGCGGCAGATAGCGTTGTACTTTCGCTGCTGTGGCGGCCGTGCGGTGCAGGAGGCCGGGCAGGCTCTGTGTAGGAATTTGCTTGCGCGTGGTGTCCGGCTGCCGCGCACGGGCGCCGGCTTTTTGTTCCATACATGCAGCGTGGTGCGATACGATGGCCGTCTGGACAATTTGTCTGAAATTCGAATCGCCTGACTCGCCGGAGGCCGTGCACCATGAAAAAACCCAGTAAAACGCCCAGCAACAAACATCTGCTCGCCGAGCTGAAAAACATTGCCGAAGGCCTGGGCAAAACGTTTGCGCCGTTTTGCGAAGTGGTGGTGCACGACCTGACGCATCCGAAGAACGCCATTCTGGCGATTGAAAACAACCTGAGCGGCCGACGCCTGGGCCAGCCCGCCACCGAGCTGGGCCTGGCGCGCATCCAGGACCCGGACTACCCCGCGGTAATCGCCAACTACGCCAACCAGTTCGCCGACGGCCGCAAGGTCAAGAGCACGTCAGTGGGCATTCGCAATGAAGAAGGCGAGTATGTGGCGGCGATCTGCCTGAACGTGGACCTGACGCTGTTCAACGGTTTCCAGGCGGCGATGTCGCAGTTCACCGCGATTGAAAGCAGCGCCGTCACCGAAACGCTGGACGCCGCCAATGCCGACCGCATACAGCAGTGCATTGACGAATTTGCCGCGGCCCGCGCCACGACCTCACGCTCGCTCAAGCCCGCAGACCGCAAGCAGCTGGTGCAAGACCTCAAGAAAGCCGGCTACCTGGAGATTCGCCGCGGCGCCGAGATTGCCGCCGCGCACATGGGCGTTTCGCGCGCCACGGTGTACAGCGACGCGAAGTAAGTAAAAAGTAAAGCAGGGAAGGTGGGCAGGGTGTCTGGGAAATCAGACATTGTGTCCGACTGAAAGGGGCTCGTACCCTTGGTTTTGGGGAAGAAACCAGGTGCTGCTATATAGTCATCAACGACTAATGGCCGCGAGACGCGCCTGCGCCTGGAAAACAGCCGCAAGTGAGCCGAAAAAATTGTTACCGAGGAGTGAGGGAACCATGACAGACAACACCACGCCACCCGAGGGCGGATCCGGCTTTTTTGGAAAACTCCGGGACGTCTTGTTTGAGCCTGAACCCACGCCCGGCGCGCCTGCCTCTGCGGACAAATCTGCCGTCACGGCGCCAGCTCCCTTGCCATCGGCCGCGGCCAATGTGGCGGCCGCCAAAGCCAAAAATCCGATGGTGGACCGCATGATGGAAGTCGTGATGGAAAAAACCACGGCCTATACGGCGCTGGTAGAGGCCGTCACGCCGCTGGAGGCCTTCATTCCTGACGAGGCATCGCGCTACAAGGCCGCATTCGGCATTGTGGGCAAGACGCGGACGGTGGACCAGATCGTCCAGTCCATCGACATGCAGCATCTTCCCGCGCTTGAAGCGGAATCCCAGCGCTTTCATGGCCAGGCCAAAAACCAGCAGGACCTGCAGATCAATGCACGAATCCGGGAGATAGATTCCCTGCGTGCTTCGGTCGCCAAGGTGGACGAAGAGCGCGCACGCCTGCAGGAAAGGCTGGGGCAGATTCAGCAGGAAGTGGAGACCGCCCACAAAAAAATCGCCGGATTCGAAAGAGAAATTGCGGCCAAGCGCGCGGAGATCGTTGAAGTCAACATCCGGTTTGAAAGCGCTCTGGCCGTGGTCAAGGCCCAGCTGGTGGAAGCCAGGGCAAAAGTCGTGCGCTACCTCGGCACCTGAAGCGCTGAACATTCCTGATCCGTACACGCAGAATCAAAGGACAGAACTGTGAACCTCATTCCACAGAATTTCAAACCCAAATCGTTCTGGGAGCGCCCGGAAGGCGTGACCGGCCAGATCGTTGGCGTCAGCCTGATCGCCGGCGCCGGTTTCCTGCTTTACAAGGCTCTGCCCTACATCATCACGCTGCTGCAAAACACCATCTATGCCGCATTGCTGGGCGTTGTGGTGGTGGTGCTCGGCTTCATCATTACCGACAAGCGTTTCTGGCGCCTGGGCAAGTACATGTACATGAGCCTGATGCGCAAGATCACGCAAGTGTTCGTGGAAATCGATCCCATCGGCATCATGAAAAATTATGTGGAAGAGCTGCAGGACAAGCTCGCCAACATGAACACCCGCATCGCCAAGCTTTCCGGGATGATTCGCCAGTGCAAGGAAGAGATTGCCAACAACAACAAGTCGCGCGACGGATCCCTGCGGCTGATGAGCGAGGCGAAAAAACAGAACAAGACGATGGACGCAGCGCTGGCTTCGCGTGAAGTGGGCCGCATGAACGACGCCAACCTGACCTATCAGGACCTGCTGGCGAAACTGGAACTGCTGTACCGCGTGCTCGCCAAGTACCAGGAGGTGTCGAACTTCCTCATCAAGGACATGCAAAGCGAGATCAAGGTCAAGGAGCGCAAGAAGGAAATGATGGACAACGCCCATTCGGCCATCAAGTCTGCGCAAGCCATCATCAACGGCGACCCTGACACGCGCGCCATGTTCGACATGGCCAACGAATACCTGGCGGCCGACTATGCGATGAAGATCGGCGAGATCGAGGATTTCGCCCGCATGTCCGATAGTTTCATGCGCTCCGTCGACCTGCAAAATGGTGTGTACGAAGGCGATGCGATGCAGATGCTGGCCGAGTGGGAAAAGAATGCCGAGTCGCTGGTGCTGGGCGATTCAAAGCGCCTCCTGATCGAGAACAACCCGTCGCCCGGCCTGCCGGTGAGTATCGTCAGCAGCCCGCAGGGCGTACCCGTGGAAGCGCGCGCCGACGGGGTGGACTGGTTCCAGAAAAATTCAGCAGACAAAAAATAAGCTTCAACAAGACTTCCGAAACCAGAAAACGCAAAGCGGACTAAAGCCATGGCCCTCAAACCTATTCCCCGATTGATCCTGATTGTTGCCGTCGTCGGCGGCGCCGTGTATGGCGGCATGAAATACCTCGATTCGCGCGCCCCTGCCAACATGAGCGGCAACCCCGGCGCAGGGGCCAATCCGGCCCCACCCGCCGACGCGCCCGCGCCCAAGGCGGCGGCTGTCGCTCCGGCCGCGGGCGGCGGGGCAACCTTCCAGAGCATCGTGGACAAGGGCACAGTGCGCGTCAGCGTGCAGTCGCCGGCCAAGCCCTTTTATTACGTTGAAAACGGCAAGCCGCAGGGGTTTAACTACGAATTCCTGAAGGTGCTTTTCGCCCAAAGCGAGTTCACGCCCAAGGGCGGGCAAATCAACATCGACACCGACCATATCGTGGACACCTACCCCGATGTGCCGGCTGCGCTGCTCAAGAACGACAACCGGGGCAATTCAACGGTGGACATCGCCATTGACGGCCTCACCTTTACCGACGAAGACCTGCCGGGCGTGGTGTATTCCATTCCGTATGTCGAGGACTTCGGCTACGCCCTCATTACACCGAAGGTGTCCTCTATCCGGAGCGTTGAAGACCTCAACGGCCTGACCGTCGGCATCCTCAAGGGCGACCCCGACGTCAAGGCGTATGTGTCGCGCCAGTTCCCGAAGGCGCGTCTGATCGAGCTGAGCGACGAATCTGTCAATGGCGAGCGCAACTGGATCAACAACTTCATCAAAAAGGGCCAGGTAGATGCGGTGATTTACGACTACCCCTTCGGAGTGGCCGAAATCCGCGGGACAGACCTGCAGTTCGCGGTGTCCAAGCTCCCGGGTTCCAACATCAAGTACAAGATAGGTGTGCGCAAGGCAGACAGCCAGCTGCTTGAAAACATCAACATCGCCATTCGCAAGGCCAAAGTGCTGCCCGAGTACGGCGAACTGGTGAAGAAATACTTCACGAGCACCAATCTGGCCAAGGTCAAGAACGCCGACAAAACCGAAACGGTCTATGTGGTGAAAGCGGGCGACACACTCTCGAAAATCGCCGCCGCCACGTTGGGAAGCAACATGCGCTTTGGCGAGATTGAGTCGCGCAACAACCTGCCCAACCCGAACCTGATTCACGTCGGCCAGAAGCTGGTGATTCCCAAGGGTTGAAGCACACGTTGAATCCCAATGCTGCAACCGGTATGGCTTGTGGCTGGGTAACGCGGCTGTTCGTTCACCGGGCAGCCTGAATCGCGGCGCATGGCGCCGCTTTTTTTTGGCCGTACGCTTTTCGCTGCGTCTATCCGCTGTGGCAGCGGGGGCGACCAAGCCTTTGAGGCGGTCCGGGGCCAACGCGAGGTTGAGGCAAAACCCTTACAAGAAAAACCTTACAAATCCGACAATCCAAAACGCCCATACAGACGGCATTGCGCTGATGATGTTGTACGAATAACCCGAGGAGGACGACATGAAATTCACCCTGATCAAAACAACCACGGCCCTGGCGGCAGTGGCCGCGCTGGGCGGCTGCGCAAGCGGTGTGGGCGTGCAGCCCAACATCAAACCGGTCTGGCTGGGCGGCATCACCACCGGCGTGTATGACGGCGGCAACGACGACTTGCTGACTGCCGGCCTGGGCAAGAGCGGCCTGGCCGCAACGGCGCCGCTGCCCGTCGACCCTTTGAACCCAAGCGCGGCCGAACTGCGCCGGATTGCGATTTACAACAACTACCGCGCCATCCTCGACATTTCCCCCGGCGGCGGCTACGGCACGCTGTACGGCCCCAATGTGGATGCCAAGGGCAACATCACGGCCAGTGAAGGCAAGATCGCCGGCACGGAATACATCGCCTATTCAGACGACGGCAGCGGCCGGCAGAACGTCACGATGATGGTGCAGGTGCCGGCCAGCTTCAACCCGGCAAGCCCATGCATCGTCACCGGCACCTCGAGCGGTTCGCGCGGTATCTACGGCGCCATTGGGTCGTCGGGTGAATGGGGCCTGAAAAACGGCTGCGCCGTGGCCTATACCGACAAGGGCACCGGTAGCGGCATGCACGACTTGCAGAACAACACGGTGCACCTGCAAAACGGCCTGCGCGCCGACGCAGTGGCGGCCGGCACTGCCTCCAACTTCACTGCCAACCTGACGCAGGCTGAGCGCGCAGCCTTCAACGCGGCCACGCCCAACCGCTTTGCCGTCAAGCATGCGCATTCGCAGCAGAACTCTGAAAAGGACTGGGGCCGCTACACGCTGCAGGCTGTGGAGTTTGCCTACTTCGTATTGAACGAGCGCTATGGCAAGCCTTCGCCGAACGGCGGCGGCCGCCTGAAGACGCTGAACCCGTCGAACACCATCGTGATCGCGTCCAGCGTGTCCAACGGCGCGGGTGCCGCGCTGGCCGCGGCCGAGCAGGACACGCAAGGGCTCATCAGCGGCGTGGCCGTGGGCGAGCCGCAGGTGCAGCTGGTGCCCGATGCGCGGCTGAGCGTGCGGCGCGGCAGCAGCACGCTGGCCGGCACCGGCAAGCCGCTGTATGACTACACCACGCTGGCCAACCTGCTGCAGCCTTGTGCTGCGCTGGCTTCGCCAGGCACCAACGTCTTCAACACCATCAACCCGGTCATTGCCGCGAGCCGCTGCAGTGCGCTCAAGGCCAACGGCATGGTCGCGGGCAACACCACGGCTGAGCAGGCGGGCAGCGCCATGGCCACGCTGGTGCAGGCAGGCTGGCAGCCCGAGGGTAACGACCTGCAGGCGTCGCACTATTCGTTTGCCACCCTGCCGGTGGCGCTGACGTATGCCAATGCCTACGGGCGGGCCGGCGTGCAGGACAACCTCTGCGGCTACAGCTTTGCCGCCACGGCGCCTGCCGCTTCGCCCACACCCAACCTGCCGGTGCCTGCGCCGGCGGGCCCGCTGGCCACGTCATTCGGCACCGGCAACGGCATACCGCCCACGGTGGGCGTGAACATCGTCAACAACGCCAGCCTGGGCGGCCCGATGCTGGACGCGGCTTCCATCTCTGCCGGCAACGTGCAGGACTACAACAGCGCCGGTGCCCTGTGCCTGCGCAACCTGGCCACGGGAAACACCCCCGACGCACTGCGCGTGCGCGAGGGCATCCAGCAGGTGCTGCGCACGGCCAACCTGCAGGGCAAGCCCGCGCTGATCGTGCATGGCCGCTCTGACACGCTGGTGCCGGTGGCGTTTACCTCGCGCCCCTACTTTGGCCTGAACAAGATGGTGGAGGGTTCGCGCAGCAAGCTCTCGTACATCGAAGTCACCAACGCCCAGCACTTTGATGCCTTCCTGGGGTTTCCGGGTTACGGCCAGCGGCTGGTGCCGCTGCACCGCTATTTCATCCAGGCCATGGACATGATGTATGCCCACCTCAAAACCGGGGCACCGCTGCCGGGCAGCCAGGTGGTGCGCACCGTGCCGCGCGGCCTGAGTGGCACCACGCCCAACCCGATCGCGCCCGCCAATGTGCCGCCCATCAAGCTGCAGGCGGATGCGCCGGACCGGATCACGTTCTCCAGCAATGTGGTGACGGTGGCTGATTGAGTGATGAAGGTGTACAGGCAAACAGGGACCGACATGCGTTTGGGTGCTTGGCCTACGCTGCGTTCCCGGCAGCCCGGTATCTTGGTAACTGGCTGACGTGACACGACGAACGTTGGCCCGGGATACCCCTCGCGATGGCCTCGCAAGGGTCTCGCCAGGGTTTCCTGGACCTTCCCGTCGAATTCATCAGGAGTCATCATGAACAAGGATCAAGTCAAAGGCGCAGCCAAAGACGCAGCTGGCAAGGCACAGGAAGCTGCCGGCAAGCTCGTGGGAAGCAAGGACCAGCAAGCCAAGGGCTTGGTCAAACAGGTGGAAGGCTCTGTGCAGAAAAATTATGGTGATGCCAAGGAAGTCGTCAAGGACGTGACCAAGGGCAACAACCGCTTCTGAGGCTTTTGAGCCAGCATGCCCGGCTTGCCGGGCAGCATGAACAGCGGCGCATTGGCGCCGCTTTTTTATGGGTGTTTGTTTTTCAGCTTTGGTGTGGCGGGGCGGGCTGACCCGGCCAGTCACCTAGCCGGGATGCCCGTCCGCACGCGCACGCGTCAGGGCCGGCCAGTAGCTCACGGCATACAGCGCGAAGCCGGCGGACCACAGCGCGGCCGAAACCAGTACGGCGTGCAGCGTCTCGGCCGGCGCGATAAGCGGCACGAACACGCGCACCAGCGCCGAGGCGAGGACAAGCACATAGCAGGTGACTTCGGTGCGGCCCGCCTGGAGCTGCCGGCCGGTATGGCCGAGCGCGGTGCGGGTCATCATGCCGATGATGAGCCCGCCGATGGCGCCCACCGTCAATGCGTGGGTTGCCGCCGAAGGTGTGACCCAACCGGCCGCAGCCAGGACGCGCAGCACCAGGTGCACCGGAATCCAGAAGTAGGCGGCATGTAGCACCCAGACCAGCGGTGTGTGCATGGTCTTCCACGGTTGCCACAGTGCCCAGCGCGCAAGGTGTGCGGCCGCACAAACGCCGGCCAGCGCCGCCAGCGGTGCGCCCTGCAGCTGCAGCGCATCGGCCAGCAGCAGCACCAGCACCGAGCCCAGCGCGGCTTTCTCGAGCCAGGGGCGGCGGGTGGCGTTGGCGCCCGGCACGCCGTTGTTGGTGAACATGGGGATCACGCGGCCACCCATCACGGCCATGATGAAGAGCATGACGTCAAGCGCGGCCTGAATGCCGACCCAGCCGGGCAACTGCATGAGCCCGAGCTGCGCAAGATGCACCGCCAGCACGGCCACCGCCATCAGCAGCAGCAAGCCGATGAAAAAGTAGTTGCGGCGATTGCGCGCGGCGATGAAGGGAATCGCCAGCGCGGCGGCCGCGGCCAGCGGAAACGCGACGTTGACCGCCGCCGCTGCCCAGCCGAAGGGCGTGAGCACAAGCACCCGCCCGGCCACCCAGAGCGCTGCCAGCGCGGCCAGGGGCAGGCCGGTGGGCGTGGGGCGGTTGGACCAGTTGCGCCCGGCCGTGAACAGGAAGCCCACCACCACGGCCAGCGTGAAGCCGAACAGCATTTCGTGCGCATGCCACATCGGCCCCTGCAGGTAGGGCTGGCCCAGCCAGCCGGCGAACTGCAGCGCCCACAGGCCAATCGACAGCGCGGCGAACACGCTTGCCAGCAGGTAGAAGGGCCGAAAGCCGGTTTGCCAGAGCGCGATGCCTTGCGTTTGCGCCGATGGAACAGGAGCGCTTTTGGGCGGGCTTTTGAACTGGATGGGCTGTGTTGTCATGCAGGAATATCCGTAGGTAGCGTGGTGTGCGGCGAACTGTTGCTGATGCACTCTGCGACAACAGGGGTTGCGCTCATGAGGCGCGCCCGGCCGGCGAAGCCGATGCCGTCTGGCTGGTGAAGAAGCTGGCGAGCGACTGACGGTTGCGAACGAGGTCTGCCAGCGTGTAGCGGTCGAGCACGCTGTAAAACGCGTCGACCGCTTCGCCAAGCACGCCGCGCAGGCGGCAGATGCGGGTGATGGCGCAATGGCCGCCCGCCTCTTCAAAGCATTCGGCCGGCACGTCCGTTCCTTCGGTTGCGCGCACCACCTCGCCCACAACGATCAGCTCCGGCGCTTTTGCCAGCCCCAGCCCGCCGCCCTTGCCGCGCACGTTGGCCAGCCAGCCGTTCTTGCCGAGGAAGTGCACAACCTTCGTCAGGTGGTGTTCGGACACGTCAAACGCATCCGCTATCCCGGCGATGGTGGCGCGCCGCTCTGGTTGCGCCGCCAGGTAGATCAACACACGCAGGCTGTAGTCGGTGAAAGCCGTGAGTTTCATGGTGGCTTGCCGGGTCAGGGCCCCGCCGTTGCGGGTACCGCGGTCATGCCGGCCGGCTGTACGGCCGGGCGGCGCAGCAGGCGCGCGGCATACCAGGCCAGGAAGCACGCACCGATGGCGAACAGGATGTCGCCGGGTACGCGCATCCAGACCAGGGTTTCCATCACGCCCGAGTGGATGATCTCGGGCGAGCGGGCGTACCACAGGCCCTTGGTGACGCTGGCCCAGGCCTGGTAGATGCCGGCAGGCAGCAGCGACAGGAAGACCATCATCGCCAGGCCGATGTTCAGGCTCCAGAAGGCGGGCTTGAGCAGGTTGTCGGCATGCAGGTGGCGCGCATACAGGCCGCGCAGGCAGAACAGCATGAGGCCGATGCCCAGCATGCCGTAGACACCGAACAGCGCGGCATGGCCGTGGGCCGCCGTCATGTTCAGCCCCTGCACGTAGTACAGCGAAGCCGGCGGATTGATGGCAAAGCCCAGCAGGCCGGCGCCCACGGTGTTCCAGAAACCGACGGCCACAAAACACATCACGGGCCATTGGTAGGTGGCGAGCCATGGCATGGCCCTGGAGCGCCGGTAAGTCTGCAGGGCTTCCAGGCCGATCAGGGTCAGCGGCACCACTTCGAGCGCCGAGAACACCGCGCCGACGGCGATGACCGAGATCGGCGTGCCGGTGAAATACAGGTGGTGCAGGGTGCCCAGGATGCCGCCGAACAGGAAGATGATGGTCTCGGCGATGATGGCGCGGTTGGCGCTTTCGGCGCGCACGAGGCCCAGCTTGGTGAAGATCAGCGCGACGACGGCGGTGGCGAACACTTCAAAGAAGCCTTCGACCCACAGGTGGACCAGCCACCAGCGCCAGTACTCGATCATCGAATAGTGGGTGTGCTGGCCCCAGGTGAGTGACGAGGCGTAGAAGCCGCCTATGCACATGGCCGACAGGAACACCATGGCGATCATGCCGCGCGTTTCCGAAGGTTTGACCAGTGCCGGCCACAGCGCGCGGCCCAGCAGGAATACCCAGAACAGCAGGCCCACGAACAGCAGCAGCTGCCAGACACGGCCCATGCTGGTGAACTCCAGGCCCTGGTTGCCGATCCAGAAACTGAAGTCGACACCGCGATGCTGCAGCGTGCCCAGCCAGCCGGTGGCGGTAGAGCCGACAACAATGGCGATCAACGCCCAGAACAGCACGTCGACGCCGAGCTTTTGCAGTTTGGGCTCTCGGCCCGACAGCAGCGGCGCGATGTAAAGGCCCGTGGCCAGCCATGCGGTGGCGATCCAGAAGATGCCGACTTGCGTGTGCACCGTGCGGCTGACGACATAGGGCAGCACCTGCGCGAGCGGCAGGCCGAAGAAGGACGACCCCTCAACTGCGTAATGCGCGGTGACCACGCCCATGCCGATCTGCAGCAGCATCAGGCCGATCACGGCAAAGAAGTACTTGCGCGTGGCCTTCATCGAAGGTGTGGCAACGGCGCCCAGCAAAGGGTCGGCCTGGGGCGGTTGCGCCTCGGGCCCGTGCCGCTGGCTTCCATGCAGCCACAGCATGGCGGCTATGCAGGCCAGCAGCAGGACGATGCTGACCATCGACCAGATGGCGGCCGAGTTGGTCATGGTGTTGCCCACCAGCGGCTCGTGCGGCCAGTTGCTGGTGTAGGAAAGGTTTTCTTCTCCTGGGCGGTCGGTAACGGCGGCCCAGGATGTCCAGAAGAAGAATGCCGCGAGCGCCTGGCGGTCGGCTGCGTCGGGCAGCGCGCCTTCGCTCATGGCGTATTGCTCGCGCAAGGCGTCCAGGCTGGCGTCGTGGCCGAACAGGCCTTCGTAGTGGCGCGCCACCTCGCGGATGGCTTGCGCCCGCGCGGGTGTGACGGTGACGGCGCCGCTGGCCGCGTCGTAGGTGTTGCGGCGCATTTCTTCCTTGAGCGCCGCTGCGACTGCGCCGTGGTCTGAGGCCGTGAGCGCGGCGGGCGCCTTGCGAAGCTCCTGCGTGCGCAGGGCCTGCAGGGCCAAAGCTTCCCGGTGCAGCCAGTCGGCAGACCAGTCCGGCGCCACATAGGCGCCGTGGCCCCAGACACTGCCTTGCTGCTGGCCGCCGCTGGCCAGCCAGGCGCGCTGCCCTCTTTGCACCTGCTCGCCCGTGAAAAGCACGTCGCCTGTGGTGCTGACGACGGCGTTGGGGATGGGCGGTGCGGTCAGGTAGATCTGCCAGCCGAGGTAGCCGAGCGCCCCGAAGGACAGGACGAATACGAAGCCGAGCCAGCGCCACAGCATGTTGTTGTTTTTCATCGGGTTTCCTTGGGAAGTCTTGAGTGGGAATGCGTGGAAGTCAGCCACCACCGCAGGCGCCGCAGCACTGCCGGCCGCCCTGTGCAGGTGCAAGCCGGGTGATGGCGACGCGCCAGGTGTCGGGCCCCTGCTCCAGGTAGTCCCAGGAGAATCTGCCGGGCAGGTCCATCATGAACCGGGCATGCAAGGGCTTCGGGTTGTGGTCGTTGATCAACTCCATGGCCTGGCCGGTGCCGAGTTGGTCGAATGTCGAGAAGACCAGCGGATGGCGCTCGCTGGGCGCAAGCTCGCGGAGATCGACCCTGGTGTGGGAAGCGGTGTGTGTCATGGGGACTCTTTCAAAGGAATCGCGAATGGTCTTCATAAGATGCATTCGAGATACACCTATGGTTAGCCATCGGTCCCTGGGCGCTGTTGATCCAGATCAAACGGAGCCGCTGCAGGCAGCACTTTTCTGGTTTTGCCGCAGAAGCCGGCGTGGAGTGCGGGCGCGGCGATGCAGCGCGCCCAGGCGGGCGTTCACATCAGGGCCTGCCGGGCAGCGAGAGTCGCGGCATGGCGCCGCTTTTGTGTGTGGGCTTGTTTTAGCGGGCGCCTGAGCAGAACGCCTGCCGCTTGAACGTGGGGACTACTGGGGCAGCAGCGGGGCCGTACCGCCCAGGCTGGCCGCATGGGCCTGGCAATAGAGCACCAGCTTTTCCACGTCCTGCGATTTGTCGAACACCTCGTCGGCGCCGAGCTCGCGGCAGTAGTGCAGGATGTTTTCCTGGTTGTGGCTGGTCAGCACCACGACCTTCTGGCGGGAGCTGCGGTGCTGGCAGTCTTTCAGCACGCCAAAGCCGGAGCCTTCGGCGAGAAAGAGGTCGACGATTGCAAGGTCCCAGTCATCGTGGTGGGAACCCAGCCACTGGCGGGCGCTGGACTCGGAATCGGCGTGGCCGACGAAACGCAGGGGTGCGATTTCTTCCATGGCCTCAACCAGTGTTTTGCGTATGTCCGGCTTGTCTTCGACAAGAAACGCGTTGATGACCATGGGTACCTCTGAAGTTAATCCATGAAGTTAGCCATCATCCTGCGCCGGGGCTGTGGTCGTGCATCTCCGGGGGATGTAGGCTCAATCCCACTGTAGTTCAGCGGGCCCCCCAGAGCGGTAACGGTACGTAACGCTAACGGCTTAATCGCCGAACGGTCACGTTGCGCAGATTAATGGTGGTGGCCGTGCTCGCCGTGCACATGGCGGTGGGCAATTTCTTCCTCCGAAGCGGCGCGCACGTCGGTCACTTTCAGGGTGAAACGCAGGGCCTTGCCGGCCAGCGGGTGGTTGCCGTCCAGCAGGACGGTGTCGCCCTTGATCTTGGTGACGTTGAAGACATGCTCGCGGCCGTCGTCGCCCCGGCCTTCGAGCTGGCCGCCCACCTTGACCCCGGGCGGAAACTGCGTGCGGGGGATGGTGCGCACCAGGCTTTCGTCGCGCAGGCCGAAGGCGTCCGCCGGCTCCAGCGCCAGCACGGTCTGGAAGCCCTTTTCCTGGCCGTCCAGCGCTTCTTCGATCTTGGGCAGGGTGTTGCCGTAGCCGCCGTGCAGGTAAACCATGGGGGCGCTGCTTTGCTCAACCAGCTTGCCCTGGGCGTCTGCCACCTTGTAGCTAAGGGTAACGGCGGTGTTTTTTCCGATTTTCATGGTGTTTTTCCAGATCTCTGGTGCGTGAAAAACGCTGATTCTCGCCGACTCGGGCCAAAATTGTCCGGACGGCCGGAACGGGAGGCTGTTGTCGCGGGGCCGCCCGGCTGATGTTGAAAGCCGGCGTGGAGGCCCCAGATGCGTTTTCCCCCCCCGCCTTCCCGCCTGCTTCCGCCTGCTTTTGCCTGTTTTTTTATCACGACGCCCTGCCATGAACCCCATTGACACCGAAACCATTGAACTGCTTCCGGCCACCGCCGTACCGCGGCAGCTGTTTGTGCTGCTGCACGACGCGGGCGGCACGGCCGCCGACATGCTGGAGCTGGGCAACCTGCTGGGCGGCGCGTTTCCCGAGGCGGCCGTGCTGATTCCGGAAGGCCTTTCGGGCCCGCATGCCGATGCGGCGGGCGCTACCGCGGCGGGCAAAGATGACGCCGCTGCGCTGGCCGCGCGCGTGGAGGTTCTGGCGGCCTTTGTGCGTGCGCAGCAGCGGCGCTTTGAGATCCTGCAGTCGGACACCGCGCTGGCCGGCTTTGGCGCCGGCGCCAGCCTGGCGCTGGCCCTGAGCGATGCGCACGACGGCCTGGCGGGCCGCCTGCTGGCTTTCGGCGGCGGCTACCAGATCTGGCCGGCGAAAGCGCCCGCACTCACCACCCTGCACCTGCTGCACGGGCAAAACGACGACGTGGTGCCGCTGGCACGCACGCGCGGCGACTTCGACCACCTGATGGAACTGGGCGCCGACGCCACCCTGGACGTGGCTGCCAGGCTGGGCCACGAACTGCACCCCGCGCTGATGGACCAGGCCGTGACGCGTCTGCAGACCTGCGTGCCGCTGCGGCACTGGAAAGCCGTGTAGAGAATCACCCCCGTCCAGGCTCACTGCGTGTAGCTTGTTCCCCCTCGAGGGGGCGGTGAAACTGGTACACCCCTGTCCAAGCTCACTGCGTGTAGCTTGTTCCCCCCTCGAGGGGGCGGCGCCTGCGGCCCGGCAAAGCCGGTTCCGCGGCCCCTGCTGGCTTGGGTGTGGCGGCTCAGGTATTTCTCAAGAAAATAGTGCCGAGAGCCAAGCGGGACGGGCGCAAGCAGCTCCTAAATCAATAGCAACTGGGTGCGCACCGGATACGGAACCTTCGACAGGCTCGGGATGATCGGATATGAAGCGTGTAACCGCGGCGAGCTCTTAAGCCAGCATGAGCCGCGGAACCGGCTTTGCCGGGCCGCAGGCGGGCGGCCCCCTCGGGGGGCAGGGAGCTACACGAAGTGAGCGACCGTGGGGGTCTTATCTAGCAAGCCCGTAAGGGCTTGCCCGCCAACTGCGGCTTGAGCAACTCCAGTTTGGCCATGAGCGGCGCATCAACGGCCGGGAGTCTGAGCAGCTGGCCGCGTATTTCAGGCTGTTCCTCCACTACCTTGGCAGTGCGCACACCGCGTGTGGCGACCTTGGCCAGTTCACGCTCGGCGTCGGCCTGGGAACTGAAATGGCCCAGCGAAAGGCCTGGTCCCAGCGAGGAGTTGACGAGGGGCTCAAACGATACCCCCATGCCGCGCAGCTCGCTGCGTTTTTTGGCCAACGCGTCCTCGTTGGTGTATTTGCCCATGTAGACGATCCAGCGGCCCGGCTCCGAGCTGTTCTCGAGTGACCAGCTGCCGATAGGCAGGCCGGCCTCCAGTCCGAAGCGCAGGGCGATGGTCTGCTCGGGGGTGAAAAGGCCGGCCTGCAGGCATTCAGGGGCGGGCGGCGGCGCTGCAGTGGTGGTGCTTTCCAGCTGGCCGGCATCGGTGGCGCTCAGAAGGCGCATCGCCTTGGGCCGGATCTGCTGCGCCAGGCGCTGGGGTTCGGCCTGGGCGATGGGTGCAAAACCGTAGTCGGCCAGCAGGCCTTGCGTCCAGGCGAAGTAGCCTGCGTTGGCCAGGACCAGCGCCAGCACCAGCAGCCTCAGCATGGGCGCGCATCCTTGGGAGGTTGCGCCGCCACGGGCCGTACGCTGACTTCGGAGCTGGTGATTTGTTTCATGCCAGCCGCAGTATGCACCAGCAGCGCGCCGTTTTCGCCCACGCCGTGGGCTGTGCCTTCCATGCCGTTCTGGCCGTCGGACAGCTGCACGGCCCGGCCTGCCAGAACGTCGCGTGCCGCAAAACGCGCCTGGAAAGGCGCAAAGCCAAAGCGTTCAAACGCCTGCATCGCCTGTACCAGCGGCGGCACGATGCGCAGCAAGGTGGCGGGTGCGTCCAGCGCCGGCAGCAGCGTTTGCAAGCCGCCCGGCGGAATGCCGGGCATGGCGGGTGCGGCAGCCGCAACGGGGATGTCCACCGCGCGGATGTTGATGCCGATGCCGACCACCACGTAACGGATGCCTTCCCAGCTGGCGGTTTCCACCAGGATGCCGGCCAGCTTGCGGTCGCCTTCGGGGGTGGACAGCCAGAGGTCGTTGGGCCATTTCAGGCCGATACGGGGTTTGGCGGCCTGGCCGGAGGCGCTGCCGGCGAGCGGCTCGAGGCTTTCGGCCACGCTGATGCCGGCCACCAGGGAGAGGCCGGACCAGTCGGCGGGCGCAAGCGGCAGGCCCAGCGAAAACGTGAGGCTGTCGCCGCGGCGGCTTTGCCACTGGCGGCCCAGCCGGCCGCGCCCGGCGGTTTGCTGTTCGGCCACCAGCAGCAGGGGCTCGGGCCGGGGGGCGATGCCGGGGCTGCCGCCGCTACCGGAGGGGCTTCCGCGAAAACGCCGCATCAGCTCGGTGTTGCTCGAATCAATCTCGGGCAGGACTTCCACCGTGAACCCCGGCAAGGACGGCGCCAGGGCCTCCCAGAGAGCTTCGGCGGGCCAGCGGATGGGGGATGTAAGGGGAGTGCTCATGAGAAGGTTGCTGCCGGTTGCACCGGCGGCATGGCCTGTGAAGCGGGTTGAGCGCCTGCTCAGTCCTTCTTTTTCTTTTTGGGTTTCTTGCCGGCCTTTTTATCGGCAGCCTTCTTGTCAGCCTTGGCTTCAGCCTTTTTGTCGGCTTTTTTGTCGGACTTCTTTTTGTCCTTGTTCTTTTTCTTGCCTTCGTCGTCTTTGGGCGCCAGCAGTGTGCCGCGGCAGTTTTTGGCGCCGCACCAGCAGGGGTATTCGGCCAGCAGCTTCTTGGTGTAAGGCGCGTCGATGATCAGGCCGTAGTCGTAGAACAGTTCTTCGCCGGCCTTGATGTTGCGCAGCGCCTTGATGAAAACGCGGCCGCCTTCTTCGTCGGCTTCGCAGTTGGGCTTGCAGCTGTGGTTGATCCAGCGCGAGGAATTGCCGCCGTGCTTGGCGTCGATCACATGCTCTTCGTCGATGTGGAAGTAGAACGTGTGGTTGGGGTCCTTCGGGTCGTGCGGGTGACGGCGCAGCGCCTCTTTCCAGTTGATGATTTCGCCGACGTATTCGATCAGCGTTTCACCTTCGGCCAGGTCCTGCACGGCGAACACACCCTTGCCGTGTACGCCGGAACGCCGCGTCTGGATACGGCGCCCGTCGGCAGCCGGAGCCGCGGGTTTGGAAGGAGATGCGGGGACTGCGGAAGCCTGGGTTTTTGACACGACGTATTTTTTTGGTATGGTTAATTCATGCATGTGCGCGTGCGTGCGCATGCGTGCGCACCCGCGCGCGTACATGCGCGAGAGCCGCTATTGTAGTGATGCGCCCAAGGAGCCCCCGTGTTCAACCGCAGAAACCTGATGCAGACCGCTGCTGCCCTTGCCTTGCCGACCGCGGTGGGGCTGGGCCTGCCGGCGTGGGCCAAAGGCGGGGAAAGCCCCTTGCCGAAGGTCGGCAGCACCCTGCCTTTGCCGGCCGTCACGCTGCTGGACGGCAGCGCCTGGAAGCCTGCCGAGGTGGGTGGAAAGACGCTTGTGGTGTACTGGTGGGCCAGCTGGTGCCCTTTTTGTGCGGTGCAGTCGCCCCATATAGAAGCTTTGTGGCGGGCCCAGAAGGCCAACGGGCTGGAGGTGCTGGCCCTGTCGATTGACAAGCAGCCGGCAGCCGCCGCTGCCTATATGAAGACCAAGGGCTACAGCTTTCCCGCCGGGATGCTGACCCCCGAGGTTGCCAAATCCCTGCCCAAGCCGGTGGGCCTGCCCGTGGTGGTGGTGCTCAAGGTGGCGGCGAACGGACGTGAAGGCAAAGTCGTATTTGCCGAAAGCGGGGAAATGTTCCCCGAAGATGTAGAAGGTTTGAAGAAGTACTTATGAAAACTCTGGTGATTGCAGAAAAACCCTCGGTCGCACAAGACATTGTGCGGGCGATCACGCCTACGGCCGGCAAGTTTGAAAAGCACGACGAGTACTTTGAAAGCGACGAGTGGCTGGTGACGTCGGCCGTGGGCCACCTGGTCGAGATCCAGGCGCCGGAAGAGTTTGACGTCAAGCGCGGCAAGTGGAGCTTTGCCAACCTGCCTGTCATTCCGCCCTACTTCGACCTCAAACCCATGGATAAGACGAAGACGCGTCTCAACGCGATCGTCAAGCTGACCAAACGCAAGGACGTGGGCGCCCTCGTCAATGCCTGCGACGCGGGCCGCGAAGGCGAGCTGATCTTCCGGCTGATCCAGCAATACGCCAACAGCAAGCACCCGGTGAAACGGCTGTGGCTGCAGTCCATGACGCCGGCGGCCATCCGCGACGGCTTTGAGAGCCTGCGCACCGAAAAGCAGATGCAGGGCCTGGCCGATGCGGCGCGCTCACGCTCGGAAGCCGATTGGATGGTCGGCATCAACGGCACGCGCGCCATGACGGCCTTCAATTCGCGCGACGGCGGTTTCTTTTTGACCACCGTGGGCCGTGTGCAGACGCCGACGCTGTCGGTGGTGGTGGAGCGCGAGGAAAAAATCCGCAAATTTGTCAGCCGCGATTATTGGGAAATCCACGCGACCTTCCTGGCCGAGGCCGGTGAATACCCCGCCAAGTGGTTCGACCCGAAGTGGAAAAAAGCCGCCGCCAATGCCGACAACACCGAGCCCGACGCCGAACTGAAGGCCGACCGGGTCTGGTCCGAGCGCGAAGCCATGGCGATTGCCGAAGCCGTGCGCGGCAAGTCCGCCACGGTGACGGAAGAAAGCAAGCCCACCACGCAGGCCGCAGGCCTGCTGTTTGATTTGACCTCCTTGCAGCGCGAGGCCAACGGCAAGTTCGGTTTTTCGGCCAAGACGACGCTGTCGATTGCGCAAAGCCTGTATGAACGCCACAAGGCCCTGACCTATCCGCGTACCGACTCGCGTGCGCTGCCGGAAGACTATTTGCCGGTGGTCAAAAAGACCTTTGAAATGCTGGAAAGCAGCGGCATGAAGCATCTGGCGCCGCATGCGGCCACGGCCATCAAGGGCAATTACATCAAGCCCAGCAAGCGCATTTTCGACAATGCCAAGGTGAGCGACCACTTCGCCATCATCCCAACGCTGCAGGCGCCTAGCGGCCTGAGCGAAGCCGAGCAAAAGCTGTACGACCTGGTGGTGCGCCGTTTCATGGCGGTGTTTTTCCCGAGCGCCGAATACCTGGTCACCACGCGTATTTCGCAGTCGGTCGGCCACAGCTTCAAGACTGAAGGCAAGGTGCTGGTCAAGCCGGGCTGGCTGGCGATTTACGGCAAGGAAGCCGCCGACGAAGTGGCCGACGCCAAGGATGGCGACAAGGGCCAGAGCCTGGTGCCGGTCAAGCCGGGCGAAATGGTGCGCGCCGAAGTGGTCGAGGCCAAGGGCCTCAAGACCCGGCCGCCCGCCCGCTATTCTGAAGCCACGCTTCTGGGCGCAATGGAAGGCGCCGGCAAGACGATTGACGACGACGAGTTGCGCGAAGCCATGCAGGAAAAAGGCCTCGGTACGCCGGCGACCCGCGCCGCTACGATTGAAGGGCTGATTGCCGAAAAATACATGCTGCGCGAAGGCCGCGAGCTGATCCCGACGGCCAAGGCCTTCCAGCTCATGACGCTGCTGCGCGGACTGGACGTGCAGGAGCTTTCAAAAGCCGAGCTGACCGGCGAGTGGGAATTCAAGCTGGCGCAGATGGAGCACGGCAAGCTGAGCCGCGAAACCTTCATGGCAGAAATTGCGACCATGACCGAGCGCATGGTGGCCAAGGCCAAGGGCTACGACAAGGACACGATTCCCGGCGACTACGCTACGCTCTCGGCGCCCTGCCCCAACTGCGGCGGCGTCATGAAGGAAAACTACCGGCGCTACACCTGCACCGGCAAGAACGGCGACGACGGCTGTGGTTTCAGCTTCGGCAAAACGCCGGCGGGCCGCACCTTTGAAGTGGCTGAGGTTGAGCAGTTCCTGCGCGACAAGAAGATCGGTCCGCTGGACGGCTTCCGTTCCAAGGCCGGATGGCCTTTCACCGCGGAGATGGTGATCAAGTTCGACGAAGAGACCAAGAACTACAAGCTCGAATTCGACTTCGGCGACGACAAGAATGCCGAGACCGGCGAGATCGTCGACTTTGGCGACCAGCAGTCGCTGGGCCCCTGCCCGCGCTGCGCCGCACGGGTGTTCGAGCTTGGCAAAAACTACGTCTGCGAAAAGTCGGTGCCCACGCTGGCGCAACCGACGCCCAGCTGCACCTTCAAGACCGGCCAGGTGATCCTGCAGCAGCCGATTGAGCGTGAGCAAATGCACAAGCTGCTGGAAACCGGCAAGACCGATCTGCTCGACAAGTTTGTCTCCATGCGCACGCGCCGCCCTTTCAAGGCCATGCTGGCCTGGGACAAGGAGGCCGACAAGGTGAACTTCGAGTTTGCGCCGTCCAAGTTCCCGCCGCGCAAGCCGGCGGCCGCCAAGACCGGCACGGTGAAGACGCCTTTCGGCAAAACCGTCGCCGCGAAAACTGCAAAAGCACCGGCAGCCAAAAAAGTCGCCGCCAAGAAAACGCCCGCCGCCAAAACCGCCAAGCCCAAGACGCCCCGCGTCGCCAAGCCGGGGGCTGGCCTCAAGCCCAGCGACGCACTGGCCGCGGTGATCGGCGCCGAGCCGGTGGCACGCACCCAGGTCATCAAAAAGCTCTGGGACTACATCAAGGCCGAAGGCCTGCAGGATGCGGCCAACAAGCGCGCCATCAACGCCGACGCCAAGCTGCTGCCGGTGTTTGGCAAGCCGCAGGTCACGATGTTCGAGCTGGCCGGGATTGTGGGCAAGCATCTGAGCGCGGAGTAAGCGTCAGATATGGGAAGAAGTTGCTATTGTTTTAATAGCTGCTGGCGCCCGCCCTGATGGTCTTGCAGGCCATTTTTATACTCAAATGAGGCGGATGCAGCCCTCTCCGGGGCTGTTTCAGCTGCGCAGGTCGGGCTGCTCAGTGCAACTGCAGCGCGGGCCAGCCGCGCTCAGTCCCAATCGCTGCCAGCGTCGCATCGGCATTCACAGTCACCGGGTGTTTCACGGCTTCCAGCAGCGGCAGGTCGTTGATGGAATCGCTGTAGGCGGTTGTTTTGCAATCCTTGAAGCGCAGGCCGCGTGCGGTGAGCCAGGCATGCAGGCGCTCGACCTTGCCTTCGCGCATGTTCAGCACGCCGGTGGTGCTGCCGGTGAAACGGCTGCCTTGCATCTCGGGCTCGGTGGCAATCAGGTGCTCGATGTCGAAGTAGATGGCCGTGAGCTCGGTGATGAAGCGGTTGGTGGCTGTCGTCATGACCACCAGGTCACCGGCTTCCAGGTGCTTGTCGACCAGTGCGATCGCAGCCGGCGTGATGCGCGGCACGACCCATTTGGCCAAAAACTCCTGCCGCATCGGCTCCCACTCCTGGGCTGTGCGCCCAGCCAGGGTGCCCACATAAAAATCGGCAAACTCCTTCAGGCCCACGGTGCCCGCCTTGTAGCGCGCTGCCATGTCGGCGTTGCGCGCGGTGAATTCGGTCTTGCCCAGGTAACCCTTCTCGATCAGGAAATCGCACCACAGCACATCGCTGTCACCGTTGAGCACGGTGTGGTCCAGGTCGAAGAGGGTGAGCTTCATGCTCAGGATTGACGGAGATGCCAAGCCTTCGGCCGGGTGAAGGTCTGGATGCCGTAGGTGGACAGTGTCAGGCCCACACCCGAATCACCGTAGCCGCTCCAGGGCAGGCGCGGGCTGACACGGTCGCAGCAGTTCCAGTAAACGCTGCCGGCGTTGACCTGTGACAGCAGTGCCCGGGCGCGCTTTTCATCGGGTGTGAAGACGCCGGCGGTCAGGCCGTAGCGTGTGTCGTTCATGAGTTTGACGGCCTCTGCGTCGCCCGATACCTTCTGGATGCCGATGACCGGCCCAAAGCTTTCCTCGCGCATCAGCTCCATGCTGTGGTTGACGTTGCTGAACACCGTGGGTTCATACCAGGTGCCAGGTCCAGCGCCGCGCTTGCCACCTGCCAGCAGGGTCGCCCCTTTGGCTTTGGCATCGGCGACCTGGGCATCCAGAACCTCCAGCTGCGGCGCGCGGGTGATGGCGCCGATGTAGGTGTCTTCGCTCATCGGGTCGCCGGTCTTGAAAGTCTTCACGGTGTCCACAAAGGCGGTAACGAACGCGTCGTAAATTTTTTCATGCACGTAGATGCGCTCAACCGAGCAGCAGCTCTGGCCGGTGTTGTACATCGCGCCATCGGCCAGTGATTCGGCGGCGTTCTTCACGTTGGCGTCTTCGGTCACGTAAGTCGGATCCTTGCCGCCCAGCTCAAGCTGGAGCTTGACCATGCGCGGGCCGATGGCTTTTGCGATCTTTGCACCGGTGGCGTAGGAGCCGGTGAAAAAGAGGCCGTCCACCGGCTGCTCCATCAGCGCCGCACCGACTGCGCCGCCGCCGATCAGCAGCACAAACACGTCTTGAGGAACACCGGCCGCATGCAGCAGGCGCGCGATGGCCTGGCCCGTCATGGCCGCATATTCGGAAGGCTTGTAAAGCACGGCATTGCCTGTCAGGAGCGCGGGAATGAACACATTGCCGCCGACAAACCAGGGGTAGTTCCAGGCCGAAATATTGGCGACCACGCCCAGCGGCGTGTGCTCGATCTGCTCGGTCATGCCGCCATCGGCAAACACGGTCTGCGTGGCCGTGGAGGCATCAAGCTCTGCCAGGAAAAAATCAATGCGGCCCAGCAGGCCGTTGAGTTCATTGCGTGACATCTTGATCGGCTTGCCGGTTTCACGCGTCATGACGGCCGCCAGGGTGTCGAGCTCTGCAACGATGCCGGCACGAAAGCGCGTGATGCAGGCCTTGCGCTCGGCCACCGGCACGGCGGCCCACGCAGCCTGCGCGGTGCGCGCCTGCTTTGCCTTGGCAGCAACGGAAGCCGCGTCGTCCGCAGGCAGTTCGGTGATCATCTCACCTGTGGCTGGGTTATGAATGGCGAGTTTGGTCATGTTTATTGGCTTTGCTTTTGGCCGCCGCTACGGCGGTGAGGAAATCATCGAGTACGGCGGCGTCGTCAATCGTGTCGGAGCCGGGTTTATGGAATTCGGGATGCCACTGGGTGGCGGCGATATAGCTCTTGGTTTTGTCCTTGCGGCGTATCGCTTCCACGATGCCGTCGTCCACGCTGAAAGCCTCGGCTTCAAACTCGGGCGACAAGTCCTTGATGCCCTGGTGGTGGATGCTGTTGACGCGCACGCGCTCCACGCCGGGGTACATGGCGGAAAGCCTGGAGCCCTGCACGATGTTCACGCTGTGAAAGTTCTGGTCGTAAGTGACGGCGTCGCGGTGAACGAAGGAGTCAGGCACCTGCGTATTGATGTCCTGGTAGAGCGTGCCGCCGAATGCAACATTGAGCAATTGCAGGCCGCGGCAAACGCCAAACACCGGTTTGCCGGCTCTTTCAAACGCGGCTACCAGTGCCTTGTCGTATTCGTCACGCACACGGTCGCCCGACCATTTTTCTTCCAGCGGCTCCTCGCCGTAACTGCCGGGCCAGACGTCGGCGCCGCCGTGCAGCACCAGGCCGTCCAGCCACTGGGCATAGTGCTCATAGGTCACGTCGCCGCGCTGTGTGCTGCCCGTCGGGCAAGGCACCATGACGACCATGGCGCCGGAAGACATCACCCAGTGGGCAATCGACTGTTCGACATACTGCAGCGTCTTGCCGGTGAAGAAAGAGCGGGTTGGGTCGGCATGCGAGAAACACGCGGACAACCCAATCTTGAGACGACTAGCGGCGATCATGCGAGTACCCTTCTCAAAAGTGATCGTTCTGTTCTGCCCAAGCCGGGGCCGCGGAACCGGCTTTGCCGGGCCGCAGGCGCAGCGGCCCCCTCGGGGGGCAGCGCATTACACGAAGTCGAAGACGCAGTGAAAAGCGTGGGGGCCACATTCATAAGGCGGCCTCGAACAATCGCTGGAAGTCCTCAGCCTTGCAGGGCCGTGGATTCGTCTGGTGGCAGATGTCGGCGGTGGCGATCTCGACCAGGCGCGGCAGGTGTTCACGCTTGACACCGTGGGCCGACAGCGGGCCGGTGATGCCAACGCTCTCCTTGAGCTGCTTGAGCCAGGCTACAAAAGCTTTGCCACCGCCGGCCACGCCACATACGTGGGCCAGCTCGTCAAATTTGGCGGGCGCCGATTCGTAGTTCCATGCCAGCACCGTGTCGATCATCAGCGCATTGGCCAGGCCGTGGTGCAAGTCGCAGACAGCGCCCAGCGCGTGGGCACATGAATGCACGGCGCCCAGGTCTTTCTGGAAGGCGATGGCGCCCATCATGGAGGCCATCATCATGTCGCTGCGAGCCTGCAGGTTGGAAGGTTCCTTCACGGCCTTGAGCAGCGCATGCGCCGCGATGCGCGTGCCTTCGAGTGCAATGCCGTCGCACAGCGGGTGATAGGCCGGCGAGAGGTAGCTTTCGATGTTATGGGTGAGGGCGTCCATGCCGGTGGCGGCCGTGACGGCGGGCGGCAGGCCCAACGTGAGTTCGGGATCGGCAAACACCACTTTCGCCAGAATTTTTGGGCTGAACACCACCCGCTTGAGGTGCGTGTCATTTTCGCTGACCACACTGGAACGGCCGACTTCGGAGCCGGTGCCCGAGGTGGTGGGCAGGGCCACGAAGTAAGGCAACTCATTGACGATGGGCCGTACCTGCGGATGGTCCCAGACATATTCCAGGATGTCGCCTTCATGGGTGGCGACAATACCGACCACCTTGGCGACGTCAAGTGCTGCGCCGCCGCCAAATCCAATCACGCAGTCGGCCTTGTGCGCCTTGTAGGCTGCGGCACCGTCCATGACCTGGCTGCAGGTCGGGTTGCCGAAGACGCCCGAGAACACCGCCACGTCCAGGCCGGCCAGGTGGGTCCTGAATTCGGCCAGAACGGGCAAGGCGCCCAGCGCTTTGTCGGTCACGATGAGCGGGCGTTTGCAGCCCGCTTCTTTCAGGGTGTCGGCGACGAGCTTGCGCGCGCCTGCGCCGAACTTGATGGTGGTGGGGAAGGAAAAACCGGTGATGCTCATAGTGGTGCGACCTGGAAGTACATGTGTTGTTTGCCGTAAGAGACATTGTTGACCCGAATCGCGTCGGGCTCTATGCCGAAGGATTTAAACCCGCATTTCTCGTAGAGTGCCGTCGCCTCGCGGTTGCCGGCGGTGACCGTCAGCACCACGAGCTCCACGCCGCCGGCGCGTGCCTCCTCCAGCACCTTGCCGACCAGCGCCCGGCCTATGCCATGCCCCTGGTATTCGGGCGCGACGTACATCGCAACCAGCGTGGCCTTGTGACGGTTCTTCAGCCGCGTCTCCCGGTTCAGCCCCGCCACGCCGGCCATCGCGCCGTCCAAAAAGGCGGCCCACATGACGGTGTCGCCGGCGGGTGAAAGGCGCTTTTCGGTGTCGGCCAGCACGCGCAGGTTTTCTTCCTCAAAGCTGGAGGTGAAGGCGTCCGCGTGCTCGCGCAGGCCGCGCAGGCGGAATTCGCGGTAAACGGCGGCGTCGGGCACGGTCAGCCTGCGGATCAGGAGGTCAGATGATTTCAAAATAGCGTTTCATTTCCCAGTCGGTGACGGCGTCCAGCCATTGGCGCCATTCCCACTCGCGCGTTGCCGCGAAGTGATCCACGAAAGTATCGCCCAGCCAGTCGCGCGCGATGTCCGATTTCTGGAAAATACGTGTGGTTTCGATCAGGGTGCGCGGTGCGCGGGCAATGTGTTCGGCTCCCTGGTTGGTGCCGGTGATCGGCGCGCCCAGCTTGAGGCCTTTTTCGACGCCGTCCAGTCCCGCAGCGATGACGGCCGCCATCGCCAGGTACGGGTTCACGTCGGCGCCAGGGCAACGGGTTTCCAGCCGGGTGGCTTTGGCGCTGCCCGCGATCACGCGGAAACTTGCAGTGCGGTTGTCCATGCCCCAGGTCGGCTTCACAGGCGCCCAGAAGCCGTCGACCAGGCGCTTGTAGCTGTTGATGGTGGGCCAGATCATGGGGCCAAATTCCATCATGCAGGCGACCTGGCCGGCGACGTAGCTCTCGAACAGCTTGCTCATCTTGCGCGGGTGCTTTGCGTCGAAGAACAGATTGGTCTTGCCGTCCGACAAACTCTGGTGGATGTGGCCGCTGCAGCCCGGCAGCTGCTGGTGGGGCTTGGCCATGAAGCTGGGCATGATGCCAAAACGCGAGCCGATCTCTTTGGCGCCGGTCTTGAACAGGATGGCGCGGTCGGCCTGCTCCAGTGCCTCGCTGAAGCCAATAGCTACTTCATACACGCCCGGCCCGGTTTCGGTGTGCAGGCCTTCGATCGGGATGCCGAAGGCCAGCATCTCGTCCATGATGGCGTTGAAGAAATCCTGGTTCTCGTTCATGCGCAGCAGCGAATAGCCGAACATGCCAGGCGTGAGTTTTTCGGCCCCTACGCCGTTTTTCGCGGCCCAGCTGTGCGGCGTTTCCAGGAAGTTGAACCATTCGAACTCCATGCCCGTCATGGGCATGAAGCCCATTTTCTCGGCACGCTTGAGCACGCGCTTGAGCGTCTGGCGTGGGCACACGGCGTGCGGCGTACCGTCGGCGTTCACGAATTCACCCAGCACAAAGGGCACGTTGTTGTCCCAAGGCACGTGGCGTGTGGTGGCCAGGTCCAGCCGTGCCAGCGCATCCGGAAAGCCGTGCTGCCAGCCTGTGACGGACGTGTTGTCGTAGCAGTTGTCCATCATGTCCCAGCCCAGCACCACGTCGCAAAATCCAAAACCGCCCGCCGGGTAGGGCTCGGCCGCGCCGAAGAACTTGTCCTTGTGCAGGTACTTGCCGCGCAGCACGCCGTCGATGTCGCTGACGGCAACCTTCATCTTGTTGGCGCCCGACTTGCGCAGCATCTCCAGGGCTGGATGGGGTGCGGAGGATTTGGTGGCTTTTTTGGGCATGGTCGTGGGCACCTTGTGGTTTAGGGGTGGGCGCTTGCCCGGCCTTTTTCGGCCAGGCCAATCGCAAATTCTTCTTCCGGCGAGAGGATCAGCCGGTGCCGGCCCATTACTGCGAAGTAGCTGATACCGATGGCAAACCACAGGGCAACCCAGAGCACGCCGACGCGGTAGATGGGATCGCTGAGTTGGAAGTAGATGGTGACCAGCGCGATGAGCAGGGTCAGCACCGCGCCTGCCACACCCAGCGGGCTGCGGTAGGGGCGCTCCATGTTCGGCAGCTTGCTGCGCAGGCGGATGAACGACAGCGCCTGCATGACGTAGGAAAACATGGCGCCGAACACCGCCATGTTGAGCAAGGTGCCGCCGATGACGGCCGAGCCTTTGTCAACGCCCAGCGAAAACCACAGCACAAACATGACCACCAGCGCCACCACCGAGCCGACGATCATGGCGATGTGCGGAGTCTTGCGGCTGCCGTGCGTGACGGACAGTGCCGAAGGAAAGTACCCGGCGCGGCTTAGCGAATAGATCTGCCGGCCCTTGGCAAAGATGATGGTGTGAAAACTCGCCACCAGGCCCAGCACGGCCACCAGCGCCAGTATCTTGGCGATGCCGTTGCCGTAAATTGCCTTGAAGCCGTCGAGCAGCGGCTCACCCGAGGTGCTCAGCGCATGCGAGCCTATGCCCGCGACCGAGGGGTTGAGCCAGAGGATCATGAAGGCCGAGAGGATGAGCGTGAAGATGCCGGCAATGATGCCGCGCGGCATGTCACGGCGCGGGTCCACCGACTCTTCAGCCGCCAGCGGTAGCTGCTCGATTGCCAGGAACAGCCACACCGCAAATGGCAGCGACGCCAGCACGCCGGCGAAGCCCAGCGGCAGGAAGGGGCCGCGGCCCTCGGGCAGCACGGCGCCGCCGGCGCCGACATTCATGGCCCAGCGTGCGAAGTCGATCTTGGGAAAGGCGCTGATCCAGAACGCCACCAGGCAGGCCAGCGCCAGCAGCGTGACGGCCAGTGTGATCTTGAACGACAGCTCGACGCCGATGATGTTCAGCCCGATGAAGACGATGTAAAAACCTATCCACCACAAAGGCTGCCAGGCCGGTGGTGTGCCGAAAATGCTGCCCATGTAACTGCCGATGAAGAACACGATGACAGCCGGTGTCAGCACGTATTCCACGTTTTCGGCCAGCCCCGTCAGGAAGCCGCCCCAGGGCCCCATGGCGGTGCGTGCGAAAGAGTACGCGCCACCAGTGTGGGGCAATGCGGGTGACATCTCGGCCAGCGAAAAGGTCAGGCCAAGATACATCACGGAGATGATGATGGTGGCCAGCAACATGCTGCCCCAGCCGTTGGCCAGACCCAGGTTCCAGCCGGCGAAGTGGCCGGAGATCACGGCGCCAACGCCGAGTGCCCAGAGCGACCAGACGCCGGCATAGCGGCGCAGCCCCCTCTTTTCAAAATAGCTGCCGTCGACTTTCGCGTATTGCACGCTGGAACGTTCTGACATGGTGGCTCCCTATAGGTTGCAAGGTTGAGGGCCCGGTGGGGCTGTCTTGCATCGTAGGGCGAGCGTAGGTGCGCTGAAATCCCATTTCGGCAAGTAACGCAGCGAGATTGAGCTTAAGGAGATGGCGAGTAAGTCGAAGTGTTTCAAAGCGTTGCTTGCACACGGCACGAATCCTGCAAGAATGCGGCCATGGTCCACACGCCTGACACTCTCCAGCCAGCCCTGCTGTCCCGCGCGTCGTTCGCCGACGCAGACGAGCAGGCGGCGGCACTTACGGGCTGGAACCAGAGCTACCTCCAGCTGTCTCGCGGCGCCTTTGGCGGCGAGGTGCGCCAGCTGGAATTCGCGGGCCTTCGCCTCTTTGTGGAAAGCCTGCGGGAGTCGGTGTACCAGACCGGACGGATACGCGATGGTGCCCTGGCCTTGGGGCTGCCGCTCCAGGTCGAAGGCCCCAGCGTTTTTTGCGGCGCGCCCAGCGACGCAGGTGCATTGCATGTGTTTTCGGGGGCGTCGGGTTTTGAGTTCCGCTCTTCCCGGCGTCATGTGATGCTGGGGCTGGAGCTTGACGAAGCGGCCTGGCGCCGCTGCGGCGAGCATGACCCGGCGCTGCAGGCCCGGCTCGGTGCGCAGGCAGGGTTGCGCCGGCTGGATGGCGCGGCGCAGGCGGGGCTCAGGCAGTGCCTCACCGGTGTGCTGGATACGGTGGAGGCGGCCCCTGCGCTGCTGCAGTCGCCCGCCGTGCAGGCTGCGATGCTCGACAGCGTGGTGGAGCAGCTCGGCCGCGTTCTTGCGCCCGCGGGTAGCGCGGACGCTGTCGGCACTCATGGGCATTGGACGCTGACGCGACGTGCCCGCGAACTGGTGCACGCGCAGCTCGATCAGCCGCCCACGGTGCTGGCGCTGTGCGAGCAACTCGGCGTGAGCCGGCGGACCTTGCAAAACGGCTTCCAGACAGCGCTGGGCATCAGCCCATTGGCTTATCTGCGCGCCGTGCGCTTGAACGCGGCCAGGCAGGCATTGAAGACCGCTACGTCTGTGACGGCGGCTGCAACGCACCTGGGGTTTTGGCATTTTGGTCATTTCGCGCACGACTACCAGCAAATGTTTGGCGAACTTCCTTCCGAAGCGTTTCGCCGAAGTCACTAGGCCCCCACGCTCCCCACTTCGTGTGGTTCGCTGCCCCCCGAGGGGGCGCTGCGCCTGCGGCCTGGCAAAGCCGGTTCCACGGCTCATGCTTGTAAAGAGACGTTCTCAGGGCCTACGCTCCGTGCGCGTGGGTTGCCGGTGCGGCGGAGCTGATGCCCATGTCCTGCAGGGCACCCGCCACCGCCAGTACGGCTTGCTCGATCTCATTCGGGCCGATTGCACCGATGCAGCCCACCCGGAAAGTTTCCACCTGCGTGAGCTTGCCGGGATATAGGACAAAACCGCGATCTCGTGCAGCGGCATAGAACTTCTTGAAGTCGTAGCGGCTGTCGGCCGGTGCGTGGAAGGTCACGATGATGGGCGCCTGGATGGCCGGGTCCAGGAAGGGCTTGAAACCGAGTTTTGCCATGCCCGCAATCAGCGTGCGGTAGTTGCTTTCGTAGCGCGCCAGGCGCGCGGGCTGGCCGCCTTCTTCCTCGAATTGCGCAATCGCCTCGGCCAGCGCCACCACCACATGGGTGGGCGGCGTGAAGCGCCACTGCGTGGTTTTTTCCATGTAGGCGTACTGGTCGTGCAGGTCCATGGCCAGCGACTGGCTGCGACCGGCACAGCCGTCCAGTACGGCCTTGCGGATGAAGACAAAACCCATGCCGGGCACACCTTCAAGGCATTTTCCGCTGGCCGCCACCAGTGCGTCGAAATGCACCTTGCGCGCATCGATTTCTATCGCGGCGAAGGAGCTCATGGCGTCCACCAACAGGCCCTTGCCATGGGTTTTGCAGACGTCGGCCACTTCCTTCAGCGGGTTGAGCACGCCCGCGCCTGTCTCGCAGTGGATCAGCATGACGTGGGTGATGCTGGTGTCGGCTTCCAGCATGGCGTCCAGTGCGGCGGGAGAGACCTGTGCCGCTTCGTCGAAGGGCATGATGGTGCAGCGCCGTCCCATCAGCGTGGTGAGCCTGGCCGCGCGTTTGCAGTAGGCGCCGTTGTCCATCACCAGCACGTGGCCGTCCCGCGGCACCACGGTGGCCACTGCCGCTTCCACGCTGAAAGTACCGCTTCCCTGAAGCGGAACGACGACATGCGAATCCTGCCCGTGGATGACGGCCAGCAGGCTTTTGCGCACACTCGCCGTGACGGCGTTGAAATCGCTGTCCCAGGAGCCCCAGTCTTTCAGCATCGCGAGCTTGGTGCGCAGGGTGGTGGTCAGCGGCCCGGGGGTGAGGAGGATTTTGTCTCTGTCCATTTGTTATGCCTGTGGTCTTCGTTGCGGGCGATTCAATTCAGTCGGGCCGGGTATCCCTGCAGGAATACGGGCAGGTCCATGCCTGGGGGGCGCGCCGGAACCTGGTAGATCATGTCGGCTACGTAGCCCCGGTGGTAGGTCTTGTGGTTGACAACATGCAGCAGCATGTCTCCCCGTGTCATGGCACTCGCGTCGCCATCGATGAACGTGAAATGCACGATTTCGTCGAGTGCCCCGGCGCTCAGGGTGTCCGCGTATTCGATGTACCAGGTGTCGATTTGCCCCTGAGCTGCGCACAGCGCTTCCAGTGTGGGAGTGGCCTCTGTGTTGCGGGAGCTGAAGCCATGCGGCCGCCCCTGCAGGTGCGCCTGCCAGATGAGATCCACCACATAGGCGTGGTTCAGCGTACGAAGCATGTTGCCAAAGCCGGTTGCGCGTGGCGCCAGGAGCTCACCTGCAGGAAGCTGCTTTAATGCGCCGAACAGGCGGTCGTTGGCCCATGCGGTGTAACGCGTGAGCATGCGGATGTTGCGCTGGGCTGTCATGAAGCTCCTAGCGCGAGCTGGTTCGCCACGCTTGCGTACGGCGGTTGACCCACCAGGCCAGGGCCATGAAAAGCAGGGTTGCAATCGTTGATGCCATACCGATCAGGACGGCCATGGCTGCGGCTGCGCCCATTTCGCCGGCTTCATCCAGGTTCAGGATGGCGATCGACGCAACTTTGGTTTCGGGCGAATAGAGAAACACCACGGCGGAGATGGTGGTCATGGCGTTGATGAAGAAGTAGCGCGCGATGTCGACCAGCGCCGGCGTGCAGATGGGCAGGGTGACGCGCCAGAAGGTCTTGAAGAAGGGTACCTTGAGCGAGGCGCTCACGGCTTCAAATTCGCCATCAAGGCTCTTGAGTGCGGTTACGGCCGTCAGGTGGCCGGTGGTGTAGAAGTGCACGATGGTGCACAGCGTAAGCAGGGTCAGCGTGTGGTACAGGCCGTTCAGCGGATTGCCGGGCGCATTGAAAAAGAAGATGTAGCCCAGTCCCAGCACCAGGCCGGGCACGGCCATGGGCAACATGGCCAGCATGCGCACAAAGCCGCGCAGGCCGTCCATGCCTTTGGTTTTTTCGAGCAGGTAGGCGCTGCAAAACACCAGAGCGGTGCCGAAGAAGGCCGTGCCCGCCGCCATCTTCAGGCTGTTGAGAAAACCGACGCCGACTTCCGCGTCGATCAGGCCCATGGTGTAGTGGCGCAGGCTGGGCGTGAGGTTGTAGGGCCAGAAGCTGGCGAAGGATGCGAACACCGCCATGCCCAGCATGGCCAGCACCAGGAAGGCGATGGCGCAGCAATACAGCGTCATGACCCGGTCGTAGCCGCGCGAAGGCGTGGGCCGGTAGGGCACGGCACGCGCCGTCAGCATCGCGGTCTGGCGCTTGCTGACGTAGCTGTCTACCGCGAATGTCAGGACGGCGGGCGCCAGCAGCAAGATAGCGACCACTGCGCCCTTGGCGAAATCCTGCTGGCCGATCACCAGCTTGAAGACGTCGGTGGCCAGCACATTGAAGTTGCCGCCTATCACCTTGGGAATGCCGAAGTCCGTCATGACCAGCGTGAAGGTGACGAGCGCCGCGGAAATAAGGCCGTACTTGGCACCGGGCAGCGTGATGGTGAAGAACTTGCGCCTGGCGCTGGTGCCCATGGCATTAGCCGCCTCGTACAGCCGAGCGTCGGACAGGCTGAGCGCGGTGACCAGAATCATCAGCGCATGCGGAAACACCGCAAAACATTCGGCCACCACAATGCCGGGCGCACCATAAATCTGGTCGATGCCGATACCCTGCATCCAGCCTTTGAGCACCCCCTGGTTGCCAAACCAGTAAATCAGCGAAATGGCCGACAGGAGGGAGGGGGCCAGCAGGGGAACCAGCGTGATGCCGCGAAACAGCGCCTTGTATTGCATGCACGAACGGGTCAGCGCATAGGCAAAACCAAACGCCAGGGGTACCGCAATCAGGGTGACGGCGCCTGAAATCCAGAGGCTGTTCCACAGGCTTTCGAGCAGTGCCGGCGTTTTGGCGTACTCGATGAAATTGTCAAGCCAGATGAAATCCCCGGCCTTGTCCTGCACGGCCTGCTGCAGGATGGCCAGCAACGGGGCCGCCAGAAACGCTATCAAAATAATAGCTGCCAGCGCAAGGGCAGCATAGGCCAGGTGGTCAATCCAGTGCACACGCTGCCGCACCAGGGGCAAAGCAGGAGGTGTATAGACGGGCATCAGAACACCTTGATGCGCTCTGGCAGCAATTTGAGGGGAAGGGTCGAGCCGACCTGCAAGGATTGCTCCGACAGGAAATTGAGCGAGAGGTAAACCGTGAGCTTGTGGGTGCCCAGTGCAGGAGAGGCCACGTGAACGTGGCAGAAGGAGCCGAGGAATTCGATTTTTTCGATGGTGGCGTCGAACACATGGGCGTCATCCGCTGCAATGGGCCGGGCCAGCACATCTTCAGGGCGCAGGTAAACCTTGACCTCGCGGTCGGTGCCGTCGCAAGGCAGGCACAAGGCGCCGAACCTCATCTGGCCGCCGCTGACCTGCGCCGGCATGACATTGACCTTGCCGACAAAGTCCGCCACGAACGGCGAAGCCGGCTCGCGGTAAATTTCCATCGGTGTTCCCACTTGTTCGATCAGGCCGTGGTTCATCACCACAATGCGGTCGGCGACGCTTAAAGCCTCCTCCTGGTCGTGCGTCACCATGATGGTGGTCACGCCCAGTTTTTGTTGCAGCGCGCGGATTTCCTGGCGCAGGCGTACGCGCTCCAGTGCATCGAGTGCCGATAGCGGCTCATCGAGCAGCAGCAAGCCTGGCGAGGTGGCCAGTGCGCGCGCCAGCGCGATGCGCTGCTGCTGACCGCCCGAGAGCTGGCTGGGATATTTCGCCTCGCTGCCCGGCAAGCCCACCAGCCTGACCAGTTCAGTCACCCGTTGGGCAGCCTCGGCCTTGGGCGTCTTGCGATTGACGAGTCCATAGGCCACGTTGTCGGCCACACTGAGGTTGGGAAAGAGCGCGTAACTCTGGAACACGATGCCGTAGTCGCGCAGCGCCGGCGGCAGCCGCGAGATGTCGCGCCCGCCCTGGTGTACTTCACCCGAGGTCTGCACCTCCAGCCCGGCAATGATGCGCAACAACGTCGTCTTGCCGCAACCCGAAGGCCCCAGAAAACAAACGAACTCGCCCTTGCGGATGTCCAGGTTGATGTCTTGCAGCGCGGTGAAGGCACCGAATTCCTTGCGGATATGGCGCAGGTTCAGAAAGGTGTCGTTGTTCATTCGTGAGCCATACATGTATTACCTGAACGGTCGGCGCCGGCGCAAAGGCAAGCAGCGGCGTGGAACCGGCTCCGCCGGGCCACAGCGGCTGTCCCCCTGAGGGGGAGAGGCGGCCGACAGGCCGGCTACAGGGGGCTACTTCTTCTCTGTTTTGGAGTTATAGCGCTTCGTCCACTCGTTCAAAATGCGCTCGCGGTTGTCTGCTGCCCAGCTGAAATCCATCTTGACGAGGCGGGCCTCATAGTCCTTCGGCACATTGGCCAGCGGCGGTGCCAGTCCAGGCTGCGCGGTGATCGCGAAGTTCTTGCCGTACAGCATCATGGCGTCCTTGCTCGAAGCCCAGTCAGCCAGTTTCTTGGCGGCATCCAGCTTCTTGGTGCCCTTGTGGATGGCAAAGGCTTCCAGATCCCAGCCGAGGCCTTCCTTGGGGAACACCAGATCAATCGGCGCACCCTTGGCCTTGTTGGTGTTGCCGCGGTATTCAAACGAAATGCCCGCCAGAAATTCTCCGGAGGCGGCCATGTTGCAGGGCTTGGAACCCGAATGGGTGTACTGCGCGATGTTTTCGTGCAGCGCGTCCATGTACTTCCAGCCGCCGCCCTTGCCGTCCTTGTCGCCAAAGAGCGTGAGCCAGGCGGTCACGTCGAAGTAGCCGGTGCCGCTGGAGGCGGGGTTGGGCATGACGATCTGACCCTTGTAGATGGGTTTGGTCAGGTCCTGCCAGGTCTCGGGTGTAGGGATGTTTTTCTTCTTGGCTTCGACGGTGTTGAAGCACACGGTGGCACCCCACACGTCCATGCCGAACCAGGCGGGAACTTTCTTCTTGTCACGGTACTGGCTCATGATGCCGTCAAGGTTGATCGGCGCGTAGGGTTCGAGCATGCCCTGCTTGTCGAGCAGGGCCAGGCTGGAGGCAGCCACACCCATGATGGTGTCGGCCTGGGGATTGGATTTTTCGGCGAGCAGCTTGGCGGTGATCACACCGGTCGAGTCGCGGACCCACTTGATTTCGATATCGGGGTAGACCTTGTTGAAGCCCTCTTGATAGGCCTTGATCTGGTCTGTTTCCAGCGCGGTGTAGACCAGCAGCTGGGTTTTCTGGGCGAATGCGCCGGTGGTGGCGGTGAGCAAGCCGAAAAAGCCGATAAGAGCGATCGCCTTTGGCAGGGATTTGAGATGGGTAGCCAGCTGCATAAAAAGTCCTTTGTGGAAAACCTGCAATGTTGTGACCTGTTCGTGTCGGGGCAGTGACACTGCGATGACCAACCTGTGTTCAGGTCATATCAACCCAGCTCAATATTTATTTAACGCTGCCCCTTTTATCTTGTCAATTGTTTTTTGCAGATTGTTGACAATCTTCGGTTTTGTGCTTCAATGCAGGGCATGAATGCCGTGTTTCATCCCACTATCGCGCTGTTGCAGACCAGTTCCCTCACCACGGTGGTGCAGCAGGAAATCGAGCGCGCCATTCTTGTTGGCGAATACGAACCGGGCAGCAAACTCATTGAGGCAGCGCTGGCTGAAAAGATGGGCGTCTCCCGCGGGCCGGTGCGTGAAGCCTTCCGGATGCTGGAGGAAGCTGGCCTGGTGCGCAACGAAAAAAATCGCGGCGTCTTTGTGCGTGACATTCCCATCGAGGAAGCCGTCGAGATTTTCGACCTGCGCGCCGCGATGGATGAACTCGTCGGCCGCCAGCTCGCCAGGAACATCACGCCGGCCCAGCTCAAGGAGATCCGGAGTCTCGTCGACTCGATGGAAAAGGCCGTCAAGGCAGAAGACGCCTACAACTACCACCTGCTTAACCTGAAATTCCACGACCGGCTGGTGGAAATGGCAGGCAACAGCAAGCTCACGGCCATCTATCGCAAGCTCATCAAGGAGCTGTCGCTGTTCCGGCGCCTGAACCTGGCCGACGGCTGGCTCATGCCGATCTCGGCCAACGAACACCGGCAGATCGTCAAGGCCATCGCCTCCGGTGACGCGGACGTCGCAGGCCGGGCCATGTACGACCACGTGATCGAGAGCAAAGAGCGCACGATTGAAAACGACCTGCGGCGACAGGCGCGCCTGCAGGCCAGCCCGGCTACCCGTTCGGCACAGGCCAGGGCGTCGCACCTGATCGATGACGACATCGCAAAAGGCTCGGAAAAAAACATGGACAAGGGAAGGCTCCAACGTGGCAGTCGCTGATAAAAAGACCGAAGTGAAAGTCAATGGCCGGGCATACAGGCTGCCGACCCAGCCCGTCGTGGTGGTGTGCGTTGACGGCTGCGAGCCTGACTACCTGGCGCAGGCCGTGGCCACCGGCCACATGCCGTGGCTCAAGCGCACCCTGGCGCTGGGTTCTGGCCTGACGGGTGATTGCGTGGTACCCAGCTTTACCAACCCCAATAACCTGTCCATCGTGACGGGCGCGCCGCCCAGCGTGCACGGCATCTGCGGCAACTACCTGTTCGATACCGCCACCGACACCGAGGTCATGATGAATGACCCCAAGTGGCTGCGTGCGCCCACCCTGCTGGCAGCCCTTGCGGACGCGGGCAAGTCCCTGGCGGTGGTCACAGCCAAAGACAAATTGCGCAAGCTGCTGGGCCACAAGATGAAAGGGATCTGCTTTTCGTCCGAGAAGGCCGACCAGGTCACGCTGGAAGAAAACGGCATTGAAGACGTGCTGGGCCTGGTCGGCCAGCCGCTACCCAGCGTCTACAGCGCGGACCTGTCGGAGTTCGTGTTTGCTGCCGGCGTGAAGATCATGCAGAAATACAAGCCCGATGTGATGTACCTGTCGACCACCGACTATGTGCAGCACAAGCACGCGCCCGGCACCGAAGGCGCCAATTCCTTCTATCGCATGATGGACGGCTACATGCAGCAGCTCGACGACCTGGGTTGCGTGATCGTGCTCACGGCCGACCACGGCATGAACGCCAAGGTCGCCATGGACGGCACGCCCGACGTGATTTACCTGCAGGACTGGTTTGACAACTGGCTGGGCGCGGGCGTTGCGCGTGTGATCCTTCCGATCACCGACCCCTATGTGGTGCATCACGGCGCGCTGGGATCCTTCGCCACGGTCTACCTGCCCGAGGGCACAAACATCGAGGCCGCCCGCAAACGGCTGGCGGGGCTCAAGGGCATGGAGCTGGTGCTTTCGCGTGAACAGGCCGCCGAGCGCTTCGAACTCCCGGCCGACCGGATCGGCGACATTGTGGCGGTGTCCGAGCGCTTCACTGTGATCGGCACATCGGCCTCGCGCCACGATCTTTCTGCGCTCGAAGTGCCTTTGCGGTCCCACGGCGGCATGAGCGAGCAGCGTGTGCCGCTGATCGTGAACCGGGACTTGCCGGGCCTGAACCGCAACCGGCGTTTTCGCAATTTCGATGCCTTCGACCTGGCGCTCAATTACGCCCAATAGATATCCGGCAACAAAACGCAAGAAACATGTCCGCACATACCCTGTCCTGAAAGCCGCAGAGTGATTGACCAGTACATCCGCGACCATCAGCTCAATGCCATGCGACTGGCTGGCCGCAAGGTTGGCACCGGCCGGACCGGTGACCGTGCCATCGAGGTGTTCGATCCGTACACGGCCAAGCTGCTGGGGAGCGTGCCCAAGGCCACGCTTGAAGAAGTCCGTGAGACTTTCGCCAAGGCGCACGCCTGCAAGCCCCAGCTGAGTCGCTATGAACGCGCAGCCATCCTCAACCGTGCGGCGGCCATCGTCCAGTCGCGGTTGATGGAGGTCGCGAATCTCATCACGGCGGAGGCAGGGCTGTGCCTGAAGGACTCCATCTACGAAGCAGGCCGTGTCAGTGACGTGTTGCTCTTCGGTGCAACCGAGGTGCTCAAGGACGACGGCCAGATCTTCAGCTGCGACCTCACGCCGCATGGAAAGAAGCGCCGCGTCTACACGCACCGCTCCCCGCTCCTGGGCGTGATCACCGCCATCACGCCTTTCAACCACCCGATGAACCAGGTGGCGCACAAGGTGGTGCCCAGCATTGCGACCAATAACCGCATGGTGCTCAAGCCCTCCGAGAAGGTGCCTTTCTCGGCCCTCCTGTTCGCCGACATCCTGTACGAAGCGGGCCTGCCGCCCGAGATGCTCAGCGTGATAACGGGCGACCCGCGCGAGATTGCGGACGAATTGATCACCAATCCGCTGGTCGACCTGGTGACATTTACGGGTGGCGTGGCCATCGGAAAGTACATTGCAGGCAAGGCCGGTTACCGGCGCGTGGTGCTGGAGCTGGGCGGCAACGACCCCATCATCGTGATGGAGGATGCCGATCTCAACGAGGCCTCCACGCTGGCCGTGCAGGGTTCTTATAAGAATTCGGGCCAGCGCTGCACGGCCATCAAGCGGCTCATGGTGCATGAGGCGGTGGCCGGCGAATTTGTGGAGCAGGTGCTGGCCAAGACCCTGGCCTGGAAACACGGCGACCCGGCCGACAAGGCCAACGACATGGGCACGGTGATTGATGAACCGGCAGCCATGCTGTTTGAGTCGCGTGTGAATGAAGCGGTGGCGCAGGGCGCGAAATTGCTGGCTGGCAACCACAGGCGCGGCGCGCTTTATTCACCTACGCTGCTGGACCATGTGTTGCCGCAGATGACGGTGGCGCGCGAGGAGACCTTCGGGCCCGTCTCTCCGGTCATACGTTTCAAAAACATCGACGAAGCCATCCAGATTTCGAACGGTACGGCTTATGGCCTTTCAAGCGCCGTCTGCACCAACCGCCTGGACTACATCAACCGGTTTGTCAGCGAGCTGCATGTCGGCACCGTCAATGTGCGCGAGGTGCCTGGGTATCGCCTGGAGCTCACGCCCTTCGGCGGCATCAAGGACTCAGGCCTGGGCTATAAAGAGGGCGTGCAGGAAGCGATCAAGAGTTTCACCAACCTCAAGACCTACTCGCTCCCCTGGAATGCCTGACCTGTGAGGAATCTACATGCTGAACTTTGACGACATCGAACACCTCTTCAAGGAGCGCGGCGGCGAACAATACAGCGGCGAGCCCGTGACGCAATTGCAGCACGCGCTGCAGACTGCGGCACTCGGCGAAGCCGAAGGCGCGAGCGATGCGCTGGTGACCGCGGCGCTGTTGCATGACCTGGGGCACCTGTTGCATGACTTGGGCGAAACGCCGTCGCTGCGTGGTGTGGACGACGTGCATCAGTACCGCGCACTGCCTTTTTTGCGGGGTCTTTTCCCCGACGAAGTGCTGGACGCCATCAAGCTGCATGTGGACGCCAAGCGCTATCTGTGCGCAGCCCGGCGCGGCTACCATTCAAGCCTTTCGGTGGACTCCAAGCGCAGTCTGCAGCTGCAGGGCGGCATCTTTTCCGCTGAAGAAGCGGCGCGCTTCATCGCGCAGCCCGGTGCCGGGGATGCGGTGAAGCTGCGCCTCTGGGACGATCTCGCGAAAGATGCGCACAAGGCTACGCCGCCCCTGGCGCACTACCTGGCACGGGCCAGGCGCTGCACCCTTCCCGCCGCAGAGCCCTCGCTTGCCGCCTGAAATTCTTGCGCTGACCTGGCCGGTGCTGGGCGCTGTGCTGTTTGGCGCGCTGCTGCATGCAGGCTGGAATGCCCTGGTGAAGTCCAGTGCCGACAAAGCGCTGGACATGGCGGTCATTCACCTCATTGGCTCTGTGCTGGCGTTGCCGCTGGTGCTGCTGGTTGGCTGGCCGCGGGCTGAGGCCTGGCCATTCATCGGCGCATCGGTACTGATTCACATCGGCTACTACATTGCCACCACGCGCGCCTACCAGCATGGCGACCTGGGCTTGACCTACCCGCTGATGCGCGGCGTGGCGCCGTTGCTGGTGGCGTTGTCAGCCAGCTTCACTCTCGGTGAAACGCTCACGCCGCTGGCTTGGGCAGGCATCCTGGGTATTTGCTGCGGCGTGCTGGTACTGGGCCTGAGCCGCCACGCCCTGCATGCGCCCAAGGCCGTCGGTTTTGCGCTGGCCAACGCCGTCATCATTGCCGTCTACACCGTCGTCGATGGGCTGGGCGTGCGCGCTTCAGGAAACGCGTTGCAATACGTTGCGGCTCTCTTCCTGTTTGATGGCTGGCCATTCGGCCTGCTGATGATGGCGCGGCGGGGGCGCGCCATGGGCCACTATGCGCTGCATCGCTGGCCGGTGGCCACGGGCGGCGCGCTGGCCTCGCTGGGCTCCTACGGCATTGCGTTATGGGCCATGACGCGCGCGCCGGTAGCCACTGTCGCGGCGCTGCGCGAAACCTCGGTGCTGTTCGCGGTGCTGCTGGGTTGCTGGCTATTGAAAGAAGTTTTTACCGTGCGCCGATTCATCGGCACCTGCGCCATCGTCGGCGGCGTCATGGCCATACGGTTAGCCTAGATATGAGTTCTCCCCCAAAGCGCCTTCGGCGCCTCCCCCTCAAGGGGGCGCAGCCTGCGGCCCGGCAAAGCCGGTTCCGCGGCAGCCGCTGATTTCATACCGTAGAGGATTGCACGCATGAATATCCCGACTCAAGCGCAGATCGTCATTGTGGGTGGCGGCATCGCCGGGTGTTCCGTGGCTTACCACCTGGCCAAAATGGGCAAGACCGACGTGCTGCTGCTCGAGCAGGGCAAGCTCACCAGCGGCACCACCTGGCACGCGGCCGGCCTGGTCGGCCAGATGCGGCCCAACCGCAACATGACGCAGATGAGCAAGTACGGCATCGAGTTGTATGCCTCGCTTGAGGCCGAAACGGGCCTGGCCACCGGGTGGAAACAATGCGGCAGCGTCAACGTGGCGCGCACGCCCGAGCGCATGAAGGTGCTCAAAAAGCAGGTCGCCATGGCCAACAGCTTTGGCGTGGAATGCCATGAGATCTCGCCGCAGGAAGCCGGCGAGAAATACCCCATCATGCGCACAGACGATTTGCAGGGCGCGATCTGGCTGCCGGGCGACGGCAAGGCCAATCCGGCAGACCTGTGCATGTCGCTGGCCAGGGGCGCGCGCAACCGCGGCGTGAAGATGGTTGAAGGCATCGAGGTGACCGGCGTCATCATTGAAAACGGCAAGGCCGTGGGCGTGAAGACTGCGCAGGGCGATGTGCGCTGCGAAGTCCTCGTCAATTGCGCCGGCCAGTGGGCGCGGCAGTTCGGCAAACTCGCGGGCGTGAATGTGCCGCTGTATTCGGCCGAGCATTTCTACATCGTCACCGGCAAGATTCCGGGTGTGCACCCCATGCTGCCGGTCATGCGCGACCCGGACGGCTACATCTACTACAAGGAAGAAGTCGGCGGACTGGTGATGGGCGGCTTTGAACCCCAGGCCAAGCCCTGGAAGATGGACCCTATTCCGGCGACCTTCCAGTTCGAGCTGCTCGACGAAGACTGGGACCAGTTCGAGCCGCTGATGACTGCGGCGATGCACCGCACGCCGTGCCTGGAGACGGCTGAAGTCAAGATGCTGCTCAACGGGCCGGAGAGTTTTACGCCCGACGGCAACTTCATCCTCGGCGAGGCGCCCGAGTTGCGCAACTACTTTGTCTGCGCGGGTTTCAACTCCGCCGGCATCGCCAACAGCGGCGGTGCGGGCCGGCTCATGGCTGAATGGATTGTGGGTGGCGAGCCCAGCACCGATTTGTGGGACGTGGACATACGCCGTTTCGGCAGCTTCACCGGCAACCGCAAGGCCCTGGCGGAACGCACCGGCGAGACTCTGGGTCTGCACTACGCCATGCGCTGGCCGCGTCAGGAACTGGAAACGGCGCGGCCGTTGCGGACTTCGCCGCTGTACGACATCCTGGCCGCCAGAGGCGCGGAGTTCGGCAGCAAGAATGGCTGGGAGCGTGCAAGCTATTTCAGGCCGGAGGGGCAGGCGCGCCCGGAATACTCCCTCGATAAACCGGTCTGGCTACCCTGGATGATTGAAGAGCAAAAGGCCACGCGCGAAACCGTGGCGCTCTACGACCAGACCTCGTTCTCCAAATACCTGTTGCAGGGCTGCGATGCGCTGGCCGTGCTGCAGCGCCTGTGCGCCAACGAGATGGACGTGGCTGTCGGCAAGATGGTCTACACCGCCATGCTCAATGAGCGCGGCGGTTTTGAAAGTGACTTGACCGTGATGAGGCAGGCCGCGAATCAGTTCCTCATCATCACCGGATCTGCGCAAACGGTAAGGGACTTCGACTGGATCACGCGGCATATCGGCGAAGCGGAACATGCCGTGTTGACCGATGTGTCGACGATGTACTCGGTGCTGTCGGTGATGGGGCCGAAGGCGCGCGAGCTGCTGGCGCTCGTTAGCCCGGACGACCTGTCGCCCGAAGCGCTGAAGTTCTCATGGATGAAGGACATCGACGTCGGCTTTGCCCGCGTGCGCGCCGCCCGCATGAGTTATGTGGGCGGGCCGGGCTTTGAGCTGTACACGCCGATCGAAATGGCGCGCCATGTGTACCTGGCACTGATGGAGGCCGGCAAGGCGCTGGGCATTCGCGATGCGGGTTACTACGCGCTGGATGCGCTTCGCATCGAACAGGGCCGGCGCGCCTGGGGCGCAGAGCTTGGCCCGGACGAAACGCCGTGGGAGGCCGGGCTGGCCTTCAGTGTGAGGCTCGACAAGCCCGCTGACTTCATCGGCAAGGCCGCGTTGCTCAATTCACAGGGGCTGGCCCTGCGCAAAAAGCTGGTCACGCTGGTGTTTGACACGCCGGACGTCTTTGCCTGGGGCGGGGAAGCGATTGTGATGGGCGGGCAAACGGTGGGCGAAATCTCGTCGGTCGGCTGGAGCCCGCTGGCCGGCGCCTGCGTGGCGCTGGGTTATGTGCGCGGCGGCAGCGCCAACCAGCTGCATGCCGGAACGCCCGCGCAAATCGAGCTGTGGGGCGAGTGCATCGGTGTGAAGCTTTACGACAAGTGGCCGCCTGCCAAACCCTGATTTGCTATCATTTCAGGAGCTGTTCGCGCCCGTTTTGTATGATTTGCAGGCCCATTTTATTTATGGATTCCCGGCGTTCAAGGGCATCGGCGCAGGCACAGGCTACTACTGGCCGTCAGGCAAATCCATGCCGACAAAACGCACCGTGACGCGTGTGCCCGGTGTCTGTGGGTGGCCCGGCAGGGCCGCATCTTCAATGGTGATGGTGGCGCCATGCTGCTTGGCGATTTCCAGCACGATGGCCAGGCCCAGGCCGGAGCCGTCGACGTTGGTGCCCAGCGTTCGGTAGAACGGCTGGAACACCAGCTCGCGCTCCGACTCCAGAATGCCCGGCCCGGAGTCTTCCACCAGCAGCACCAGCACGCCGCTGAAGCGGTCGGTCATGAGCCGCAGCGTGACCTGTCCTTTTTCGGGCGTGTAGTTGATGGCGTTGTCCAGCAGGTTGCGCACCAGCTCCTTGAGCAGGGTCGGGTTGCCTTCCAGCTGCGTCGCCTGCTCGCCGGCGGCGGGCCCGTCGTAGCCGAGGTCGATCTGTTTTTCAAGGGCGCGGGGGACCGAGTCGGCCATCACTTCCGACACGATGTGCACCAGGTCGATGTGCAGCTTGGCGAGGCTGCGGCCCGTGGTTTCGGCGCGCGCCAGCGCCAGCAGCTGGTTGACGGTGTGGGTGGCGCGTATGCTGGCGCGGCCGATGTGCTTGAGCGATTTTTTGAGTTCGTCGGCATCGGTTTCGCGCTGCGCCAGGTCGGCCTGCATGCGCAGGCCCGCCAGCGGTGTCTTCAACTGATGCGCGGCATCGGCGAGAAAGCGCTTCTGCGTGGTCAGTGAGACCTTGAGCCGGCTCAGCAAATCGTTGATGGAGGACACCAGCGGTGCTACCTCTTCCGGCACCGCGGTTTCATCGAGCGGGCTCATGTCGTCGGACTTGCGTGCGCGGATGCGCTTTTCAAGCTGGGCCAGCGGCTTGATGCCGCGCACCAGTGCCAGCCACACCAGCAGTACGGCCAGCGGTAGCGTTACGAACTGTGGCACCATGGTGCCCTTGACGATTTCAGTGGCCAGGGTCTTGCGCTTTTCCAGTGTCTCGGCCACTTGCACCAGCACCATCTGGGCGGACACGGCTTCGGGTGCACCAGCGCCCTTATCGCTGCGCGGCGCAGCCGCCTTGCCTGTCGGCGCCGGGGCTTTGACTTCGACCTTGAGCCAGGTGTAGGCCACGCGCACATCTTCGCCCTGGATCAGGTCTTCGCGCAGCCGCACCTCGCCGTTGGTGGGCTTGTCTTCATCGGGCGGCAGGGGCAGATCGTGCTCGCCGCTGAGCAGTTCGCCTTGCGTGCCCACGACCTGGTAATAGACCAGATCGGTGTCATCGGCGCGCAGGATCTCGCGCGCCGGCGCCGTCAGGTTGAATTGCACCTGGTTGTTTTTGACCGCCACCAGCTTGGCCAGTGCCTGCACGTTGTATTCAAGCGCACGGTCAAACGGCTTGCCCGCGATGTTCTGCGCCACCAGCCAGGTCAGCGCCAGGCTGATCGGCCACAGCAGCAGCAACGGCGTGAGCATCCAGTCGAGGATCTCGCCGAAAAGGCTTCGGCGCTCGCGCTGGAAGAGTCTCAGAGCCACAGGTCAAGAAGCGTGCGGGACGTCCGTCCGGCGCGCATGCTCTTCATGCCAGCAGGGGCCGCGGAACCGGCTTTGCCGGGCCGCAGGCGCAGCGGCCCCCTCGGGGGGCAGGGCGCTACACGCAGTGAGCAACCGTGGGGGCTCATCAATTTGGTATTTTTTCGAGGCAGTAACCCAGGCCGCGAACTGTTGCGATCCGCACCGGGCCTTTTTCAATCTTCTTGCGCAGCCGGTGGATGTACACCTCGATCGCGTTGTTGCTGACTTCTTCGCCCCATTCGCAGAGGCGTTCCACCAGCTGGTCCTTGCTGACGAGGCGGCCGGCGCGTTGCAGCAGCACTTCGAGCAAGCCGAGTTCGCGCGCCGACAGCTCCAGCATCTGGCCGTCAATGGTGGCCACGCGTCCGGCCTGGTCGTACACCAGCGGGCCGTGCTTGATGGTGCTGCTGGCGCCGCCCATGCCGCGGCGGATCAGCGCACGCACACGGGCTTCCAGCTCTTGCAGCGAAAACGGTTTGGCCATGTAGTCGTCGGCGCCGTAGTCCAGGCCCTTGACGCGTTCTTCCACGCTGTCGGCGGCGGTCAGGATCAGCACCGGCATGGCCGAGCCGCGTGCACGCAGGCGCTTGAGCACTTCCAGCCCGTGCATGCGCGGCAAGCCCAGATCCAGGATCAGCAGATCGAATTCTGTGTTGGTGAGCAGCGCGGCGTCGGCTTCGGTGCCGCTGGCCACGTGGTCGGCTGCCGCACCGGAGGCGCGCAAAGTGCGCAGCAGGCCGTCGGCCAGGACCTGGTCATCTTCGGCAATCAGGATACGCATGGTTGTCTCCGGGGGATTGGTCCGCATTAAGGGGCTGTGGGCCAGTTTTACTTGTTCGGCAAATTTTAGGCTGGAACAGGGCCCCCACGGTCGCTCACTTCGTGTAGCTTCCTGCCCCCCGAGGGGGCCGCTGCGCCTGCGGCCCGGCTAAGCCGGTTCCGCGGCCCCTGCTGGTTGGGTATGCAGATCTGCTCTGGGCCGTTTCGTTATGCCCCAGCATACGCTTCCAGCCCTAGCGCCACCACCGTGGCCACATCATGCCCCACAGCCTGGCGGAACTCATCCTCGGCTTGCCGGACCGCCCGGTGAAAGGCTTCCAGCCAGAGCAGGCCTGATTCGGTGAACAGCACCTGGCGGGCGCGTTTGTCGTGCGGGTCGGGCTGGCGCGTCACCAAACCCCAGGCTTCGCATTGGTCGACGAGGTCGCCCATGGCCTGCTTGCTCATGCCGGCGCTTTGCGCGAGGTCCGTCAGGCGCGAGCCGCCCACGGCCAGGTGGCGTGTGATGTGGATATGCGCAGCGCCGACCTGATTGCGCGCCGCGAGGTTGGACAGCGCCAGCGGTACCTCGATGCTGCTGGCCATCAGCGACAGCACGCGCTCGTCGAAGCGGCGCAGCGCGTGGCCCATCAGCCGGCCGAAGTGGGTCTGCCGCCAGCTTGCTTCGGTGGCGCCAAAGGGGCTGGACAGGGGCGGGGAAATGGGCGTTTCAGCCATGAAATCATGGTAACCCAATTGATCAGGCAAACTGACTAAAAATAGGGTTTACTTATTTCAATGGTGCCCATAAAGTACTGGTCATGCATCCAGCGCTGTGATTAAAAGCAGAGACTGGAAATCAAAGCAAAAAGTTTTATATCATTGATTTTCAAGGAGTTTTTCATGGAACTGACCAGCAAACTGAACCCCGCCCAAAACCCTGTACAAAGCGCCGCCCTGAACACCGAAAAGGCCAAGGCCCTGCAAGCCGCCCTGGCCCAGATCGAAAAGCAGTTCGGCAAAGGCACCATCATGAAGCTGGGCGACGGTGAGGTGATCGAGGACATCCAGGTCGTTTCCACCGGCTCCCTGGGCCTGGACATCGCCCTGGGCGTCGGCGGCCTGCCGCGCGGCCGTGTGGTTGAAATCTACGGCCCGGAGTCGTCGGGCAAAACCACGCTGACCCTGCAGGTCATCGCCGAAATGCAAAAACTGGGCGGCACCTGCGCCTTTGTCGATGCCGAGCACGCCCTGGACATCCAGTACGCGCAAAAACTGGGTGTCAACCTGCAAGACCTCCTGATCAGCCAGCCCGACACCGGTGAGCAGGCGCTTGAAATCGTTGACTCGCTCACCCGCTCCGGCGCGGTCGATTTGATCGTGGTGGACTCGGTGGCGGCACTCACGCCCAAGGCAGAGCTTGAAGGCGAAATGGGCGACTCGCTGCCCGGCCTGCAGGCCCGCCTGATGAGCCAGGCGCTGCGCAAGCTCACCGCCACCATCAAGAAGGCCAACTGCATGGTCATCTTCATCAACCAGATCCGCATGAAGATCGGCGTGATGTTCGGCTCGCCCGAAACCACCACCGGTGGCAATGCACTGAAGTTCTACGCCTCGGTGCGCCTGGACATCCGCCGCATCGGCTCCATCAAGAAGGGTGAAGAGGTGATCGGCAACGAAACCCGGGTCAAGGTGGTCAAGAACAAGGTGGCCTCGCCGTTCAAGACGGCGGAGTTCGACATCCTCTACGGCGAGGGCATCAGCCGTCTGGGCGAAGTGCTGGACCTGGGTGTGGCCGGCCACATCGTCGAAAAAGCCGGCGCCTGGTATGCCTTCAACGGTGAAAAGATTGGCCAGGGCCGCGACAACTCGCGTGAGTTCCTGAAAGAAAACCCCGAACTCGCCATCGAGATCGAAAACAAGGTGCGCGAATCGCTGGGTATTCCGCTGGTGCAAGCCGCGGCCGGTACCGAGCCAGCACCGGCTGAAAAGGCTGCCAAGGCCGAAAAACCCGAAAAACCCGCCAAAGTAGCCGCCTGAGCCTGTTTTTTGAATGCCAAATAAGGCGACAGACCAATCGGAACGGGCGCAAGCAGCTATCAAAAGAGTAGCGCTTGCATCTCAACCTGGCTGGATCCTTTGACATGGAAAACCCGGCAGACAGCTCCTCCGCCAAACCCGCCCGCCGTGCGGGTTTTGGCCTTTCCCTCAAGGGCCGCGCATTGCGTTACCTGGCCGCGCGCGAACATTCACGCGCCGAACTCGAACGCAAGCTGGCCCCGCATGAAGAAACACCGGGCCAGTTGGCCCAGGTGCTCGATGACCTGCAGGCCAAGGACTTCATCAGTGAAGCGCGCGTGGTGGAGTCGGTGATCAACCGGCGTGCGGCCAGATTTGGCGCAGCGCGCATCAAGCACGAGCTGCTGACTAAGGGGCTGAGTGCCGATCTCGTGGCGGGAGCGATGAACAGCCTGAAGGGCAGCGAACTTGAACGCGCCCGCGATATCTGGAGCAAGAAATTTGAGGGGCCTGCGTCCGATGCCGCCAGCCGTGCGAAACAGATGCGTTTTCTGGCTGCGCGCGGTTTTGGCGGGGATGTGATCCGCCGCGTGGTGTCGCAGGCTGACCAGGACTGAGCTTACAAGCTCAGCATCAGCTTCAGGTTTTGTACTGCAGCGCCGGATGCGCCCTTGCCCAGGTTGTCCAGCCGCGCCACCAGCACCGCATGGCGGTACTCTTCATTGGCAAACACGCGCAACTCCATCTTGTTGGTGTCGTTCAGCGCCAGCGCATCCAGCTTGCCTGACTCGGGCGCGGCCTCCGCGGTTACCCATTCGCTGCCGGCATAGTGTTTGGCCAGTATGTCCTGCAACTGCGCCCCGGTTGGTTTGCCGGGCAGCAAGTCAAGGTGCAGCGGCAATTGCACCAGCATGCCCTGCTTGAAGTTGCCTACCGACGGAATGAACACCGGGCGGCGTGTGAGCCCTGTGTATTTCATGATTTCGGGCAGGTGCTTGTGTTTCAGGCCCAAGCCGTAAAGTTCAAACAGGGGAGCGGTCCCGGCTTCGTAGTCTTCAATCATCTGCCGGCCGCCGCCGGAGTAACCGCTCACGGCGGGAAGGCTCAACGGGAAGTCGGCCGGGATCATGCCGGCGTCAACCAGCGGGCGGATCAGCGCGATCGCACCGGTGGCGTAGCAGCCGGGGTTGCCCACGCGGTCGGCAGCGGCCACGGCGGCGCGCTGGGTCTGGGTCAGTTCGGGAAAGCCATAAACCCAGCCGGACACGGTGCGGTGAGCCGTGGAGGCGTCAATGATTTTGGGCTTTTTGCCGGTCAAGCTGTCAATCATGGCGACCGACTCGCGTGCCGCGTCGTCGTGCAGGCACAGGATCACCATATCCACCCGCGCCATCAGGGCGCGCTTGGCGGCTGCGTCCTTGCGCAGCTCGGGCGCGATGCTGACGAGTTCGATCTGCGGCATGGCTTGCAGCCGCTCGCGGATTTGCAGGCCCGTGGTGCCGGCTTCGCCGTCAATAAATACTTTAGGCATGAGCTTCCAGGTACAAAAAAATTGGGCGGCTGGGGCCCCCAGAGGTCAATTTCGGCCCATTTCGGGGTGTAAGGCGGGCACAAGAGTTGTGCGTCGCACCATGATACAGTTCTGCGTTGCTGCCTGCAGTGACCGCCGACGTGGTTTTTTGGGCCGGTGTGGCCTGTTTCCGACACCCCATTCCTCTGCCCAAATCCCTGTTGCACCCCCCTCTTTTACTGAATTCTGAAGGTCTTTCATGAAAATTCACGAGTACCAGGGCAAGGAAATCTTGCGCAATTTTGGTGTGCCAGTGCCGCGCGGCATCCCGGCCTTCACGGTGCAGGAAGCGGTGGAAGCCGCCCAGAAGCTAGGTGGCCCGGTGTGGGTGGTCAAGGCCCAGATCCACGCGGGCGGCCGCGGCAAGGGTGGCGGCGTGAAAGTTGCCAAGACCATCGACGACGTCAAGCGCATTGCCGGCGAAATCCTCGGCATGCAGCTGAAAACGCACCAGACCGGCCCTGAAGGCCAGAAAGTCCGCCGCCTCTATATTGAAGACGGCGCCGACATCCAGAAGGAATACTACGTTTCGGCCGTGACCGACCGTGAGTCGCAAAAGGTGGCCTTCATCGCCTCCAGCGAAGGCGGCATGGACATCGAAGAGGTGGCTCATTCCAACCCTGAAAAAATCATCAAGGTGTTTGTCGATCCGCTGGTCGGTATGACGGATGCCCAGGCGAAGGAAATCGCCGCCGGCATCGGCATGCCTGCGGACTCCGTGGCGCAAACCGTCGATATCCTGCAAAAGCTCTACAAGTGCTACATGGAAACCGATGCGTCGCTGGTTGAAATCAACCCCCTGAACCGCAACGGCAAGGGCGAAGTCATGGCACTGGACGCGAAGTTCAATTTCGATGCCAACGCGCTGTTCCGCCACCCCGAAATCGTGGCCTATCGCGATCTGGACGAAGAAGACCCGGCCGAAGTCGAAGCCAGCAAGTTCGACCTGGCTTACATCAGCCTGGACGGCAACATCGGCTGCCTGGTCAACGGCGCAGGCCTGGCCATGGCGACCATGGACACCATCAAGCTGTTCGGTGGTGAGCCGGCCAACTTCCTGGACGTGGGCGGCGGCGCAACGGCTGAAAAAGTCACCGAAGCGTTCAAGATCATGCTGAAGAACCCTGATGTCAAAGGCATCCTGGTCAACATCTTCGGCGGCATTATGAAGTGCGACACCATCGCCGACGGCGTGATCACCGCCTGCAAGGCCGTGAACCTTTCGGTTCCACTGGTCGTGCGCATGAAGGGCACCAACGAAGACCTGGGCAAGAAGATGCTGGCCGATTCTGGCCTTCCCATCATCGCCGCAGACACCATGGCCGAAGCCGCGACCAAAATCGTCGCTGCTGTCAAATAAGCCCGGAGCCAAGAACATGTCCATCTACATCAACAAAAACACCAAAGTCATCACCCAGGGTATCACCGGCAAAACCGGTCAATTCCACACCCGCATGTGCCGCGACTACGCGAATGGCAAAGAAGCTTTTGTGGCCGGTGTGAATCCGAAGAAAGCCGGCGAAGACTTCGAAGGCATCCCGATTTTTGCCAACGTGACCGAAGCGGCTCAGGCCACGGGTGCGACGGTTTCGGTGATTTATGTGCCGCCCGCAGGCGCTGCCGCCGCCATCTGGGAGGCTGTTGAAGCCAACCTGGACCTGGCGATCTGCATCACCGAAGGCATTCCGGTCAAGGACATGCTGGAAGTGCGCAACCGCATGAAAGCCAAGGAAGCTGCCGGCGGCAAGAAAACCCTGCTGCTGGGCCCCAATTGCCCCGGCCTGATCACACCTGAAGAAATCAAGATCGGCATCATGCCCGGCCATATCCACCGCAAGGGCCGTATCGGCGTAGTCAGCCGCTCCGGCACGCTGACCTATGAAGCTGTGGCGCAATTGACCGAAATCGGCCTGGGCCAATCGAGTGCTGTCGGTATCGGCGGTGACCCGATCAATGGCCTCAAGCACATTGACGTGATGAAAGCCTTCAATGACGATCCGGACACTGACGCCGTCATCATGATCGGCGAAATCGGCGGTCCCGATGAAGCCGAAGCCGCCCAGTGGTGCAAGGCCAATATGAAAAAACCGATCGTTGGCTTCATTGCTGGTGTGACTGCCCCTGCCGGCAAGCGTATGGGTCACGCGGGTGCGCTGATCTCCGGTGGCGCCGACACGGCGGATGCCAAGCTGGCCATCATGGAGGCTTGCGGCTTCACCGTGACGCGCAACCCGTCGGAAATGGCCAAATTGCTTAAGGCGCTGCTGTAAGCCACCAACGAAAAAGTGATTTAAAAACTTGACCGCGGTCAAGCAGGTAAGCAGTAATACCAATCGGGATTGGCCTATTGCGGCTTAGACTCTCCAAAACAAAAAAGCGCTTCCCGGCGCTTTTTTAATTCATAACAGGAGCTGCCATGTTTTTCGGACTGGACCTCGCGTCCCCCCTCTTCTGGAGTGCTTTCGGCTCCATCCTTCTTGCCAACATCGTGCTGTCTGGCGATAACGCCGTGGTAATTGCCATGGCTGCGCGCACACTCAAACCCGAGCAGCGCGGCAAGGCGATCTTCTGGGGCAGCGCCGCCGCGATCGTGATGCGTATCGTGCTGACCATCGTGGCCATTCAGCTGTTGAGCTTGCCGTACCTGAAGATGATAGGTGCGGTTCTGCTGGTCTACATTGGCGTGGACCTGCTCAAGGGCGAAGAAGATGAAGACGGCGAGGGACACGAGATCAATGGCATGGCTGCAGCCATCCGCACCATCCTGATTGCCGATCTTGTGATGAGCCTGGACAACGTTCTGGCAGTCGCAGCAGCCGCCAAGGGCAACCTCCCGTTGCTGGTACTGGGTCTTCTGGTGAGCATCCCGCTGATTATTTTCGGCGCCACCTTGTTGACCAAGGTGATGGAGCGCTTCCCCATCATCATTACCATCGGCGCAGCTCTTTTGGGCTTTCTGGCGGGTGAGATGCTGCTGACGGATCCCGCGGTAGTGAGCTATTTTGGTGCCGTTAGCGACCATACGGTGACTGCCGGTGGGATTGTGGGTGCCGTGCTTGTGGTGGCTCTGGGCACCTACCTGACCAAACGGCAGCAGACAAAGGCGCCTTCCGCCTGAACTGGCGTACGGCCCAGCCGCCGCAGCCCCCCCTTTGGCGGTTAGGGTCGTTTCTTAGCGTTCGCCACCTGCTGCGGACCGGATGCGCACCGCGCATACCAGAAAACCACTTATTTGCAACAGTCGGCACGCTTGCGGTGCAGAAGTCGCTTGTCCAGCTGCACCCCGTCTGTTAATGTCCATTGTCAGGAGACTTGTAACCTGCCGAAACAGTCGGCGGGTGGTATCCGGCGCACGAAATTTGCTGCCGGAGGAGCGATAGTACAAAGCAATTACAAAAATGGCTGGGGCTATGCATAGCGAATCAGGACAAGGGACGGGAAGTGGCCAAAACATCTAGGAAATTGAGTCAGTTCTGGCGGGCCGACTGGTTTGTGGGCGTTCTGGTGGTGCTGGCCGTCCTTTTTTTGCATGGCCTGACGGATTTTTTCGGCACACTTGAGCGCCGTTACTATGACTTTGCAAGCACCAGCACTTCGCGGCAGCCCTCGGACCGCATAGCCATCATTGCGATCGACGACCAGAGTATCGCCAACATAGGTCGTTGGCCCTGGCCGCGCGACGTGCATGCGCAGCTGATCGACCAGCTTTCGGCCGCCAAGGCCAAAACCATTGCGCATACAGCCTTCTTTTTTGAACCGCAAACCGATAGAGGCTTGGTGTTCATCCGCAAAATCAAGGAGGCCCTTGGTCCAGTAGCCGATCCGGCAGCCGCTCCAAGCGGTGGGCTGCCTGAACAATTGGGTAAAGTCATCGCCGAGGCTGAAATAGCCCTGGACACTGACGCCAAGCTCGCGACCAGCATGACCAAGGCCGGCAATGTCTTGGTACCTTCGGTTTTTTCGCTGGGAGTGCCGCAAGGGCGTCCGGACAATCCGCTCCCGGCTTACGCGCTGAAGAGTGCTGTAGACGAGCTTAATGGGTTTTCCCTTCCGGCCATCCGCGGTCAACAACCTATTGAGTTGATAGGTGCGGCGGCGGCGGGTATTGCTCACCTCAACCAGTTGCCCGATGTGGATGGTGCCGTTCGGCAAGAACCGTTGCTTATCAATTATTACGGGAAAGCCGTGCCTTCCATGAGCCTGCTCACCGCGGCCAGGAGCCTGAACCTGGGGCCTGCCGACATCAAACTCAATGTGGGTGAGTCTGTGCAGATCGGCAAGCTGATGGTCAAAACCGACGAATCAGCCTTGATGCTTCCACAGTTTTACAAGGGCAAGGACGGTCGGCCAGCCTTTGCCGTTGATTCATTCTATGACGTGATTTCCGGCAAGATTCCGGCTGCCAAATATGCCGACAAGATCGTAATCATTGGCGCCACTGCGGCGGGGGTAGGCACCCAGTTCCCGACGCCAGCGGGTCCGGGGCTTTCGCCAGCAGAAACCATCGCGCACATTACCTCCAGTATCTTGAGTGAGCATTTCATCGTGCAGCCCGGCTGGGGCGTCTGGGTCACTCTGGGTGTGCTGCTGGTGGTTGTGGCTTATCTGGTTGCCGGCCTGCCACGGCTGTCGGCTGGCAAGGCCGCGATCATCACACTGCTGTTATTCGTGGTGTTGCTGGTGGTCGAGTTCGGCCTGCTCTCGGCGGCCGCGACCTGGCTCAAATTTGTCTTTCCCGCGGCCCTTCTGGTGATCGGCCATCTGGCACTGACCACCAAGCGCTTCCTTATGACCGAGGCCGGGAAGCTCAAGTCCGACGAGGAATCGGCCGAGACCAATCGCATGATGGGTCTGGCGCTGCAAGGTCAAGGCCAGCTCGACATGGCGTTTGACCGCTTTCGCCGCGTGCCCTTCACCGATGCGCTGATGGACAACATGAACAACCTGGCGCTGGATTTCGAGCGCAAGCGCCAGTTCAACAAGGCTCAGGCCGTGTACGAGTACATGGCCACCTACAACAAGAACCACAAAGACCTGCAGTCCAAGCTCAATCGGGCCAAAAACCTGTCGGAAACCGTCATTTTGGGCGGTGGCGGCGCGCACCCGGGCGGGACCATGCTCCTTGACGGCGGGGGTGTTGAAAAGCCCATGTTGGGTCGCTATCAGGTTGAAAAGGAATTGGGCAAGGGTGCCATGGGCGTGGTGTACCTCGGCAAGGATCCAAAGATTGGCCGTGTCGTCGCCATCAAGACCATGGCCTTGAGCCAGGAGTTCGAGGGCGAGGAGCTTGACGATGCGCGGGAGCGCTTCTTCAGGGAAGCCGAGACCGCTGGCCGGCTGCAGCACCAGAACATCGTCACGATTTTTGATGCAGGTGAAGAACACGACCTGGCATTCATTGCCATGGAGTTTCTGAAGGGCAAGGATCTGGCAGATGTCACCAAGGACGGCCATTTGTTGCCGGTCCCGAAGGTCCTGTCCATCGTGGCACGGGTGGCTGAAGCCCTGGCTTACGCGCACAAGCAGAATGTGGTGCACCGGGACATCAAACCGGCCAACATCATGTATGAAATCGAAAGCGATACGGTGAAGGTGACCGACTTCGGCATCGCCCGCATTACGGATTCAAGCAAAACAAAGACCGGTCTTGTATTGGGGACGCCCAGCTTCATGTCGCCGGAGCAGATTGCCGGTAAAAAGGTCGACGGGCGCTCGGACTTGTATTCGCTGGGTGTCATGCTCTTTCAGATGCTGGCTGGCGTGTTGCCATTCCGTGGCGATTCCATGGCCGAACTGATGTACAAGATCGCGAACGAAGAAGCCCCCGATATCCGTATCATCCGTAAAGAGCTGCCGGCGCGGCTGGCCGAGATTGTTGCGCTGTCTCTGGCCAAGAAGCCGGAGTTGCGGTATCAGGATGGCGATCGATTGGCGACAGATCTGCGCGCTGTCATTGCCACAATGGAAGGTACTGCACCGGCCCCATCGTTTGCGCCTCAACAGGGTGCGCCAGCAACCCAATTTGACGCCACAGTCGTGCAATCAGCGGCTATACCAGCTGCTGGCCCGAAGACCTATGATGCGACCCAGGCCGTGAATGTCGACGGCACGCAGACATTTGAGAAAACCGTGGTTTCCAAAGCACCTGCTGCCGATACCGACACCCAGTGATCACACGAACAAGATGAACTACGAGATTTGTACACATACCGACCCGGGGTTGACGAGGGACAACAACGAGGATGCGGTTGCTTTTGATGCTGCGACGCGGCTTTGCATCCTGGCGGACGGAATGGGTGGCTATAACGCAGGTGAAATTGCAAGCGGCATGGCTGCCGCTTTCATCAAGTCGGAAATGGGCCGTTGGCTTTCCCAGGCGGGCAGGCATGCCAATGCCAAGGAAGTGCGCCGGGCTCTGGAAATCTGCGTGGAAAATGCCAATCATTCGATCTTCAACGCGGCGAACTCCAACCCCCAGTACGCGGGTATGGGTACCACTCTGGTGGTGGGGGTGTTCCAGGACGGGCGACTGATGCTGGGTCATATTGGCGATTCCCGTTGCTATCGCCTGCGCGGCCAGGAACTGCAGCAAATCACCAAAGACCACTCGCTGTTGCAAGAACAGATTGACGCCGGGCTGATAACTCCCGAGCAGGCGCTGACTTCCCTGAACAAGAACTTGGTCACACGCGCCTTGGGCGTCGAAGACACGGTGCTGGTTGAGGTCAACGAGCATCGTGTGGACGCGGGGGACCTTTATCTGATGTGTTCGGATGGGCTCTCGGACATGGTTGCGGACCCGGGCATTGCGGCTATCCTTACAGGCGCAGGGACCTTGGAGCAAAAAGCGAAACAGCTGATTGTTGCGGCGAATGAGGCTGGTGGACGCGATAATATTTCCGTACTGTTGGCATACGCGAAAGAAGACTCGACCAAGCGCGGCCTTTTGTCCAGAATGCTGGGAAAATAGCGATGACTGAAATATTACAAACAGACAGGAGTCGGCCATGCCGAAAATGATCGTCTCTATTGACGGCGTTGTGATCAAGGAAGTCCAGTTGACGAAAGACCGGACTTCTTTGGGCCGTAGGCCCTACAACGACATCGTCATCGACAACCTAGCTGTCAGCGGGGAGCATGCCGTTTTGCAAATGACCGGCAACGAGGTCTATCTAGAGGATCTCAACAGCACCAATGGCACCTATGTCAACGGGAAGGCCGTCAAAAAGCTGCTGCTGCAGAATAGCGATACCGTTGAAATTGGCAAGTACAAAATCAAGTACGTCAACGAAGCTGCGCCCGCAGGCTTTGAGAAGACCATGATTATCAAAGCCGGCTCTGCCGGTCTTGCGCCCCCGGCGCCGACAGGTTCGCCGGCGGCATCAACTGAAGCCGGTGGTGCGGGCCTCACGGCGGCGATCAAAGTGATGTCAGGCGCCGCAGCTGGCCGTGAAGTGGCATTGGTGAAGGTAGTCACAACCATCGGAAAGCCCGGGGTCGCAGTGGCCGCCATTACCAAGCGGCCTCAGGGTTTTGTCGTTGCCCATGTGGAGGGCACAGGCAAGCCGACGCTTAACGGAGCCCCCATCGGGGCAGAGCCGGTTGTCCTGAAAAATGGGGACATGCTTGAGCTGGCCGGAACGCAAATGCAGTTCGTCCAACACTGACATTGGTGTTGAGCGGTCTCGCACCAAGCGGACCGCAAGCACCCTTCAAACGAGGTCGCATGAGACTCCTCTCCCGGCACTGGCCTCGTATCGCCGTCACGCTGATTCCGCTGGTGTTTGCATTGATGCATGCCAGTGGGGTCGCTCGCATTGGCGTTCTGCAAAGGTTGGACGACATCATCTACGATGCACGCCTGCGCGCGACCATGCCGCATACGCTGGACGAACGCATTGTTATCGTTGACATCGATGAGAAGAGCCTTGCGGAGGTGGGGCGGTGGCCTTGGGGCCGTAACAGGTTGGCGGAGCTGGTCGAAGAGCTGCAGGATCGTCAAAAAACGGCGTTGTTGGGGTTTGACGTCGTATTTGCCGAAGCCGACGAAAGCTCGGGTCTAAAGCGGCTCAAGCAGCTTGCACAGGCGGAACTGAAAGATCAACCGGGTTTCTCGGAAAAACTCAGCCAGCTGCAGACCAGCCTGGATTACGACGCGGTTTTCGCGAAAGCGATCGAAAAACGCCCCGTCGTAATGGGGTATTACTTCACCAGCGACAGAGATGGCCGGGTCAATGGAGTTTTGCCGCCACCGGTTATGGGCAGCGATGCGCTTGGTGGCCGTCCTATCAAATTCACCAGCTGGAACGGATACGGGGCCAACATAGAGTTGCTGGCCAAAGCGGCCCCTTTGGGAGGTTTCTTCAACTCCATTACCGAGGGCGACGGTGTGGTGCGTTCTATTCCCTTGCTGGCGGAGTTCAAGGGGCAGTACTACGAGTCATTGGCGCTCGCCATGTTTCGCACGCTTGCGGGTTTACCCAAGGTCGAGCCTGGTTTTCCGCAGGAAAAATTCCTGACCCGAAACTATCAAGGGCTGGAAAGCATTCTGCTCAAGCAAGGCAACAAAACCCTGGCGATTCCGGTCGATGATCGCGTAGCCACTTTGGTGCCCTTCAGGGGTAATGGTGGTGCCAACGGCGGCTCTTTTCGGTATATCTCCGCGGCGGATGTCCTTGCCAAACGCCTTGCGCCTGGCACGCTGAAGGATAAGATCATCCTGGTCGGCACCACAGCGCCCGGCCTGCTCGATTTGAGAGTGACTCCGGTGGGGGAAACCTATCCGGGGGTGGAAACGCATGCCAATGTCATCTCCGGTTTCCTTGACGGGAAGGTATTCGTCAAGCCCGACTACGCCATCGGATTCGAGGTAGTCATCCTGCTTTTTTCGGGGCTGACGCTGGCTTTTGCACTGCCCCTGCTTTCAGCATCCCGTGCGGTGCTGGTCAGCCTGGCGGTGATTGCCGCCATAGCCGGCTTGAATTTCTGGCTTTACTCTGGTTACGGTCTTGTGCTGCCGTTGGCCAGTGCGCTGGTTATGGCTTTGACCGCATTTGCGTTGAACATGAGTTATGGATATTTCGTGGAAAGCCGATCCAAGCGGGAGTTGGCCCATCTGTTCGGCACCTATGTACCCCCCGAACTGGTTGACGAGATGGTGAAAGATCCCGACAGCTACAGCATGAAGGCAACGACCAAGGAGTTGACTGTCATGTTTTGCGACATGCGCGGGTTCACCAAAATGTCGGAGTCGATGGAGCCTACCCAACTACAGGCATTGCTAAACAGTGTTTTCAGCCGGCTGACAGATTTGATTCGCAGCAATCGAGGCACCATTGACAAATACATGGGTGACTGCGTGATGGCTTTTTGGGGGGCCCCTGTCGATACGCCAGATCATGCTGGTCTTGCAGTCAAAACGGCACTCGAGATGTCGAATGCAGTCAAGAAGATCAACGAGGAACACAAAATCAAGGGTTTACCCGAGATTGGCATAGGTATCGGTGTCAATACAGGCACGATGTGTGTAGGTGACATGGGTTCGGATATCCGCCGCAGTTACACCGTGATTGGCGATTCCGTGAATCTGGGTTCGCGTCTGGAGGGGCTGTCAAAAACCTACGGGGTGGACATTGTGGTCAGTGAGTCAACCCGAAAGCAGGCGAATGATTTTGCATGGCAGGAACTCGACAAGGTTCGCGTAAAAGGCAAAGATCAGGCGGTTTCCATTTTCTGGCCGTCGGTGCCGGTAGACCAGATCGATAAGGACATTGCGGCTGAGCTGAAAACCTGGGGAATGGCGCTAAAAGCTTACCGCGCGCAGGATTGGGATCAATGCGATGTGCAATTGCTCAATTTACATCGGATAAATGGCAAAAAGTTCCTTTACCGGCTGTATGCGGAGCGTGTAGCCTCTATGAGGCTGTTGCCTTTTGATCCGGAATGGGATGGCGCAACCAATTTTGAAACCAAATAGCACAACCCTCCAAGTCAAGGCCAACCGGAAAATCTCATGAAAGTACGTGTACTCGGCTGCTCGGGAGCCATTGCCAAAGACTGCCGGACCACGTCTTTTTTGCTTGACCATGATTTGTTGGTTGATGCCGGTACGGGAGTTGGAGATCTCACGCTGGATGAGATGGCTGGTGTTGACCATGTTCTGTTGACGCATTCGCACCTCGATCATGTGGCCGCGCTACCGTTGATGGTGGACGCCATTGCCGCCCGGCGCACAACACCTATCCAGATTCATGCGCTGCAGGGCACGATTGACGCACTGAAGGCGCATATTTTCAATAACACCATTTGGCCCGATTTTTCCCGCATTCCCAGCCCCGAGGCCCCGTTTGTCAGTTTTCACCCTCTCGAAATCGGACAAACCTTGTTATTGGCTGGTAAGCAAATAGAGGTTCTACCTGCCGTGCATACCGTTCCGGCTGCAGGCTACGCGGTGGCCACGGGCAAGGGATATTGGGTGTTCACGGGCGACACAGAGCAGAATCCGGCCCTGTGGGCCCGTATTAATCAGATAAGGGTTGCCATGCTGGTCATCGAAACGGCATTTAGCAATCGCGAGCGCGACCTTGCCAAGCGGAGCCTTCATCTTTCTCCTCATGCGCTTGCCAATGAACTCGATTGTATCGAGCGAGGAAACAGTTATCCCATCTACATTACCCATACCAAACCGGCCGAGACCGACCTGATCATGGCCGAGATACAGCGTTTTGACCAAACCCGCCCGTTTGGCCCGAATGTATCGCACGACATCCGGTGGTTGAGGGCGGGTCAGGAGTTTGAGCTATGAGTGCCGTATTGCAACGTGACCCCCAGGATGAGTTTTTTGACTCGCAGATGCTGCCTCCTCAGGAGCGCGGCGTTACTTTTGAGGCCTTGTATTTTCGGCAGCTACAGCTGGTCACCACACGGATTCACGAGACGGAAAATGTTGAGCAGATCATGCTCGAAGCCAGCCAGGACATCTGCAAGCTTTTTAATGCAGACCGGTTGACGCTTTATGCTGTCAACGAAGATCGCAGTTCCATTGTTTCCAAGGTCAAAACGGGGCTCAATACCAGCCGTGACCTGAAACTCCCGGTCAGTGCGCAGAGCATTGCGGGCTACGTTGCCATGGCTCGCCAGATGGTGAATATTGCGGACGTCTACGATGAAGAGGCGCTGAAGAAAATTCATCCTGCGTTGAGTTTTCTCCAGGAAGTTGACAAGCGATCCGGGTACAGAACCAAGCAGATGCTGGTGGCTCCCGTCATGGACGGAGATACGTTGTAYGGCGTGCTGCAGGTTATCAACAACCGGAGCGATCAGCCTTTTGGAAAGCTTGAGGAAGACGGTGCACTGCAGCTGTGCAAGACCTTGGGCATTGCCATACGCCAGCGCATGCAAAGAGCAGGGGACAGTCAAAGGCGCAAAGCCACCAAATACGACGGTCTCGTGACCGAGGGCGTGTTGTCCCAGGAGGAGCTGCAGCAATGCATCTCCCAGGCTAGGGAGGAAGGCAAGTCGGTCGAGCACATGCTGATGGCCAGTTTCCATATCCGGCCCATTCAGATCGGTGCTTCGCTCGCCAAGTTTTTCGGCGTTCCCTACGAGCCATTCAATGCCGGGCGGATCCGTTCGGAAATGCTTCACGGGGCATTGAAACGGGACTTCATTGAACAGCAGGGCTGGATTCCATTGGAAGAAACCACGGACGGCTTGGTGATCATGTGTGTGGATCCAGAGGCCGTGCGGGGTGCACGCGTAGTTCCGCAGGTGTTTCCCCGTGTCTCCAAATTTTCCTATCGTGTCGCAACCCAGACGGAATTTGAAGAAACACTGGGGCAGCTGTTTGGTGCGGCTGCAGAAGGCAGCTCCATCGACCAGTTGCTCGCGGACATGGACTCGCCACTGGACAGCGAGTCTGGTGATGACTCTTCCCTGGAGTCTGCGGCGGCCGACAACGAGCTGGTCAAGTTTGTCAACAAGGTCATCATCGACGCGTATAACCAGAAGGTGTCGGACATTCATATCGAGCCCATGCCCGGAAAAGCCAAAACCGGTATCCGGTTTCGCATTGATGGTACCTTGCAGCCCTACATCGAAGTGCCGGCGCAGTTTCGCCAGGCCATGGTCACGCGGCTCAAGATCATGTGCGATCTCGATATCTCTGAAAAACGCAAACCGCAAGACGGGAAGATCAAGTTCAAAAAATACGGCCCACTCGACATCGAATTGCGTGTGGCCACGATTCCCTCAGCCGGTGGCGTGGAAGATGTGGTTATGCGGATTTTGGCCGCGGGCGAACCAATTCCACTTGAAAAACTCGGGCTGACGGCGCACAACAAAGAGCGACTGGAAAAAACCGTTTCTAAACCCTATGGCCTTTTCTATGTATGTGGTCCCACGGGCTCCGGCAAGACAACGACGCTGCATTCCATCCTGAAATTTCTCAACACGCCGGATACCAAAATCTGGACCGCCGAAGACCCCGTGGAAATTACCCAGAAGGGTTTGCGCCAGGTGCAAATCAACCGGAAGGCAGGCATCGACTTCGCGCTGGTCATGCGTGCATTCTTGCGGGCTGATCCCGACATCATCATGGTCGGTGAGTCTCGGGACAAGGAAACCGTGGCCATGGGGGTGGAAGCCTCACTGACGGGTCACATGGTTTTCTCGACGCTGCACACAAACTCTGCCCCTGAATCCATCACCCGCTTGTTGGACATGGGCATGGATCCCTTTAATTTTGCGGATGCACTGTTGGGCATCCTGGCCCAGCGCCTGGCTAAAAAACTCTGTGATTGCAAAGAGGCCTATCAACCAAGTGCGCAGGAAGTCAAGGATTTCATCAAGGAATACTCGGAAGAACTGCGCAATACCGAAGCATGGAAGGCCGATCCCGGTGGCGAGTCACAAAAGCTTTATGAAGACTGGATGGAACGATACGGAAAAGATGACAAATTAACCTTGTACCGAGCGGTTGGCTGTGACAAATGCAATAAAACCGGCTACAAGGGCCGCGTGGGTCTGCATGAGCTGATGATTGCTGACGATGCTGCCAAAAAACTGATCCAGGAGCGGGCTCGCGTAGCGGAGCTATTTGCAAGCGCGGTTAACAGCGGCATGCGCACGCTCAAGATGGACGGCATGGAAAAAGTACTCATGGGCCTGACAGATTTGAAGATGGTCCGATCTGTCTGCATCAAATGACGAAAATGTCGTTGAATTTAGAGACGTGAGTCAAAAGGGTAAGTTTTGGGGTCTTTTGAAGCCCAAAGTCACGAAAAAGAAGATATTTCAATATTGGTATAAAAACTGCTTTAACTGTTTAACTTGCTGTAATTATTTAAATTGATGTGACCATCCTTACCCAGGAGTATTTATGAAACGTTCAATGCAAAAGGGTTTTACCCTGATCGAATTGATGATCGTCGTGGCGATCATTGGTATTTTGGCCGCTGTGGCTCTGCCTGCTTACCAGGACTACACCAAGCGCGCCAAACTGTCGGAACTGATTTTGGCCGCGTCTTCGTGCCGTACGTCGATCACGGAAACCTTCCAGTCCGCCACCAGCACGGCGCTGCCAGCCGCTGGTTCGTGGGGCTGTGAAGTTGCCGCTGGTTCGGGCAACAGCAAGTACGTCAATGCGATCACGACCAATGGTGGCGGCATCATCAGCGTTCAGGCTTCGACGACGATGAACGACTCGTTGATCAACAGCCAGTGGCTGTCGCTGGTTCCTTACTCGCAAGGCGCCAGCACGGGCCTCGCACCTGGTTCGCTGATCAGCGAATGGCGCTGCGGCCCAAGCACGGCCTCAGGCATCCCTCTCAAGTTCCTGCCAGGTTCTTGCCGCGGCTAATCGTTTCGCAGATTTACTAAAATCCGCAAGGCACCTTTGGGTGCCTTTTTTTTTGTAAGTCTCAATGGGAGCATATGTGAGCGTATTCAACCGGCCATGGACATGGCATGGAAAGTCGGCGATGACCAAGCCAGTCGACCCAGAGGGTCACACGCGCATCATTGCGTTGACCTGCTTTGTCGCGCTGGCTTCGCCTTTCCTGTTCGGCTATGGCACCTTGCCACTGACCAACTTTGTCGCCGAAATCGTTAGCGTCGTCGGCTTCGCAATGCTGCTGGTACTGGCTTCGCAGTATGGCGAGTCGCGCGCGTCGACCGCCGAGCTGCGCAACGTCGGGCTGGCGTTCGGCCTGCTGGCGCTGACGGTGGCCGTGCAATACCTGGTGTTTGGCCGTCACAACCCGGTCAACTGGTTTTTTGTCTTCGGTTACCTGATGCTTGCGATGATGGCGGCCTGGGTCGGTTATCTGGCCAATACGCGCGCCAACGGCCTGCGCTGGTTACGCGGCATGACCTTCGCTTTTGTCGCTGGTTGCGCGATCGCTTCGCTCGCCGCGATCGCGCAGTATTTCAGTATCGATGGCAGCGGGGTACTCTTGTCGCCGGTCGTGCAGTCCGGCCGAACTTTCGGTTTTATCCGGCAGCCCAACCATCAGGCCACGTTCATCTGCCTCGGCGTGGTCGCGCTGCTTGCGCTGCAGGCTTTAGTCGGCCGCACCAAGGCGGCCTGGGCCTTGCTGCTGCTGGCTCCGCTGTTCGCATTCGGCATAGTTTCCACGGGTTCGCGGACGGGGCTGCTCGAGCTGGGCTTCGTCTCGGCGTTTGCGATCCCTTTTATGCGGCGCAATGGCCTGGGCGTCTGGAAAGCGTTCTATCCGCTGCTTTGTGCCGCACTGCTGTGGGTTTGTCTTTACCGGCTCAGCCAGGGTGGCGGCGCGGGTTTCTACGGTGCTGACAAGCTCGCGCAGACTGCATCCGAAGGTGTAGGCCTGCGCGCCGAGGCCTGGCGCCAAACCTGGCAGCTGATTCTGGAGCGGCCTTGGTTCGGTTGGGGGTTGCCGCACTACGCGGCTGCGTTTTTTCTGAGTGGCGGTGCGGCCAAAGCGGGTATTTTCATGACGCACTCGCACAACGGGTTTTTACAGCTCGCCTTCGGGTTCGGCATTCCGGTTGCACTGGTGTTCATTGGGTTGATGACATGGGTGTTGTTGCGGCTCTGGCGACAGGCGCTGAACACGGGCGGCTTTTTCTCGTTCGCGCTGATCGGCTGCCTGCTGATCCACTCGCAGGTCGAGTTTCCCCTTTGGTACACCAATTTCCTGCTGCCGGCCTGCTGGGCCCTCGGCTGGTTGTGCCACGGCGATGCACCGGCCAACGCCGCAGGTGTCGCCACGACGGCGGGCGCTTCGGCCGGTGCGCCTCGTGCAGTCTGGCGGACCTGGTTTGTTGCAATGATCGGTATCGGGCTATTTGTGATGGCCGCGTCAATGAATCGGGATTACTACAAGGTTACGCCGGTGTTCACGCCCGGTCTAGCCACCGACCTGGAGCCGCGGCTCGAAGTGGCACGCAGCGGTTTCTGGTTCCGGCAGTATGTCGACTTCCTTGAGCTCTACCGAGGCAAGGTTACGCCTGCAAACTATCGGCAGCATCTCGAGCAGGCGGCCACCCTCGGTTGCGTGATCTATGAATCCTGGTATCAACCGAATACCGTCGTGGCGCTGATTTTTGCGGATCGCATCGATGACGCCAAATGGATTCTGCATTCTTACCGGCGTCTGGAAAAACAAGGGCGAGTCGGGCAGTTCAGACAGGCCATCATGGATGCGAATCCGCCGCGCGGCCCCGAGGTGCTGGCCTGGCTCGACACCAAGGAGTCCGCACCGCGGTCGGCCACGATGTTTGAGAAGACCTGTTATGACGTCAAGGATGCCCGCTGAACCGGACCGCGCGAGAGTTGCGGGCTTGTGGAACTCAGCAAGTGACTAGCGCGCCGGCTGTCTCCGGATCAGTAGTCGCCCGCGTCGGGTTCGTCGCGCTACTCGCGTCGCCTTGGCTGATTCCATTCGCACCAGGCCCGTCGCCGGCGGTGGTGCCGTGGCTGGTCTCGCTGGTGATCGCCTGCACGTCGCTGCTCTTGGCCGTCACATTCGGTTCTCGTATGGCGATCCCCGCCAGCGAACGCTGCCGCAATGGTGTGTCGCTGCTGGCCTGGTCGTGGCTGGTCGCAGGGCTGGTCAGCAGCGTGATCGGCCTGCTTCAGTACTATGCCGCCGCCGACACGTTTTGGCCCTGGCTCAGCCGGGCGAATGCTGGCGAAGCCTATGCGAACCTTCGGCAGCGCAATCAATTTGCGACTTTGACAAGCATCGCACTGGCTGCGCTGCTTTGGCTCGGCGTCGGCGCGGGAGCGGGCGGGCGCCGCGCTTGGTGGCTGATGTCGGCCGCACTGCTACTGGTGGTGGGCAATGCCGCTTCGTCATCGCGAACGGGCTTCGTGCAACTGCTGCTGCTTTGCTGCGTGCAGCTCGCCTGGAGCAGGCACGACGGTGCGACACGACGAATCCTCACCGTGGCGCTGTCTGGCTATGTGGCAGCGACCCTGTTGCTGCCGTGGTTTGCCGGCATGGATCCCTCCCTGCATGGTCTGATATCGCGTCTGCGTGCGGGTGATGAGGCCTGTACGAGCCGCATCGCACTCTGGTCTAACGTGCTCGAGCTAATCGCGCTGAAGCCCTGGACAGGCTGGGGCTGGGGTGAGCTCGACTATGCACACTACACGACCGTCTTCGACGGGTTGCGGTTTTGCCAGATTCTCGACAATGCGCACAACCTGCCGCTGCATCTTGCGGTGGAACTCGGTCTTCCGTTCGCATTGCTCGCCTGCGGCGGCCTGCTCTGGTGGATATGCCGCAACCGTCCGTGGTGTGAGAGCGACACAGGCCGGCAACTGGCCTGGTCTGTGCTGGCAGTGATCGGTTTGCACAGCCTGCTCGAATACCCGCTCTGGTATGGGCCGTTTCAAATTGCCGCCGCCGGCGCGGTGGCGATCCTCTGGCGCCACGGCGCGGCGACTGCGGTCGGGCCGCGCGCGCGTGCCGGCTTGGCCGGGCTCGCGGCGACGGGACTCGTGCTCTGCGGCTATGCGCTGTGGGACTATCACAGAGTTAGTCAGATCTACCTTCCGTCCGAGAATCGCAGCCCTGCTTATCGCACCGACACGCTGGCGAAAATTCAAGGATCGTGGATCTTCGCCAATCAGGTAGCCTTCGCCGAGCTCACCATCTCGCCATTGACATCGGCCAACGCGCAATGGACATATGACACAGCAAAGCACTTGTTGCACTATTCGCCCGAGCCTCAGGTCATTGAAAAGGTAATTGAAAGCGCGACGATGTTAGGTTGGGAAGATGACGCGGTGGAACACCTTGCGCGGTATCGCGCCGCATTTCCAGATGACTATGCTCGTTGGACCGCCTTAAATTCTTTCAGGTTTCCGGCTATTCGGTCCGGCTACCCGAACCAATAAAGCTTCCAGATTTTCCGCCATGTTTTTCGACTACCTGTACTTCAGTGATGATCATTGCGCGATCGACTGCCTTGCACATGTCGTAAATTGTCAACAAGGCAATCTGCACCGCGGTTAGTGCCTCCATCTCAACACCCGTGGGTCCAAGTGTCTCCACGGTTGCCGTGCATGTTACGGTGCTGTCGGTTTCGTCAGGCGCGAAGTCAACATTTATATGGGTCAACGCCAGCGGATGACACAGGGGAATTAAATCGCTGGTCCGTTTTGCCGCCATAATGCCGGCGATTCTGGCGACACCCAGCACATCGCCTTTTTTGGCCGTGCCCTCTAGAATCAACACCAGCGTGGACGGATTCATGACAATCCTCCCCTGCGCAACGGCAATACGATGCGTCGCGGCCTTTGCACCTACGTCAACCATGTGGGCCTGGCCGTTCGCATCAAAATGAGTCAGTGGTGAAGTCGTTGTCATACCGTTACAAAACCTTTACAACCAACCCTCATCATAAGAGCATGTTTACCAAAGAAAGTCTTTTAAAGAGCCGGTTTTTGGCTGCCGGTATTCATCTAGGTGTCAGCCTTGCTGTCGCATTTATGGCGGCAGCCCTCGTCTTTGAAGTCTGGTACCCCTATCCTTATCGAGAAATATCCGGCGGCCGCGAACTGTTTCTGTTGCTTGTGGCTGTCGATGTTGTCATGGGCCCCTTGTTAACGCTGGCGATTTTCGACCGAAGGAAGTCCAACAAGGTATTGCGCCGGGATCTCACGGTCATCGGCCTGCTGCAAATGGCGGCTCTTGCCTATGGCCTGTGGACCATGATGCTGGCGCGCCCTGTGCACCTGGTCTTTGAGCTGGACCGATTCCGCGTAGTGCACGCCGTTGATGTGCAGCCCGGATCCCTGGCACAAGCTCCTGCGGAGTTCCAGCGGTTGCCGCTCGCAGGACCCACACGGCTGTCTCTGCGTGAGTTCAAGGACTCCAAGGAGAGCTTTGACGCTACCATGGCCGCGGTGCAAGGTTTGACGTTAAGTGCGCAGCCGCAGTTGTGGCAAAGCTACCAAAAGGCACAGGCTCAGGTCGTCCGCGTGAGCCGCCCTCTGGCGGAATTGAAAAGCCGGTTTCCTGGCCGTGTGGCCGATATTGACGCTGCGTTGAAAGCGCAACTGCCCTCGCATCCGACCGAAGTCATAGGCTACGTCCCCATGATCGGCAGGCAGACCTTCTGGACAGCGTTCATCGATACCAAAACGGCAGAGGTAATTGGATTTGTACCCATTGACTCCTTCTAGGCGAACTGTGTCCGTGAAGCCGCGTTCGGCCCTGAACCGCCTTGCTCTGGCCTGCATTGTTTTCATGGCTTTGGGCGGTTCCTCGCTGGCTCAGGCGCCCGTCGGTACGGCCGGAGGCTCGACGGGTTCATTGCCATCGCTGGGTGAAACTTCCGACCTCGCAGCGGCTGCAGAGCGCCGTATTGGAGACCGCATCGCCGTCAGCATCTACCGCGACCCTGACTACATTGATGATCCGGTGCTCGGCGATTACCTCCAGAGTATCTGGTTGCCACTGGTGGCCGCCGCAAGGGCCCGGGGCGAGCTCAATGCCGAACTTGAAGAGCGTTTTGCCTGGCAGGTTTTCCTGATCCGGGACCGCAGCATCAATGCCTTTGCATTACCCGGGGGCTACTTTGGCGTGCACCTGGGCCTGCTGGCCGCGGTGAGCAGTTCCGATGAGGTGGCCGCAGTAATGGGCCATGAACTCAGCCATGTGACCCAGCGGCACATTGCGCGCATGCTGACGCAGCAGTCGCGCCAGACCCCCTGGATGATTGCCGCCATGATCCTCGGCGTGCTGGCTGCCGGGAAGAGCAGCAATGCCGGCAGCGCCGCCGTGGTCGGCGGGCAGGCGGTCGCGATGCAGAACCAGCTCAACTTTTCCAGGGACATGGAGCGGGAGGCTGATCGCGTGGGTTTCGGGGTCATGACCGATGCGGGTTTTGAAAGCCGCGGTGTTTCGGCCATGTTCGAAAAGCTGCAGCAGGCCTCGCGCCTGAACGACAACGGCTCCTTTCCCTATTTGAGATCCCATCCGTTGACGACCGAGCGAATTGCCGAAGCGCGGGCGCGCGTGCAACTGTCTTCAACGGACGCGGCAAAACCCTCGCGCGAAAAAGAAACCGAGGCCGGCAGAGCCCGGGTGTTACACGCCATGATGGCATCGCGGGCACGCATCCTGGCAGCCCCGGGGGTTGATGTTCTGCGCTCCATGGTGGCTGACGCCCAGCGCCAGACAGGCCCTGTTGCCGCACTGCAACCGCTTCCCACGGCCGACAATGTGCGTGATGCTGGAGTTTTGTATGGTGGCGCTTTTGCGGCGGCCCGGCTGCGCGATTTCACCACGGCGAAAGGCTTGCTGGAACGGTTGAAACCGCTTGCTGCGGGTGCGCCGCATGTCGCCAATGCGGTGGATCTGCTGGCCGTTGAAATCGACCTGATGGCCGGCTTGGTTCCCCCGACAGCGGCATCTGCCGACATTTCCAGGGCGACATCTCGCGCTGAGGTACTGCTGCAGTCCCAGTCGTTGATGGCCGCAAACCGTGCGCAGGACGTTTCGGGCCGGCTACAAAGCTGGGTGACGCTGCATCCCAAGGACGCGATGGCCTGGCAGTTGCTTGCAGTGGCGTACGGCAAGCAAAACAAGCAGGTTCAGGCGATTCGCGCTGATGCGGAAAGCCGTGCCGCCCAGCTGGACTACCCGGCAGCGCTGGACCGCTTCAAGGCGGCGCAGGGCTTGATGCGCAGCAGCCCCGGCAGCGCAGACTATGTGGAGGGTTCGATCATCGACACACGAACCCGCCAGACGGAACTACTTGTTAAAGAGCAGGCGCTCCAGGACAAAGTCGATCGCTAGCTGCAGCACCGAATAAATCAGCGAGCCTATCAGCGCGGCGGTAAAACCCGTGACATTCAGGCTGCTGATCAGGCTGGCCGCGGCCCAGAACATCAGTGCGTTGATGACAAACAGGAACAAGCCCAGCGTCACCAGCGTGACGGGCAGCGTCAGCAGAACCAGGATCGGGCGCACCACCATGTTGAGCGCACCGAGCACCGCCGCGGCAATCAGCGCGCCGGTGAAGCTGGTCACTACCACCCCGGGGTAGAGGTAGGCAACGGCCAGCAAGGCCGCCGCGCTTAAAAGCCAATTGAGGATAAGTTTCATGGGCAAAGAATACCACCTGCCTACCCGATTCGGCCCCTCATCCTTCTGGCGAGCAGAAGCTGCATTCCCGGGCGGAACAGGCTTTTTCAGCCAGCGCGCAGCCCGATTTCAGCGAACCAAACCGGGGAAGTAATCCTCCCCGGGATTCCAGCACGAGGTGAAAGCCGTCAGTCGCTTGCGACCAGCAGCCCGGCACCTGCCAGTGCCGTGGCATAACCCAGGATGCCGTGGCTTTCCTGGGCCTGCGTTGCCGTGACCGGTTGCATGTCCTGGCCGAATTTCGGCCGCCGGGCATCCAGCACGCGTGCAACGCCATACTGCTTGATGAGGCCCTCGGTCTGGGTGATCAGAGTGGCCTGCGCCAGCTGGGTCAACACGGTGTTGCCCTCTTTCTGAAGAAGGGGCGTCAGCTGCGCGAATACCTTCTCGGCCCATTTGCCGCGCCAGCTTTCGCGCGCACTGTGCGTCACCCATTTGCTCACGCGGTGCGTCACGCGGGGTGCGCAGCCGACCACGATCCAGCGAGTAGGGCTGTGGGCCTCGCCGGCAGGCAGCATGGGTTGCAGCATCTGCAGGGCATATGCGGCATCGTCAATGTACACAATGATGTTGTCCATAAAGTTCTCCTTGAGTTGTCGTCGTTTTAGAAGCTTGCTGGCTGAAAGAGGGGCATACGCCCCCCACGGGTTGCTGGTTTCAATGTGGAATCAGGTCGGCATCTTGCGCGGACCGCGAGCGTCGTGTGGCCCACCATCCGGCGCCCAGAACGCCTGCCACTGCAAGGGCGTAGGTTGCCCACTGCGCGGCAAGGTGCAGGGTTTCAGCCGAAGGCATGGTGCCCGGGCCGCCGTAGATCGGGTCGAGCAGCTGCTCGCTCACAATCATCTTCGCGGCGGTGAAGGCCAGAACAGCAGCGCCGACATTGATGATGATGGGGAAACGTTCCACCAGCTTGAGCACCATGGTGCTGCCAAACACCACGATCGGGATGCTGACCAGCAGGCCGATGACCACGAGGTCAAACGAGCCGTGCGCGGCGCCGGCCACACCCAGCACGTTGTCGATGCCCATCAGGGCGTCGGCCACCACGATGGTTTTCATGGCGCCCCAAAAGGTGTGGGCAACCGGGCCGTCGTGCTCCTTGTCACCCTGGTCGGCCAGCAGCTTGTAGGCAATCCACAGCAGCCCCAGGCCGCCCACCAGCATCAGGCCGGGAATTTTCAGCAGCCACACCACGCCAACCGTCATGGCAGAGCGGACCACAATGGCGCCGACCGTACCCCAGACGATGGCTTTTTTCTGCAGATGGGATGGCAGGTTGCGCGCGGCCAGTGCAATCACGATGGCGTTGTCGCCGGCGAGCACCAGGTCGATGAGGATGATCGCCAGCAGGGCGGACCACCAGGGGGCAGTAAATAGTTCCACGTCACACTCCATGTCAAGTTTCGACTTGGAAATCCGCGTGACGGCGCACGACGGATTTCCGGCTTCGTGAAACCGGAACGGGTGTGATGGGTGGCTGGGGTCGGCGCCCGTGGACGCCGCAGATACCTCGATCTAACCTGTTCAGGTTTCAATCGAAGGTCTGGCTCGACATGCAGTGTCGCTGCATGCCCAACAAGCCGGAAGTGTCAACTTCGTAATGACGACTTGTTGTTAGCGATTTTGCTGTGGTGTCTGTTTTCGTATATTGCAGCAAAACGAGGGAGTTACTCCCCTTCGTCTGGGTATTTGACAATAAAAAAAGATTTTTTGCAACCCGGTCTTGCCGCGCAGCGGCGCGATGCGGGGACATGCTCCATTTCCCCCATAGACGGCTGGCCCGCCCATCTGGCTGATAATGAACGGCCCGGCGCTGTCACTTCGCTTCCTCGCCTTTCTTCGCCTCCTTGCGCTCGCTCCATCCGCTCAGCGGCAGCCCTTAGACCCACCGTTCCATGCCCGGCATCCACATCACCGATATTGAAGCCGCCATCAACTACTGGCGCGACAAAAAGCCTTCGCCCGACGGGGTGACGCTGGCCCCTGAGCTGCGTGCGCTCGCTGAGGTCTACGCGCTCCTGGTTTTCTACCATGAGGACGAGGCCGACGAAAAAAGCTTTCCGCCCAAGGCGCTGGCGGCGTGGCGGACCTGGTACGACACGACAGCCGACACGCCCTGCATTGCCATTTGCTCAACCAGCCAGGGGGACGCCCTGTGCAAGGGCTGCGGCCGCACGTTTGACGAAGTGCAGCACTGGCCCGAGATGACGCCTGCCGAGAAGCGCGGTACCTGGCGGCGCATCACGCAGGAAGCAACTGCCTGGCGGTTTGGCCGCTACGCTGACCGCGCGCTTGAGAACAAGGACAAGGACGCGCAGAAAGACGCGGCACCCGCCCCGGTCGCCACGCCAAAAATCTAAGCCTTTTGGGCTTGCAGCCCATAAACGGCGAGCGCGAGCAGCTATGAATTTGATAGTGATTTCGCTACACTGACGGCATGCTCAGACTGACGCGTGCCCCCAATATCGCCATCGCTGCGCTGTGGGTCGACCTGTTGCAGCAGGCCGGTATTGCCGCCAGCGTGCAGCGCTATTTTCTGGGCAGCGTCGCCGGGGAACTCCCGCCCGACCAGTGCCAGCCCGAAGTCTGGCTCACCCACCATGAAGAAGAACCCCGCGCACGGGAGTTGCTCGACAACCTGCAGAACATGCCGCAGCGGCGATGGCTGTGCGTCTGCGGCGAAATCGTCGAGGGCGGATTTGAGCAGTGTTGGAACTGTCAGGCTGTAGCCCCCACGGTCACTCACTTCGTGTAGTTCCCTGCCCCCCGAGGGGGCCGCCCGCCTGTGGCCTGGCAAAGCCAGTTCCACGGCTCATGCTTGGTTGAAGAGTTCTGTGGGCACAACCAAGGGTGCCGCGGGACTGGCTTTGCCAGACCGCAGGCGCCGCCCCCTTGCAAGGGGGAACAGGCTACACGCAGTGAGCCTGGACGGGGGTTAGACCCTCTTGGCCAGCTCGGCCGCCATGCCGACATAGCTGCCAGGCGTCATCTTCAGCAGGCGTTCTTTTTCCGTGTCGGGAATTTCCAGCGAACGGATCAGCGCGTGCAGGTCTTCGGCCTTCACGGTTTTGCCGCGCGTGACTTCCTTCAGTTTCTCGTAAGCGCCCTGCACACCGTAACGGCGCATCACCGTCTGGATCGGTTCGGCCAGCACTTCCCAGGAGGCGTTCAGGTCGTCGCCCAGCGCTTCGCGGTTGAGTTCAAGCTTGTTCAGCCCCACGCCCATCGAGTTGTAGGCCAGCACGGCATAGCCGAGCGCCACGCCCATGTTGCGCAGCACGGTCGAGTCGGTCAGGTCGCGCTGCCAGCGGGAAATCGGCAGCTTTTCGCTCAGGTGGCGCAGCAGCGCATTGGCCAGGCCCAGGTTGCCTTCGGCGTTTTCAAAGTCAATCGGGTTGACTTTGTGCGGCATGGTCGAGGAACCTATCTCGCCGTCCTTCAGGCGCTGCTTGAAGTAGCCCACGCTCACGTAGCCCCAGATGTCGCGGGCCAGGTCGATCAGGATGGTGTTGGTGCGGGCTACCGCGTCAAACAGCTCGGCCATGTAGTCGTGCGGCTCGATCTGGATGCTGTAGGGCTGGAAGGTCAGGCCCAGGCCCAGCGGTTCCGGCGTTTCGATCACGTTGCGGCTGAAGGCCTCCCAGTCAAAGTCGGGCCAGGCCGAGAGATGCGCGTTGTAGTTGCCCACCGCGCCGTTCATCTTGGCCATCAGCTTGATGCCGGCGATCTTGTCGCGTGCATTGGCCAGGCGCACCACCACGTTGGCGATTTCCTTGCCGACCGTGGTCGGGCTGGCCGTCTGGCCGTGCGTGCGGCTCAGCATGGGTTCTTCGGCATAGATGTGGGCCATTTCGCGCAGCTGCGCAATGACCTTGTCCAGCGCCGGCAGCACCACCAGGTCGCGGCTGCTTTTAAGCTGCAGCGCGTGGCTGGTGTTGTTGATGTCTTCGCTGGTGCAGGCAAAGTGCACAAATTCGCTGGCGCCCTGCAGCTCCGGCCGGGCTTCGAACTTCGACTTGATCCAGTACTCGACGGCTTTCACGTCGTGGTTGGTGGTCTTTTCGATTTCCTTGATGGCCGACGCATCGGCCTCCGAGAAGTTTTTGACCAGACCCAGCAAATAGGTGCGGGCACCCGGGCTCAGCGGCTTGAATTCGGCGAATTTGGCATCGGACAGCGCGATGAACCAGGCCACTTCGACCTGAACGCGGCGGTGCATATAGCCCTGTTCGGACATCAGGGGGCGTAACTGGTTCAGTTTGTTCGCGTAGCGGCCGTCAAGTGGGGACAGGGCGTTGATCGTGGAAAAAGGGGGAGAAGAGCTCATGGCCCAATTGTAGGCCGGGTGCCTCCCGCGCCAGCCACGCCGCCGGCCGCTGCCGCGAGCCTGAAAAGATGTGCATATTTGCGAATCTTCTTGCCCGGCGCGTTACACCCCTGTCAGCCTGGCTGCCGGCTTACTCGATAGAATGCTCTTCCCCCGGACCACGATCTCACACCATCATGAAACTCATCGGATCCGCTACCAGCCCCTATGTGCGCAAAGTGCGCATAGTGATGGCCGAGAAAAAGCTCGACTACCAGTTCATCCTGGAAGATGTCTGGGCAGCCAACACCACCATCCAGGCTTCCAATCCGCTCGGCAAGGTGCCCTGCCTGGTCATGGAAGGCGGCGAAGCCGTATTTGATTCCCGCGTGATCGTCGAATACCTCGACACCCTGTCACCCGTCGGCAAGCTCATCCCCAGCCAGGGCCGCGAGCGCGCTGAAGTCAAAACCTGGGAAGCCCTGGCCGACGGCCTGATCGACGCCGCCATCCTGGCGCGCCTCGAAGCCACCTGGGCCGGCCGCAGCGTCAAGCAGCGCAGCGACGCCTGGATCGACCGCCAGATGGGCAAGATCGAAGCCACCCTCAAGGCCATGAGCACCGGCCTGGGCGACAAGTCGTTCTGCAGCGGCATCCACTTCAGCCTGTCCGACGTAGCGGTCGGCTGCGCACTGGGCTACCTCGATTTCCGCTTTACCCAGATCAACTGGCGCGAGATGTACCCCAACCTGGCCAAGCTGCAAGACAAGCTGATGCAGCGGCCGAGCTTTGCGGAAACGATTCCGCCGGGTTGATGCGAGGGTGGTGGAGGAGATGGCACTACTCGCCGACGCCAAATCACCAAATCGCATATAAACGCAAGAGACCACCGGCTGTTGCTATGTATTTAATAGCTGCTTGCGCCCGTCTTTATTGGGCTATGGCTACTATTCGCGCTTGAAGGCGATCCAGAAACAGGCTCAAGGCCTCTTTTAACGTCTTCTGGTCGGGCCTTTTCAGGTGTTTTGCGGCCGGGCAGCCTGATTTCAAGCATCAAAAAGGCCTCTGGCCCAATCAGAACGGGCGCAAGCAGCTATCAAAATAATAGCGTTTCCGGGGCTTCACGGGTTTCCCGGTCATCACGATGGATGTCCACCAGGCCATCGGCAGTGAACTTCAGGCGGGCGCAATGCAGGCGTTGGCCCTGGCCCGGCAAGGGCCGGAATATAAAAATGCTGCGAAGCGCCCCGGCGCGAACGAGGGAGGGAGGGAGGAGGAGGAGCGCCCCGGGATTGCAGCTGAACCTGGACGGCTCAGAAGGCTTCGCAACAATGAAACTGTTTTTTGCCAGCGCTACCGGTGAAGGCAAATCGCGCTTGCAGAAGTATGAGAGCACAAGTGCGGGGTAGTTCCCGCAAATAAAAGATCCCTCAGGTAAATTTTTGTTAACGGGCCGCGGGCTTGATGGCCAGCTGTTTTTCGATTTCTTTGACCAGCGCGCCGCCGGCCGGGTCGGCCATGGAGTTGAAGCTGGTGACGCTGGCGCCGTCGCGTGCAATGACGTATTTGTAAAAATTCCAGCGCGGCGTGGTGCCTGTTGCGGCCGCCAGCTTCTGGAACAGTGGGTTGGCGTCCTTCCCGGTCACGCTGGTCTTGGTGAACATGGGGAACTTCACGCCGAAGGTGTTTTCGCAGAAGTCCGCGATCTCCTTGTTGCTGCCCGTTTCCTGCGAAAAATCATTGGATGGAAAACCCAGCACCACCAGGCCCCGGTCTTTGTATTTGGCGTAGAGCGCTTCAAGCCCCTGGTACTGCGGGGTAAAGCCGCAAAAGCTGGCGGTGTTGACCACGACCACCACTTGTCCACTGTATTGGCAAAGCGTCTGGGGCTTTTCGTCCTGCAGCCGTAAAAACGTCTGCTGCAGCAGCGCGGGGCAGGTTGCTGGTGCGGGGCCGGCGGGCGCTACGGCAGGTGCCGGTGGCGCAGCCAGCGCGCCGCGGGAGGCCAGCAGCGCAGGGGCGGCCAGCAGCGCAGGGGCGGCCAGCATGATCAGCAAAAGGAACTGGGCCGCCTGGCGAGGGGCGCAAAAAGAGGCAGAGGCAGTCATTGGCTAAACTCGCGGGCTGGTGATCGGGCCGATTCAGGTTTATTCTGGCGCTGTCATACATGTTTCACAACATGCCCTGACGATACGCCCGTATCGCGGTGAATGGATTCAGCGGGAATTCAGCCCCGGACTATCCGGGGTCTGCGTGGCTTTATTTGGCACAATGCAGTCCGAAAAAGAGCACTTGTGTGGTCCAACACGCCGGAATGGGGTCCGAATTACCCTGATTTGCCGGTAAATGGCGCATAAGTCGCCCGTTGTCACATTAGCCGCCTAAAATCGTTACAAGTACCCAGGATGCTCCCGCAGGACATCCGAGGCAGATATATCTGCATATCCCTTGCGAAGGAGTTCTCATGCTTTATCCCGAACTGTTCAAACAACTTGAATCCGTCCGCTGGGACATGGACAAGGACATTCCATGGGCAAGTTTTGACGCGTCCAAGCTGACCGACGAGCAGGCCCAGACCATCAAGATGAATGCCATCACGGAATGGTCTGCGCTGCCCGCCACGGAAATGTTCCTGCGCGACAACAAGGACGACAGCGATTTCTCGGCCTTCATGTCCATCTGGTTCTTTGAAGAGCAAAAACACTCGCTGGTGTTGATGGAATACCTCAAGCGCTTCCGCCCGGACCTCGCTCCCACGGAAAAGGAATTGCACGAAGTGCGTTTTGAGTTCGAACCCGCACCCGCGCTGGAAACGCTGATGCTGCATTTCTGCGGCGAGATCCGCCTGAACCACTGGTACCGCCGCGCCAGCGAATGGCATACCGAACCCGTCATCAAGCAGATTTATACCCAGCTGAGCCAGGACGAAGCCCGCCATGGCGGCGCTTACCTGCGCTACATGAAGCGCGCCATCAACAACTTCGGCAATGAAGCCAAGTCCGCCTTCACCAAGGTGGGCGTGCTGATGGCCAGCGCACGGCGTACCGCCCAGGCACTGCATCCGACCAACCTGCATGTGAACAAAAGCCTGTTTCCGCGCGACACCATCCAGAGCCGCCTGCCCAACCCCGAGTGGCTGGAGCACTGGCTCGACACGCAGATCAAGTTTGACGCGGTGTGGGAGGGCAAGGTGGTCGAGCGCATCCTGCACAACCTGAGCCTGCTGCTGAACCAGAGCTTCAAGACCGTGCAGGAACTGAACCGCTACCGCAAGGAAGTCGCCAAGGAACTGGCGGAGTCCATCGCCGCCAAGCCGGCACCTGCCGGCGCCTGATGCACGACGTCCGCTGGCCGGGTGCCTCGGGCGGCAGAAGCCGGGTGGTAACCCGGGCCTTCCGTTAAAGTGGCGGCATGCCCAGCGAGCTCCCTACCCCCTCCTCTGCCCACTTCCTGCAAAAAATAGTCCCCCGCGAAGAAGCGCGGCAGCGGCTTGCTTCAATGCCGCATCCTGTTGTCTTTACCAATGGGGTGTTTGATGTCTTGCACCGCGGGCATGCCACCTACCTGGCCGACGCACGCGCGCTGGGCGCGAGCCTGGTGGTGGCGCTGAACACCGATGCCTCGGCGCGACGGCTGGGCAAGGGCCCTGACCGGCCGCTCAACAACGAACACGACCGCGCCGCCATGATGGCTGCGCTGGAGTCGGTGAGCCTGGTCACCTGGTTTGACGAAGACACGCCGCTGGAGCTGATCCGTGAGCTCCAGCCAGATCTGCTGGTGAAGGGCGGAGATTACGACATGGACAAACTGGCGGAGACCGCGGTAGTCAAGGCGTATGGCGGCAGTGCGCGGGCAATCCCGTTTGTGGATGGCTATTCGACGACGGCCCTGGTGAAAAAAATCCGCGCTGCGCGCTGATCTGCTGATACCAGCCGGTATTGGGTATTTGGGTATTGGGAGAGCCCGGCCCGCTTTTCTCCGGAGGGAAAGCGCCCTCAGGCGGACTTCGCCACCAGCACGGCGTTGGAGCCGCCAAAGGCAAACGAGTTGGACATCACCGCGCGCAGGCCCTTGGCATCGCGTGCCGTCAGCGGTATGTAGTCCAGGTCACAGCGCGGGTCAGGGTTCTCCAGGAAAGCCGTTGGCGGCAGTTGCCCCGCGCGCAAGGCCAATACGCTGGCAATGAACTCCATGGCACCGGCGGCACCCATGGCGTGTCCGTGCACCCCTTTGCTGGAGCTGATGGGCAGTCGCCCGGCCAGATCCTGGAAGGCCAGCTTGATGGCGCTGGTCTCGACCACATCGCCGACATCGGTGGCGGTGCCATGGGCGTTGAGGTAGCCGATGTCGACTGCCTGCAATCCCGCGTCTGCCAGCGCCAGCGTCATGGCGCGCGCCTGACCTGTGGCGTCGGGCTGCGTCAGGTGGTGGGCGTCGGTGGTCGATGCGTACCCGCAGAGTTCGGCCAGTATGTTGGCGCCGCGCCTTTTGGCGCTTTCCCACTCTTCCAGGACCAGCATTGCGGCGCCTTCGGCCAGCACCAGGCCGGAGCGGTCAACGGAAAACGGACGGCATGACGTTTCGGCGCCGTCGGCATGTGGCCTGGCCAGCGTGTGCATGGCTTGCCAGGCCTTGATGGTGCCGCGGTTCAGCAAGGCTTCAGAACCACCGGCCAGCATGGCGTCGGCATAACCGTGGCGGATCTGCCGGAAAGCTTCTCCAATGGAGGTGGCCGACGATGCGCAGGCATTGGAAACTGTGCTGCTGGGGCCCTTCAGCCCGAACTCCATGGACACATGCGCGGCAATGGCGTTGTGCATGGCCAGCACGACCGTCATGGGGCGCAGCCGCGCCACTTTTTGCTCCAGCAATGCCGTGTAAGCCACATCCGTGGATCCTGCGCCGCCGCTGCCTGTGCCCAGCGAGACGCCGAAACGCTCGGGTGCGAAGCCACCCTCAGGGCCCCATCCAGCCTGCGCCATGGCTTCGCGGCCAGCCACCACCGCGAGCTGGCTGACCCGGTCCATGGTCAGGAGACGGGCGCGGGGGAAATGCTGGTCCGGGTCGAACTGGATGGCGCCGCCCAGCACGCTTTCGCTGCCGGTGGGAAAGCCAATGTCAATGCCCCGGATGCCGGAGCGGGCGGAAAGCAGGGACTCGAAGAATGCGGGAGTGCCGGTTCCAACGGCGGAAACAACGCCAAGACCCGTGATGGCTACGCGACGCATGGGCGGTTTGGCGGGCCCGACAGGGCTCAGGCGGCGGGCTTGCCTGATGGCAGCAGGGGTTCAATCAGCTGGACCATTTCGGCGAGGGTGCGCGGCGGGCTGGCCTGGTCCGGAATCTGAATGCCAAACTGGTCTTCAATCTGGAACAGAAATTCGATGACGGCGAGGGAGTCAAGGCCCAGGCTCTCCAGCGTGGCATCCGGCAGCAGTTTTTCTTCGCTGATGCCAAATGTCTCGGCAAAAAGATTAATCAAATCAGAATTCATCACGAACCAGTAAATATGTAATGCGAACCGCCATTGTCCCACCATCGATATGACGGCCGGCCTCTTCGGGCCTGTAGGGGCATTTTACAAAAGCAGCCGCGTTGTTTTAGCGCCTCAAGGCGTGTACATCTGCCTGACGGCGTCCGACAGGCTGAAGGTTCCCAATAACTCACCCAGGTAACTGATGGGCGCCGGCGCAACGGCTGCTGCACCGATTTCTGCCCGCAGGCGGGCATTGCTGAACACCGCGTCGGCCGTCAGGAACGGCAAATACGGCTGCAGCGCTTCAAACATCCAGCGTTGGCGCGCAAACTTCGGTGTGGGCACGAAATCGCGGCCGCGCATCACCATCTTGCCGATGCCGGGCATGCTGGCTTTCAGTTCTTCGGCCAGCGCCGCGAACGTCATGGAGTCTTCGCCCGTGGACACGTGATAACAATCGTGCCGGAGCTCGTCCTTGAGCAGCATCTCGGCGAAGGCGCTTGCGATGAAATCCACCGGCGCGAAGTCAAGTTTGCCCAAGGGGTCCAGCGGTACGTCGCCGAGTTCGGCCATGACCGGGATGGACCACAACATGTTGCGTGCCAGTTTGGCGTCGTCAATACCGCGCGACAGCACAATGCCTGGGCGCAAGCTGACAAAAGGATGGCCCTTGCCGCGCAGCAGGGTTTCCGCATCGCGTTTGGAGCGGATGTAGTCGTTGGCATAGCCGGCAAACGGCATGTCCTCGGTGATCATGCCGCGCGGCTCGGTGGTCACTGCCGCCGTTCCGACAAAAAAACCGCGTTGTGAGGGCCGCAGGTCTTTCAGGATGCTGGAAAAATGCTCGGCGGCCTTGAGGTTGATCGGGTAGACCCCGGCGCCGGGCTTGAACGAGGTGCTGGCAGCCGAATGCAGGATGACATCGGCAGACTGAAGGACCGCTGAACTGAGGCCAAAACCGGGCTCGACCACATCGCCGGCCTCGGCGGACACCATGTCGGCAAATTCGGGCTTCCAAAGGACGCTCTTTTTCAGGCGGTCCAGGAGGCGGTCGCGGGCTTGGTTCGAATCGGCGGCACGCACCACAGCGGTGCTGTAGACGCCGCGCGCAGCCAGAAGAAGCATTAACTCGCCGCCAATCAGGCCGGTTGCGCCCGAAAGCAGTACGCGTTTTGACATGTTAAGAAATGTAAAGCTGAGCCCGCAAGTATAAGCGAGGGGTATGGGACGGCCCACCCTAAATCGCTGGGGCGGGCCGGTCTAAATCAGCAAAATTACACGTCCTGGTTGTCTTTTACAAAGCGGTACGCGGCAATGCGTGCATTATTTCGCGGCCGGTTGCGTGCCGGGTTCGGCTGCCAGATGGCCATTTTTTTCTGTTTCACCCTTGTGCCCGCGCAATCTTGCCGCCATGCGCTTGATCAGCCGCTCAAGGTCATCGATATAGGTAAACACGGCAGGCACCACCAGCAGGCTGAGCACGGTGGAAGTAATCAGGCCGCCGATCACCGCAATTGACATCGGTGAGCGAAAGCTGGAATCGGCCGCACCGAAGCCCAGGGCAATCGGCATCATGCCCGCGCCCATGGCCAGCGTGGTCATGATGATGGGCCGGGCGCGCTTGTGGCAGGCATCCAGCAGTGCATCCCAGCGCGACAGGTTGTGGTCGCGTCGCGCGACGATGGCGTATTCCACCAGCAGGATGGAATTCTTGGTCGCGATCCCCATCAGCATGATCAGCCCGATCAGCGAGGGCATGGAAAAGCTCTTCTGCGCGATCAGCAGGCCGACGAAGGCGCCGCCCAGCGACAGCGGCAGCGCCGCAAGGATGGTGACGGGATGCAGGAAATCCTTGAACAGCAGCACGAGCACGATGTAGATGCAGAGCACACCCGTCAACATGGCCAGGCCAAAACTGGCGAACAGCTCGCCCATGACCTCTGCGTCACCGACTTCCACCACCTTGACGCCGGCCGGCAGGCTCTTGACGGACGGCAGCAATTTCACGGCTTCGGTGATGTCACCCAGCGCCCGACCCGACAGCTCTATCTCGAACTTGACATTGCGGGAGCGGTCGTAGCGGTCAATCACGGCCGGGCCGGCCGTGATTTCCAGGCTCGCCACCTGCCCCAGCATGACGGGCCCGACGCCTGGCTTGACGCTTGGAACCGCGAGGCGCTCTAGCACGCTGAGGTCCTTGCGCGCTGCCTCATCGAGTTTGACGACGATGGGCACCTGCCGCTGCGAAAGATTGAGCTTGGGCAGCGACTCTTCGTAGTCTCCGACCGTGGCAATGCGCAGGGTTTCGCCCATGGCTGAACTGGTCACGCCAAGGTCTGCTGCCCGGGCGAAATCCGGCTTGATGGCAATCTCGGGGCGTACCAGGCTGGCACTGGACGAAATATTGCCCAGGCCGGGAATGGTTCGCAGGTCCTTTTCAATCGCGAGCGCCGCAGTTTGCAGGGCATTGGAGTCTTCGGCGGTCAGCATGAGGATATAGGCCTCTCCCGAGCCACCCAGCCCCACCTTGCTGCGCACGCCTGGAAGGGTTTCCAGTGCCGTCCGCATCTTGCTTTCAATGCCCTGTTTGCGCGGACGTTCGCTGCGTTCGTCCAGCAGCACCGTGAGCGTGGCCTTGCGGGTTTCTGCCGCACCCTGCATGGCAAACGGGTCTGTACCAGCTGAACCGCCACCGATGGTGGTGTAGACGCTCTTGACGTGCTCGACCTTGCTGATCAGCAGCCGCGCGTGTTCGGCAGAAGCCTTGGTCTGCGCAAGCGACGCGCCCGGGGGAAGTTCCAGGTAAACCTGGGTTTGCGAATTGTCATCGGGCGGGATGAAACCGGTCGGCAGCAACGGGATCAGCATCACCGAACCGAAGAAAAACACCGTGGCGGCTGCCATGGTGGCGACGCGGTGTTTCATGCACCAGGCAGCTGCGCGCATATAGGTGTTCATCCACTTCGGGTCGGAATGGGCGCCCACCACCGGCTTGAGGATGTAGGCCGCCATCATGGGGGTCAGCACGCGGGCCACCACCAGCGAGGCAAACACCGCCAGCGAGGCCGTCCAGCCGAACTGCTTGAAGAATTTTCCGGCCACGCCGCTCATGAAGGCGGTGGGCAGGAACACGGCGATCAGCGTGAACGTGGTGGCCACCACGGCCAGGCCGATTTCGTCAGCCGCTTCCATGGCGGCTTCGTACGGCGACTTGCCCATGCGCAGGTGCCGCACGATGTTTTCGACCTCGACGATGGCATCGTCGACCAGGATACCGATCACCAGCGACAGCGCGAGCAGCGTGATGACGTTGATCGAAAAGCCGAGCAGGTGCATGCCGATGAAAGCCGGGATCACCGACAGCGGCAGCGCAACGGCCGACACAAAGGTGGCGCGCCAGTCGCGCAGGAATAGCCACACCACCAGCACCGCCAGAATGCCGCCTTCATAAAGCAGATGCATGGAACCGTCGTACTCTTCCTGCACCGGCGTGACGAAATTGAAGGCTTCGTGGACTTCCACTTCAGGGTACTGCTGCTTCAGCTCGGCCAGTGCCGCCTGCACTGCGGCGCCGACCGCCACTTCGCTTTCTCCCCGGCTGCGGGACACCTCAAAGCCCACGACTGGCTTGCCGTCAAGCAGCGCGGCGGCGCGCGGCTCGGCGGTTGTGTCGCTCACGGTGGCGACCTCGCTGAGGCGAATGCGCCGTCCGTCGCTGAGCGCCAGCTCAAGCTGAGCCAGCTCCTGCGCGGACTTCACCGTCGCCAGCGTCCGCATGGGCTGCTCGCTGCCGCCCAGGTCGGCGCGCCCACCCGCGCTTTCAGTCTGCACCTGCCGCAGTTGGCGGGAAATGTCTGAAGCCGTGGCGCCCAGGGCCTGCAGCTTCGAAGGGTCCAGCGCAATCCGGACTTCGCGCGAGACACCGCCCACGCGGTTGACCGCGCCGACGCCGCGCACCGCCAGCAGCTTGCGGGAGATGTCGTTGTCAACAAACCAGGACAACGCCTCGTCGTCCATGCGCGGTGAGCGGATGGTGAAGGCCAGCACCGGCTGGCTGGCCAGGTCCATCTTGCTGACCACCGGATCGCGCACGTCGCCGGGCAATTCGCTGCGGACCTTCGACACGGCCGCGCGTACATCGTCCACGGCTTCCTGTACCGGCTTTTCAAGCCGGAATTCGGCGGTCACGGTCACACCTCCGTCCTGCACCTTGGTGTAGATGTGCTTGAGGCCCTGCACGGTGGCAATGGAATTTTCAAGCTTGCGGGCCACTTCCGTCTCGAGCTGGGCGGGCGCGGCACCCGGCAACGACGCCGCAACCGTCACGGTCGGCAGGTCGATGTCGGGAAAATTCTGCACCTTCATCGCCTTGAACGACAGCATGCCGGCGAACGTCAGCAGCACAAACAGCATGACGGCGGGGATCGGGTTCTTGATTGACCAGGAGGAGACATTCATTGGGTCGCTCCTTATTTGATAGCTGCTTGCGCACGACTGGCAGGTGCTACGGCCGGATTTGCCGTAATTCCAGGAGTGGCGTCGCTGACCCGGACCAGGTCGCCATCGTTGAGGAAACCCGCCCCGCTGACGATCACTCTTGTATCGGCGGTGAGGCCGGAGGTAATTTCGACCCGGTCGCCCGCGAGCCGGCCGGTCTGCACCTTGAGCTGGCTGATGCGGTTGTCCGGGTTGAGGCGAAAGACGTAGTTGAACCCGTCGCGCACGACCAGCGCAGGTTGCGGGATGGTCAGCGCGGAGGTGCTGCCCAGATCGAATTCGCCGCGGGCAAACATGCCGGCCTTGGCCGGAGAGGCCATGCCAGCCGAAACCGGAAGGTCCACATAGACCAGCGCCGCGCGGGTCTGCGGGTCCACGCTCGGAGCGATCATGCGCACCCGGCCTTTGAGTTCGGCGCCGCTGGCAGCCATCACGCTGGCAACCGTGCCGGCCTTGATCCGGCCCAGCTCGGCCGAGGTGACTTCCGCGCGCCATTCGAGGCGGCCGCCCCGGATCAGGCGGAACAGCTCGGTGCCTGCCGGCACCACCGCCCCCACCGTTGCGGTGCGGGCGGAGATCACGCCGTTGTCGGGCGCCAGCACCTGCGTGTTTTTACCGCGCACCTGCTGAACCTCAAGGAGCGCCCTGGCGGCCTCGACACGCGCCTTGGCGGTTTGCTCGGCGGTGTTGTACTGGTTGATCTGCTGCTCGCTTAAAGCGCCCGAATTCGCCAGTGTGCGAGCACGCGCTGCGTTGTCTGCTGCATCGGCCGCATTGGCCTGGGCCTCGATCAGGCTGGCTTTGGCCTGAGCCGTGTCCGCCTGCACACTGTCGCCAGAGAACACCGCCAGCACTTGACCGGCCTTGACCTGGTCGCCCACGTTGGCCTGCACCTGCACCAGCCTGAGGCCGTTCGATTCGGAGCCGATCACGGCTTCCTGCCAGGCGGTGATATTGCCGTTGGCGCTGAGCTTCACCGGCAAGGTCACTTGAGACGGCAGCGCGGTTGCGACAGTCAATGCCGGCTTTGCAGTGGCAGCCTTGTCTTCTTTTGCGTCGGCCTTCAGAAGAAAAAAGGCCGCAGCTCCGGCAATGAGCACGGCACCAGCGATCACAGCGAGAGCGACGGGTTTGAGTTTGAAGTTTGGCATGGTGTTCAAAGGATCTGTCATAGGTGTGGCAGGGTCGGCAAACCGCGCCTCAGGGGGCGGTGAGGGCAGCAGGGGTGAAAGGTGCCGGCACATCAGAGACCAGCGGCGGCACAGGGGGTTCGGCGGTGGACCAGCCGCCGCCGAGCGCCCGGTACAGCGCAACCCAGGCGCTGCGCCGGTCGCGTTGCAACGTGACCAGTGCGCTTTGTGCGGCCAGCAGGGTGCGGCGGGCGTCTTCAAGCTCGACCAGGCTCGCCAGCCCGCTTTTGTAGCGGGCTTCGGTGCCGACGAATGACGCGCGGTAGCCTTGTGTGGCGACCAATGCATCCTGGCTGCGCTCGGCGGTGCTTTGCAGGTTGACCAGCGCTTCCTCGACTTCCCGCACGGCCTTTCGCACGCTGCCGCGGTATTGGGCGGCGGCGTCCTCGTAGCGCGCCTTGGCGGCTTCTACATTGGCCTCGCTGGCGCCGCCGTCAAAGATCGGGATGGTCAGCTGCAGCGGCCCGACGGTCCAGGTGTCAAAGCGCTGTGTGGTGCTGGCGGTGTATGACCTGTTGGCCGCAACCGAGCCGCTCAGGTTGAGCCTTGGAAAGCGTTGCGCGCGCGCGCTGCCGACTTCCAGGTGAGCGGCATCCACTTCGCGTGCCGCATTGAAGATATCGGGCCGCTGGGCCAGCACTTCCGCCGGCACGCTGATGACAGGCGCTACCGATTCCAGAGTCAGGTCGACCGGTGTGCTGGCCAGTTTTTGCCGCAGTGCGGGTTCATCGATGGCAGTCAGGGCCACCAGTGCCTTGACATCCAGGTCGCACAGTGCGCGCTGCTGGATGGCGTTGCTGTTGCCTTCGGCCGCGCTGGCCCTGGCCAATGCCGCGGTGGCGGGCGCCTGAAAACCTGCCCTGGTGCTGAGTTCCGCCAAACGTGCAGTTTCACCCCGGGATGCGGCATCGGAGCGCGCAACCTCGAGCAGCTTTTCGCAAGCGCGCAGGCTGTAGTACTGGGTGGCGACCTCGGCGGCAACCGATACACGCGCCGAATGCCACAGCGCCTGGGAGCCTTCCAGCCGCTGCTGATCGGCATCCCGGCTCGCGGCGTACTGACCAAAGAGGTCGATTTCCCAGGAGGTCTGCAACCCCACCTGGGTGGTTGTGGAAATGGGCGGCGCTGTGCGGTTCACGGGCGCCGAGCGTCCGCGACTGGCGCTGGCGGTGCCATCGAGCGTGGGCAACATGGCTGCGCCGGAAGCCACGCGCGAAGCCCGTGCCTGCTCGATGTTGGAGCGCGCTGTTGAAACGGACGGGCTGACCGATTCCGCCGCCATGATCAATTCCACCAGCAAGGGGTCATTTTGCTGCTGCCACCATTGCGACAGCCCTTTCAGGCTGCCGCCGTGGGGCAATGCGGCCGTGGTGCCCGCCGCCGGCAAAGGCGTTTGCCATTGCGCGGGAATCGAGATGGCAGGCGGTGTGTGCGGATTGTCGGAGGCGCAGCCGCCCAGCAACAGCGCACACGCGCCGAACAGCGGCCCCGCTGTCAGCCAGCGCAAGCGTTCGCATCCGGAGTCAGTTTTTTTCATGGTGTGCTGTTTTCAGTCGTGGCCTGTCAGCCGCGGGGTGATCGGAAAGGTGATTTCGGCGTGCCATTTCGACACCTACCATGGCTTCGGCATATGCCACCAGGCTGACAGCCCACTGTTCCAGGGCTTCAGGTGTTCCGAACAGCTGGGGCCGGATCGCTTCCACGACCTCGCGGCTCAGGAACATTTGAAGTGCCAGCCCGGTGATGGAAAACGCCAGCCTGTGCACCTCGTCGTCGGCTTTGGTGAGGCCTAAATGGCGGCAAAGCACGGTGACCAGCGCGGTATGCGCCGGCTTGATGCCCTGGTCGATTTCCTCGGCCCACAGGCCTGTGGGTTCCAGCATCTCACGAAAGTGGAGCTTCATGCACAGCTGCACCAGTTCACCCTGGCGCAAAGGTTCGAGGAAGCTCGAAAAAAAGCCTTCAAGGGACTGCCGCAAGGTGAAGTGGGGCTGGTTGTACAGCGCAATGTCATCGCGCGCGCTGCCCAGCGGTTCGGTGAAAACAGCCCGGTACAGGCCGGCTTTATCGCCGAAGTAATAGCTGATCGCCGCCACGTTGGCCCCCGCTGCATGGGCGATATCGCGAATCGAGGTTTTGGTAAACCCTTTTTCGGAAAACAGCCTGAGTGCCGCGAGCAACAGGTGCGCCCTGGCATGGGCGCCGTCGGAGCGCTGTTTTCGGCTTTCCCCTTCAGGCTTGGCTGGGTGCGAAGGTGTTTGAGAGGGCGGGTCGGGTGTCATGTGCCCGGATTAGAGCACATTAATCAAACAATCGATTGAATTAAATCAATTGTTTGATCTAAAAGTGGCAACCCACAGTTGCTGGATCGCGCCGCGCTCTGCCTCAAGCGCAGGCGGGTTGACCTGGGTGGGTTCTTCGTTGAGGCGTGCGCGGTGCTGGACACGCCGCAGTTCGCGGTAGGCGCTTGCCGCCCGCTGGCCGACGCCGGCCGGCAGCAGGCCGGCCGTTTCTGCGCGTTGCAGGAGCGAGATGTTGCCGACGTTGTCCCTCAATTCCGGGTGCCGGGCTGATTGGGAAAGCACCAGGAACTGCACGGCGAACTCGGCGTCCACCATGCCGCCCGCGCTGTGCTTGACGTCAAATTTTTCAGCCTTGAGCGGAGGCGGGCCTGAGACGGATCCGCCTGTGGGGTTTGGCGTTGCGTGGAGGCTTTTGACCGGATGGGCGTCGCGAACCTTTTCGCGCATGGCCACAATTTCGTTGCGAAGCGCAACGATGTCGCGCGGGGCGGTGATGACGGTCTGCCGGACCTCGTCAAACCGCAGGCGCAGCGACTCGTCACCCAGCACGAAGCGCGCACGTGTCATGGCCTGGTGTTCCCAGGTCCAGGCGGTATTGCTGCCACGCTGCTGCTGGTAGCGGGTATAGGCCTCAAAACTGGTGACCAGCAGGCCTGAATTGCCATTGGGCCGCAAGGCGGTGTCGATTTCAAACAGGTCGCCTTCGCCGGTCTTGATGGTAAGCCAGTTGATCAGCTTGCGCACAAACGCCGCATAGACTTCGGGCGCCCGCTCATCGTCGTCCTCATAGACGAACACGATGTCGAGATCGCTGCCGTAACCCAGTTCTTTGCCGCCCAGTTTGCCGTAGGCAATGATGGCGAACTGCGGTGTTTCACGGTGCCGGTTTTTGAGGCGTTGCCAGCACCAGTCGGTGGTGATGCTCAGCACCGCTTCGGCGAGAGCCGTCAGATCGTCGGCCACCTGCTCGACCGTAAGTACGCCTTCCAGGTCGCGTGCCAGGGTGCGAAACACTTCCGCATGGTGGGCGCGGCGTAGCAGGTTCAGGCAGGTTTCCTCGTCGTCCTCGCCCGTGCTCCTGAGCGCGGCCAGCCGCTGTTGCAGGTCACGCGCGAAGGCTGTGCCGTCAAAGCGTTCCTTGAGCAGCTCGTCGCTGGCCAGTTCATCAATAACGCCGGGGTGCTGCAGCAGGTAGCGCGCGGGCCATTTGGCGGCCCCCAGCAGGCGCAGCAGGCGCTCATGCACCGCAGGGCGCTCCAGCAGCAGTGCCAGGTAGCTCTCCCGCCTCAGGAGCGGTTCTATCCAGTCGATGATGCGTACGGCTGCTTCTTCGGTGACTGCGCCTTCCGCCAGCCAGGCGGCTGTGCGTTGCACCAGCCGTGTCAACCTCGCCCGGGAGTCTTCGCGCAAGGCCAGCACCCGCGGGTGCTGGCGCCACAGTGTCAGGCGCGCGCGAAACTGTTCCGGCCACTGTTCCGACAATTGCTCCAGCAGGTCTTCGAGCTGCTGCGGCGCCGCCTTGGCCGTTTTGCCGCAGCCTTTGCAGTCGGGCTTGCCGCCCAGCAATTTGTCGAATTCCCCGGCCACCAGCTCCCGGTGGGTGTCCAGTTCGCTGAGGAAAAGGCAGCAATTGCTGTAGCCCAGCGTTTCCGCGATCCATGCCAGGTCGTCATCGCGTGTCGGCAGGACGTGGGTCTGCTGATCATCGAGGTACTGGATGCGATGCTCCACCCGGCGAAGAAAATCATAGGCCCGCGCCAGCGCATCGGCGGTTTCCTGCAACATCAGGCCCGCGCGTGCCACGCGCTGCAGGGCGTCGACCGTGGGGCGGGTGCGCAACTCGGGAAACTGTCCGCCGCGCACCACCTGGAGCAATTGCACGGTGAATTCAATTTCGCGAATGCCGCCGCGCGACATCTTCACGTCGTTGGCCCGCTCCGGGTGGCCGGCGCAGCGCTTGGCGGCATGCTCGCGGATTTGCCGGTGCAAGGTGCGCAGCGCATCGAAGACGTTGTAGTCAAGGTAGCGCCTGAAGACGAAGGGCAGCACGGAGCCGCGCAGGGCCTGCGCCGAGCCGTCCTGCACGCATTCAAGCGGCGCCACCACCCGGCTCTTGAGCCAGGCAAAGCGTTCCCATTCACGACCCTGTGCCTGGAAATACTCCTCAAGCGCGCTCAGTGAAGTGGCCGCCGGCCCGGAGCTTCCGTTGGGCCGGAGCGCCAGGTCCACCCGAAACACAAAACCATGCTCCGTGGCATCACCAATCAGGCTGAAGACGGCTTTGACCTGGTGCGCGAAGTACTCGTGGTTGGATATCTGCCCGCGGCCATCGCTGCGCCCCCGGGTTTCGCCGTCGTGGTCGTAGACATAGACGAGGTCGATGTCGCTGGAAACGTTGAGTTCGCGCGCACCCAGCTTGCCCATGCCCACGACCCACATCCGGGCGCGCTCCCCGTCGGGGCCTTGCGGTGCGCCATGCAGCCCGTCAAGTTCGGCGCCCGACTCGCGCATGGCGACATCCAGGGCCAGCTCGGCCAGCTCGGTCATGGCGCAGGTCACCACGGCAAGTGGGGCCTGGCTTTCGAGGGCACCGTCACAGTCGAGCACCACCAGTCTTTCCATGACCAGCTGGCGAAGCACCCGAAGCGCCGCGCCTGTCGCCATGCCCTGCGCCAGCAGCGCGTCCAGCGCGACCTGCATGGCGGCGCGCACGGGGGCGCCCGCAGGCAGGAGGAAGAGTTGATCGGCGTAGCGGCGGCGGATGCGCTGGACGAACCGTGAATAGTCCGACGCGGCCGGCCCGGCGGCGAGTAAGGTATCAGGGCAGGCGGTTTGGGCGACGGTCATCACACTACTTCACAAAACTTCATGGTTCACTGCCGGGCGAACGCTGGCCCCGGCGGTCATAATTCTCATGTCAATGGAGCCAACGATCCCCAGCCTGCCTACCCCGCCGCCGCAACGACTGCGATGGCTTGCTCTTACCCTGCGCGTGTTGCTGTGGCTTGTTGCCACGGCCTGGGTGCTCTTTGGCCTGACCTGGTTCGTGCTGCATGGCTGGATTGTGCCGCGAATCGGGGAGTTCCGTCCGCGCCTGGAAATAGAGGCCAGCAAGGCTTTGGGGGTGCCTGTTCGCATTGGCGGAATCACCGCACATTCCCAGGGGATGATTCCTTCGTTCGAGTTGCGCGACGTGACCCTGCTCGACGCCCAGGGGCGCGAGGCCCTGCGGCTGCCGGTGATTCTCGGCGCCCTGTCCGCTTCTTCGATCTGGGGGTTGGGCTTCGAGCAGCTTTATATCGACAAGCCCGAGCTGGACATACGGCGAACCGCTGACGGAAAGATCTATGTCGGCGGCCTCGATGTTTCGCAGGACCGGGCGGCCGGCGAGAGCGCCGCTGCGGACTGGTTCTTCTCGCAGACCGAGTTTGTCATGCGAGGCGGCACCGTGCGCTGGACAGATGAAATGAATCCGGCACCACCCTTGGCGTTGACGCAGGTCGACTGGGTGATGCGCAATACGCGGCGGCGCCACCTCATGCGCCTGGATGCCACACCCCCCGCAGAATGGGGTGACCGTTTCACTGTCCGGGGCATCTTCCGCCAAGCGCTGTTGTCAAGCAGCGCCGGTGATTTTGATGCCTGGACAGGCCAGCTATTTGCCGGGTTCGACCGGGTGGATGCGTCCCGCATCAAGCCGTACCTCAACCTGGACGCACTGGGCATTGAGCTGACACGCGGGAATGGCGCGCTTCGCGCATGGGCAGATATTTCCCAAGGCCGGGTGACCGGCGGCACGGCCGATGTGGCACTGCAGGATGTAGATGCCCGCCTGGGTGCCAAGCTGCAGCCTTTGGCCTTTGATTTTGTCGCCGGGCGTGTGGGTGGCGGCCAGCGTACCAATGGTTTTGATTTCAATACCGAAGGCCTGCGCTTTCGTACCCGCGACGGCCTGCAGTGGCCAGGTGGCAATGTGGCGCTGGTGCACACAGGGGACGAGGCCGGCGTTGCGCAGCACACCGAACTCAAGGCCGACAAGCTCGATCTTGCAGCGCTCGCACAGATTGCCAATCGCCTGCCGCTTGATGCTCCCGTCCATGGGCTGATCGCTTCATTTGCCCCGAAGGGGCTGGTCGAAAGCGTTGAGGCCCGCTGGCAGGGACCGCTGGATGCCCCTGCCGCCTACGCCGCAAAAGGGCGCGTCGCCGGGCTGAGTATTGCTGCCCTGCCCGCGCCGCCCAGCCCAGCGTCAGTGCATCCCAAGCCTGGCAGGCCGGGAATCAGTGGCGCCACCATTGACTTTGACCTGACGCAAGCGGGTGGACGGGCCGGGGTCAAGATACTCAACGGCTCGCTCGACCTGCCGGGCGTGTTTGAGGATTCGCTGGTGCCGTTTGACCAGCTTTCCGCCGAGACGCAATGGAAGTTTGCGGGCCGGAAAATCGAAGCGCAGCTGAACAACCTGCGATTTGCCAATGCCGACGCGCAGGGAGAAGCGCAAGCCGCATGGCATACCGACGATGTGGTTTCCAGCAAGCCGCATGCTGCAGATGCAGCAGACCCCAGATTCCCGGGTGTGCTGGATCTGCAGGGCGTTTTGAGCCGCGGTGATGGCGAGCGGGTACACCGTTATTTGCCGCTGGTATTGCCGGACCGGGTGCGCCACTATGTGCGTGACGCGGTCGTGCAAGGCCAGGTCAGCGACGTGAAGTTCAAGGTCAAGGGGCCGCTGGCGCAATTGCCTTTCACCAACCCGGCGCAAGGGGACTTCCGGGTGACCGCCAAGGTGCGGAACGGGCACTATGCCTATGTGCCCAAATCCATACAACCGGCCGGAGCGGCGGGGTGGCCGGCCTTGACGGAACTCAACGGCGAACTGGTGTTTAACCATGCGGCACTTGAGGTCAACGACGTCACCGGCAAGGTCAATGGCCTGCCGGGTTTGCAGCTGGTCAAGGGTAATGCGCGTATCCCTGACCTGACACATGACACCACTGTCGAGGTGAACACACACCTCAAGGGGCCGCTTGCTGATGCGCTGGGGTTCGTCAACCAGTCCCCGGTTGCCGGCATGACCAGCCATGTGCTGGCCAAAGCGGTTGCGGCCGGGTCGGGCGAATACCGGTTCCGGCTGGACTTGCCTATCCACACCATCGATAAGTCCCGGGTGGACGGTACCGTCACGCTGCCCGGCAATGACCTGCAATTTGGCCTGGATACCCCAGCGCTGACAAAACTCAAGGGCGTTGTGACCGTGAGCGAACGCGGTTTCACCGTGACAGGTGCTCAGGCACGGCTGCTTGGCGGCGACGTCCGTTTTGACGGTGGCACGCGGGTGCAGGCGCGATCACCCGGCAATGCAGAGCCGGAAAGCCTGGTGGCATTCAAGGCGCAAGGCGTTGTCACCGCTGAAGGGTTGCGCCAGGCCAGGGAGCTCGGCGCGCTTTCGCGCATGGCCCAAAATGCCACGGGCAGCACTGCCTACACCGCCTCATTGGGTTTTCGCCGTGGCGTGCCTGAGCTGGTTGTCGCCAGCAGCCTGCAAGGCATGGCGCTTAACCTGCCCGCGCCCCTGAGCAAGACAGCGGAAGCGGCATTGCCGCTGCGGTTTGAGAATTCGCTTTTGCCGACCTCCATGGGGCCAGGGCAAAAGCTGGAGGACCAGCTGTCGGTGACCATCGGCCGTGTAGCGTCCATCATGTATGTGCGCGACGTCAGCGGCAGCGAACCTCGTGTGATACGGGGCGGAATTGGCGTCGGACTTGAGCCGGGGGAGACAGTGCCTGTGCAGGAGGCCGGTGTGGCGGCCAATATCAACCTGGCCCACGTGGACCTCGATGCCTGGCAAAAAATACTGGCAGATTCTTCTTCCGGCAGCGCGCTCCAGACACCTCCGCCGGTGGCTGCCACTGCGGCGACCAATCGGGCCGCCGCGAACGCGTCCCTGACTTATCTGCCGACCTCGATGGCCATTCGCGCAAAGGAGCTGGTGGTTGAAGGGCGCAAGCTGAACAACGTGGTGGTGGGCGGCTCCCGTGAAGGCCTGACATGGCGTGCAAATATCGACGCGTCGGAGCTCAATGGATATGTCGAATTCCGGCAGCCTGGCGGCATAGGCGCCGGGCGGGTCTATGCGCGGCTTTCCCGTTTGAGCCTGGCGCCAGGTACGGCCAGTGACGTGGAAGCAATCCTGAACGAGCAGCCTGCCAGCATCCCTGCCCTGGACATCGTGGTGGAAGACCTGGAACTGCGCGGCAAAAAACTGGGGCGGGTCGAGATCGACGCCGTCAACCGCGGAGCGTCTGCCGCGGCCCGCGAGGGCGTGCGCGAATGGCGCCTGAACAAGTTCAATGTGATCCTTCCCGAGGCGGTGCTGACGGCAACGGGCAACTGGGTGGCGATCAATGCCCAGAGCGTTGTGGCAAATGCGCCGCGTGCCGCGCGCGCGGCTGCCGAGCGCCGCCGCACCGTGATGAATTTCAAGCTGGACATCGCCGATTCGGGTGAGCTGCTCAAGCGCTTTGGCATGGGTGAGGTCATTCGCCGCGGCAAGGGCAAGCTGGAGGGGCAGGTCGCGTGGATGGGGTCACCTCTCAGCCTGGACTATCCCAGCATGAGCGGACAGTTCAACGTCAACGTGGAGTCGGGGCAGTTTGTCAAGGCTGACCCGGGCATCACAAAACTGCTGGGCGTGCTGAGCCTGCAGTCTTTGCCCAGGCGGCTGACCCTGGATTTTCGGGACGTTTTTTCCGAAGGCTTTGCCTTTGACTTTGTCCGCGGCGACATCAATATCAACCAGGGCGTTGCCTATACCAACAACCTGCAGATGAAGGGCGTGAATGCGGCCGTGCTGATGGAAGGCAGTGCCGATATTGCCAAGGAGACGCAGAACATCAAGGCGGTCGTGGTGCCGGAAATCAATGCCGGTACGGCTTCCCTGATTGCCACAGTCATCAATCCGGCCATCGGCCTGGGCAGCTTCCTTGCCCAGATGTTCCTGCGCAGGCCTTTGATGCAGGCGGCGACCCAGGAATTCCACATTGAAGGAACCTGGTCTGACCCGAAAATCATCAAGGTGGATCGCAAGGCACAGGCTGCAGCAGAGCCTGTTCAGGAGGTTCGGTAACCATGAAGATAGCTGCCATCCAGATGGTCTCAGGTGCGCGCGTGCAGGACAACCTTGCCGCAGCCCGCAGCCTGCTTGAGCAGGCTGCGGCCCAGGGCGCCGAACTGGCCGTGCTGCCGGAGTATTTCTGCATCATGGGCTTCAAAGACACCGACAAGCTGAAAGTCCAGGAGAGCGTCGGAACGGGCTTGATACAGGACTTCCTGGGCCGGTCGGCGCGTGAGCTCGGCTTGTGGATCGTGGGCGGCACGCTGCCCATGGCCACGTCTGATCCGGCGCGCGCGCGCAACTGTTCGCTGGCCTATGCGCCGACGGGTCAATGCATCGCGCGGTACGACAAGATCCATCTTTTTCGCTTTGCGCAGGGAAAGGAAGACTATGACGAGACGCGTGTGCTGGAGCCCGGCGCGCAGCCCGTCCGGTTTGATCTGGCTTCCCGCGATGGCCATGTCTACGCTGTCGGCATGAGCATTTGTTATGACCTGCGTTTCCCGGAGCTTTACCGCGCGCTGAAGGCCGATGTGCTGCTGGTGCCCAGCGCGTTTACCTACATCACCGGGCAGGCGCATTGGGAAGTGCTGCTGCGTGCACGCGCCATTGAAAACCAGGCCTATGTCATTGCGGCGGCGCAGGGCGGCACGCATGAAAACGGCCGCCGTACCTGGGGCCACAGCATGCTGGTGGATCCCTGGGGTGAGGTGATGGCTCAGCAGGCTGAAGGCGCAGGCGTTGTTCTGGGTGAAATCTCCAGCACTCACACGGAAGGTGTGCGAAGCCGTTTGCCTGCATTGAACCATCGTTTCCTATGAGGCCGGCCGCGTGAGGCTTCCGTTTGCAAACGGCGTCAGCCGCGCCAGCAAGCGCTGGTCCCTGTGGGCGCTGCTGGTGGCGCTGCTGGTGGCGCTGCTGGGCATTCTGGTGTGGCTGGCGGGACGTTATGAGTCCAGCATGGTGCAAAGCCGGCTGGAGCATGACGCAGCGGAAGCCGTAACAGACATCCGCTCGGGGCTGACGCGCAATATCCAGACCTTGCAGGCGCTGCAGTCCAGCGACCGCACGCCGGAGCCGTGGCATTCATCCGCCGCTGAGCTGCTTCGCGAGCGCCGTGAAATCATGCGGCTTGAATGGCGCAACGAAGCGCTCGATGTGCTCGGGTTTGTGGAGACGCCCTATCGCACCTCGGTGTTCGAGCGGCTCGGGCGGGGCAGTTTGCAAACCGACGTGGGCCTGACCTGCACCACGGCCCGGCGCCTGAGCGGTGCGGCTTACTCCATCAGTTATTTCATGCCGCAGCGCGATGGCCTGGGCCTGGAAGTGCTCGACATGTGCCTGCCCGTCGTGGTGGCGGGGCGACTCACGGGCTATAGCGTGGTCACCTATTCGCTGCAGGACATTCTGGGGGAACTGGTTGGCCGCCAGCTCGCCCGGGGCATCGGTCTGTCTTTTACCGAAGCGGACGGCACGCGCCTGGCCCTGCAAGGCGTGCCTTCGCGCGGCAGCCGGATTTATATTGCGCAACAGCTGCTGGACCTGCCCGGCAATACGCTGGTGGTCAGGATGGAAAGCCGGCTGGGCACGCCGGCCCTTTTCCCCAATGTGCTCACCGCGCTGGTAACCGCCATGTCACTGGCGCTGCTTGCCGTGCTGTACCTCCTCGCAAGGGATATGCGACGCAGGCTGAAAGTCGAGCATGACCTCGGCGAAGCCCTGGCTTTTCGCAAGGCCATGGAGGACTCTGTGCTGACCGGCCTGCGCGCGCGCGACCTGCAAGGGCGCATCACTTACGTGAACCCGGCGTTTTGCAAGATGGTTGGCGTGGACGCCAAGGACCTGCTCAACCAGAGCTTTCCCTCACCCTACTGGCCACCCGAACTGGCCGGCGTGTACCAGCAGCGCCAGGAAATCCGGCTGGCGGGCAACAGCCTGCCCAGGGAGGGCCACGAGTCGGTGTTCATGCGGCGCGATGGCACGCGGTTCCCGGTGCTGATCATGGAGGCCCCGCTGATCAATGCCGTGGGCAAGCACACCGGCTGGATGAGCGCGATTCTGGACGTCAGTGAACAGCGCCGGGTGGAAGAGCTTTCCCGTGCCAGCCAGGACCGCCTGCAGGCCACCGCACGGCTGGCGATGGTTGGCGAGATGGCCTCGCTGCTCAGCCACGAACTCAACCAGCCGCTGGCCGCCATTTCAAGCTACGCCACCGGCTCGCTCAACCTGCTGCAGGACGGCATGGACCATGACAAGCCGCTGGCAGCGAACGCCAGCTCAGCGGTGGCGCCGTTGTCGGAAGATTTGCAGCTGGCCATGCGCCGCATTGCAGAGCAGGCTGAACGCGCGGGAAAGGTCATCAAGAGCGTGCATGACTTCGTGAGGCGCCGCGATCAGGTGCGCGAAGCCGTGCAGCCTCGCGCCCTGCTGGACGCCATCATGCCGCTGGTGACCCTTCAGGCACGCAAGCTCGGCGTGCGCGTGGTGATCGAGGTCGACGAGACCTGCACGCCCGTGCTGTGTGACCGCACCATGGTTGAGCAAGTGCTTCTCAACCTCTCGCGCAACGGCATGCAGGCCATGCAGGCTGTGACACATGAAGGCGGGGCGGCGGAGGCGGCTTCGCGGGAAAAAGTGCTGACGCTGCGTATCCGTCCGGCCGCATCGAACGCGCAGAGCCGCTGGGTGGAATTTTCGGTGACGGATTGCGGTGAAGGCATTCCCAGTGAAGTGGCCGAGCAGCTCTTCACGCCATTTTTCACCACCAAGGAAGAGGGCATGGGGCTGGGCCTGAGCCTGTGCCGCACGGTGATTGAGCAGCACGGCGGCTTCCTGGGGTTTGAGCCCGGCCAGCCGCGGGGTACGATTTTCAGTTTCACCCTGCCGGCGGCGCTGCCGCATGATGCAGGTGCGCCTACAGCCTGAAGGACACAGCATGGAACCCATTCAAAATGCCACGGTTTATATCGTCGACGACGATGCCAGCGTGCGCGACGCGCTGGCCTGGCTGCTGCGCTCGCGCCGCCTGTTGAGCGAAACCTTCGACAGTGCCGAGGCGTTTGATGCGCGCGTGTCACAGCACTTCGCTGTCAAGTCGCCTTCCTGCGTGCTGCTGGATGTACGCATGGCGGGCCTGAGCGGCCTGGCCATGTTCGAGAAACTGATTGCTTACGGCTTGCTGCCCACGCTGCCGGTGATCTTTTTGACGGGCCATGCGGACGTTCCCACGGCGGTCGACGCGGTCAAGCGCGGCGCTTTTGATTTTTGCGAAAAGCCCTTTTCAGACAACGCGTTGGTAGACCGCATTGAACAGGCGCTGAACCATTCCGCCGGGGCACTGGCGCAGCACAGCGAGTCGACCGGCCTGCAAGCCCGGCTTGACGGCTTGACGGACCGGGAGCGCGATGTGATGAAACTGGTGGTGGGTGGGTTGCCCAACAAGCTGGTGGCGGACCAGCTTGACATCAGTGTGCGCACGGTGGAGGTCCACCGTGCCCGGGTTTTTGACAAAATGGGTGTCAAGTCGGCTGTGGAACTGGCCAATCTGCTGCGCAACCTGTAGCTGCGGCGCGGCGCCGGCTTATTCTTTTCCGGGCTCGGCAGGAGTCTCTGAATGGACTGGTTCCTTCAACTCGCCATTTTTGCGGCCCGAAAACATCGTCCACCACACAATGAACACCAGCAGCAGCAACGCCCCCAGGGCTTCGAGCAAAAGTAGGGCCATGACATTTCCTTGGATTTCAAAAAAGGCTTCGATGCCTGTGCTGCCGTCAATGCGCTCATTGCGGCTTGTCCCAATTATCGCCATGGTGGCGCTGCTCGCTTCCTGCGCAAGCCCGCCCCGGCCGCCTTCGACCGTCCCGGCGGGCGAGCCCACAGCCCCGGGCGTCCGCGCCGGCGATACCGGCCCATTGCCCGCGCCCATGGTGCAGGGGAAAAGCCGCTGGGTCGCGGTCCGCTGGGCCGAGTTGCCCGGCTTCGAAGAAGACGCGCTGTTTGAGGCCTGGAACGCCTGGCTCAAGAGCTGCGAGCGTCCCGGCCCAGGTTTTGCGCCCCTGTGCGGCGAGATCCGGCGCCTCAGCATTGCGCCTGCCGATGAGCAGCGCAACTGGATGGTCAGGCGGCTGCAGCCCTACCGGGTGGAGAGCCTGCAAGGCGTTGCCGAGGGGCTGCTGACCAGTTACTACGAGCCTGTGCTCAGGGCCAGCCGCCAGCCTGTTGCGGGCTACGAGGTGCCGCTGTACCGCCCTCCCGCATCGCTGGGCAGCCGCAAACCGTGGTTCTCGCGGCAGGAAATCGATACCCTTGCCGAAGCCAAAGCCGCGCTGCGCGGCCGCGAGATCGCCTGGCTGGCCGACCCGGTTGAGGCGATGTCGCTGCACATACAAGGCTCGGGCCGGCTGAACATCACGGAAGCCGACGGCTCGCAGCGTGTCGTGCGCGTGGCCTACGCAGGCACGAACGAGCAGCCGTTTCGCAGCGTGACCCAGTGGCTGCTGGAGCAGGGCGAAGGCCGCATGACGGCGCCCTGGGTGGAGTCCACCAAGGCATGGGTTGCGAAAAATCCGCAGCGCGCCCAGCAAATGCTCTGGAGCAACCCGCGCTACACTTTTTTCCAGGAGCAGCCCCTGAGTGAACTGGATACCGCCTTTGGGCCCAAGGGTGCGCAGGGCGTGGCGCTGACACCGGGCCGCTCGATTGCAGTTGACCCGGGAAGCATTCCCTACGGCACGCCGGTGTGGCTGGCGTCCCGCGGCGGCGCGGCCAACCTGCAGAAGCTGGTGCTGGCACAGGACACCGGCAGCGCCATCGTGGGTGCGGTCAGGGCCGACTACTTTGCCGGAACCGGCCCCGAAGCCGGCCTGCTGGCGGCACGTGTCAACCAGCCGCTGCGGCTCTGGGTGCTCTGGCCGAAGTGAGTGCTCGAAACGTTGGGCAAGCTGAAGGAGATTCCATGAAACAACTGTCGACCCGGACCGGGATGGGCTTTGTAGCGGTGACCGGAGCGCTTGTGCTGGCAGCCTGCGCGGCGGGTGGCGGGCCTTCGTTTGCCGCGCAGTACCGCTGCGAACACGGCGCTGACTTCAAGGTGAAGTTTGTGGACGACACCGCCGTGCTGGATAGCGCCGGCGGCTCGGACCTGCTGTTTCGCGACGCAGGCGGCCAGGGTGCGCAGCAGACGGTGTACAGCAATCCGCGCATACGCGCCGAGTTTGGCCTGGGCGCCAGCGGCCGCGAGGCGGTGCTGCGTTATCCGCTGCTGCCGCTGGTCGCGCGCTGCGTGCGCGACTGACTCCCCGGAGTCGCTCAAAACCCTCCCGGCGTTGTCGCGCCGCCCAGCCATGCCAGGACCGCTTCGCCGGGTTTTGTGAGCGGCTCTTTTTTAGCGCACGGAGAGGCGGACTTCCACCCTCATCCCGTCCCGACGGGTGGATTGCCGGCTGTCGGCGATGCCGCTGCTGCTGCCGGCGCCCGTATCGTCCGACTCGGCCACGGTGACCCATTCCCCGAGGCGAACGGTCAGCGAGGTGCTGGTGGACGATGAGGACAGGGGCGCCTGCGGCGACGAGCCTGTGCGGCTGGCCTGCCCCGCGGCCAGTTCCAGCTCCACGTTGTCGCCGCCGTACCAGGTGGGCCTGGCTGAAAAGCCGCTGTTGGCCTCGATGAACACGGTGCCGGCCTGGCGCGCCTGCACCAGCCGCAATGGCTGGCTGTTGCCCAGGTTGATGTTGGCGTTGCGCCCGTTGAGCACCAGCACGCGCTGCACCAGGTCGCGTGAATCGCTGCGCTGGCTGTCCTGGGCTGTGATCTGGGCATTGAGGCCCGAACGGCCCGGTTGCAGCACAACACCGCCCTGTGCGCCCAGGGCACTCTGGGAGCGCAGGCTGCTGCCGGCCTGCCGCACTTCTATCTGCAGGTTGCGCATGGGCAGCGCCTCCGGGTTTGCTCCTGAATTGATAGCTGGTTGCGCTTGCAGGGCGGGCGCCAGGGCCATAAAAAGCATAAAGGCCAAAGAGGCGGGACGGGCGGATGGTTTCATGCGGGGCTCCTTCAGGCGTTATCTTGCAGGTGTTTCATGTGCCGGCCATGTGCACAGCGAGCGAGTTTGGTGCTATTAAATAAATAGCTGGTTGCGCCCGTCGGTAAAGGGTTTCAGGCACTATTTTCTTGAATTTTAGGCTGTAACCCGCGTCAGGTGCCCGAGCGGCAGCGCGCTGCTGGCTTTGACTTCGCCCAGCGAAAAACTGGTGTGCAAGTCTTTCACATTGGGCAGGTTGATCAGGTTCTGCAGCGCAAACTTGCTAAAGGCTTCCAGGTCTTGCGCCACCACCTGCAGCTCAAAGGTGCCGGTGCCGCTGATGTAGTGGCAGGAGACGATTTCGGGCAGCTTTTTGATGGCTTCTTCCAGCTGGCGCGTTGCGTCGCCACTGTTGCGGTCAGCGTCCAGCCGGACAAAAGCCAGGACGCCCAGGCCGATCTTGTGGCGGTTGATCTCGGCCCGGTAGCCGGTGATGAAGCCCGATTCTTCCAGCGCCCGCACCCGCCGCCAGCAGGGCGCGGCCGACAGGCCCACACGGGAGGCCAATTCCGTGTTCGTCAACCGGGCGTCGAGTTGCAACTCATTCAGGATGGCGATGTCAAACTTGTCTAATGTTTCCATATTCGCCACTTTACAGCAAGATTCTTTCCGGAAGTGGCCTAAATCGGGCAAACAAAGCAAAGACATATCACGGCTGGCGGCATACACTTTGCATGCAACTAGAGGGCGCCCCCTATCCGGGGGACCCTTCTGCCAGCCTGCCCACAAGGCGGTACTAACAAACAGTCCTGGAGACCCACGAACATGAATGCGCCCTTACCTGAACACATCCGCAAAGCGCTAGAGACCGTCACGCTTGACGATAAATATTCTTTAGGCCACGGCCGCGCTTTCATGAGCGGCGTCCAGGCGCTGGTCCGCCTGCCCATGTTGCAGCGCACGCGCGATGCGATCGAGGGGCTGAATACGGCGGGTTTTGTCAGCGGCTACCGCGGCTCGCCGCTGGGTGGTTATGACCAGGCCCTGTGGGCCGCCAAAAAGCACCTGGCTGCACAAAACATCGTATTCCAGCCCGGCGTCAATGAAGAATTGGGCGCCACGGCCGTCTGGGGCACGCAGCAACTCGACCTGTACCCGCAAAGCAAAAAATTCGACGGTGTGTTCGGCATCTGGTACGGCAAGGGCCCGGGCGTGGATCGCTGTTCGGACGTCTTCAAGCACGCCAACATGGCGGGCACAGCCAAGCACGGCGGCGTGATCGCCATCGCCGGCGACGACCATGTGTCCAAGAGTTCCACCGCCGCGCACCAGAGCGACCACATCTTCAAGGCCTGCGGCCTGCCGGTGTTCTTCCCGTCCAACGTGCAGGACATCCTCGACATGGGGCTGCATGCGTTTGCCATGAGCCGTTTTTCCGGCGTCTGGTCGGGCATGAAAACCATCCAGGAAGTCGTCGAGTCCTCGAGCTCCATCCTGGTCGACCCGGACCGCGTGAAGATCATCATCCCGGAAGATTTCGAGATGCCGCCCGGTGGCCTGCACATCCGCTGGCCGGACGCGCCGCTGGAGCAGGAAGCCCGGCTGATGGACTACAAGTGGTATGCGGCGCTCGCATACATCCGCGCCAACAAGCTCAACTACAACGTCATCGCCGGCCCCAAAGACCGGTTCGGCCTGATCGCCAGCGGCAAGGCCTTCAACGACACGCGCCAGGCCCTGGCCGACTTGGGCCTGGACGAAGAGACCTGCCACCAACTGGGCATCCGCCTGCACAAGGTCAACGTGGTTTGGCCGCTGGAGGCCACCATCACGCGTGACTTTGCTGAAGGCCTGCAGGAAATCCTCGTGGTCGAAGAAAAGCGCCAGGTCATTGAATATCAGATCAAGGAAGAGCTCTACAACTGGCGTGCCGACGTGCGCCCCAATGTGCTGGGCAAGTTCGACGAACCCGAAGGCGACCAGTCGGGCGGTGAATGGGGCCGCTCCAACCCGAGCGACAACTGGCTGCTGCGCGCCAAGGCCGACCTGACGCCGGCCATCATCGCCAAGGCGATTGCCAAACGCCTGAAGAAGCTGGGCGTGCCGGCCGACATCATTTCCCGCATGGATGAGCGCCTGGCCGTCATCGAAGGGCGCGAGCGCGCCCTGGCCGCCGGCAAGGCCGACACCGGCGAGCGCGCACCGTGGTTTTGCAGCGGCTGCCCGCACAACACCAGCACGCGCGTGCCCGAAGGCTCGCGCGCCGTGGCCGGCATCGGCTGCCACTACATGGCGACCTGGATGGACCGCTCCACCTCCACCTTCACCCAGATGGGCGGCGAAGGCGTGACATGGGTGGGCCAGGCGGCCTTTACGACCGACGAGCACATCTTTGCCAACCTGGGCGACGGCACCTACTTTCACAGCGGGCTGCTGGCGATCCGCCAGGCCATTGCTTCGGGCGTGAACATCACCTACAAGATCCTCTACAACGACGCGGTCGCCATGACAGGCGGCCAGCAGGTCGGCGAGCGGCCCGAAGGCCATTCGGTGCTGCAGATCATGCAGAGCCTGTGTGCCGAAGGCGTGGCCAAGCTGGTCATCGTGACCGATGAGCCGCAAAAATATGACGGCGCGCCGCTGCTCGACGGTGTGACGGTGCACCACCGCGACGAGCTGGACCGCATCCAGCGCGAGTTCCGCGAGCTCAAGGGCACGACCGCCATCATTTACGACCAGACCTGCGCGACCGAAAAGCGCCGCCGCCGCAAACGCGGCACCCTGGTGGACCCTGAAAAGCGCGTGGTGATCAACGAGCTGGTCTGCGAGGGCTGCGGCGATTGTTCGGTGCAATCCAACTGCCTGTCGGTGGAGCCGCTGGAGACCGAGTTCGGCCGCAAGCGCCGCATCAACCAGAACACCTGCAACAAGGATTACTCCTGCGTGAAGGGCTTCTGCCCCAGCTTTGTCACTGTCGAAGGCGGGCAGCTGAAGAAGCCTAAAAAAGACAAGAAAGGCGCGCCCAGCAGCCTGTTTGCGATTCCTGAACCCGTGCTGCCGGTGGCTGAAAACGCCTGGGGCATTGTCGTGGGCGGCGTGGGCGGTACGGGTGTGATCACCATCGGTCAGTTGCTCGGCATGGCGGCCCACATTGAAGGCAAGGGCGTGGTCACGCAGGACGCCGGCGGTCTGGCGCAAAAAGGCGGCGCGACCTGGAGCCACATCCAGATCGCCAACCGGCCGGAAGCCATCTACACCACCAAGGTCGACACCGCCAAGGCCGACCTGGTGATCGGCTGCGACCCGATCGTGGCCGCCAGCAAGTACACGCTGACCGTCATGCAGCCGGGCCGCACCTACGTAGCCATGAACTCGCACGGCGCGCCGACGGCGGCCTTTGTGACCAACCCTGCCTGGCAGTTCCCTGGTGGCAATTGCGAGACGGCCGTGACTGCTGCAGTGGGCGCTGACTTGCTCGGTAGCTTTGATGCGGAGCAGGTGGCGGTGCAATTGGTCGGTGACTCGATTTATACCAATCCGCTGATGTTGGGCTTTGCCTGGCAAAAAGGCCGGGTGCCGCTGTCGCATGCTGCGTTGATGCGGGCCATTGAGCTCAATGGCGTGCAGATTGACAACAACAAGACGGCTTTTGAGTGGGGCCGGCGCTGCGCGCACGACCTGGCTGCGGTGCAGGCCCTGTTCAAGGCTGCCCAGGTGATCGAGTTCGTCAAGCGGCCCGCACTGGCCGACATGCTGGCCAAGCGGGCTGACTTCCTGACGGCCTATCAGAACGCGGCATATGCGCAGACCTACCAGGCTTTTGTGGAGAAGGTGCGCGCTGCGGAAGCGCCGCTGGGCAAGACGCTGCTGACCGAGGCGGTGGCCCGGTACCTTTTCAAACTCATGGCTTACAAAGACGAGTATGAAGTGGCGCGCCTGCACACGGACACCGGCTTTCTGGATAAGGTTAACGGCATGTTTGAAGGCGACTTCAAGCTCAATTACCACCTGGCGCCGCCCATGATTGCGTCCAAAAACGACAAGGGCGAGTTGCAGAAGAAGCAGTTCGGTCCCTGGATGCTGGGTGCGTTCAAGGTGTTGGCCCGCCTCAAGGGCCTGCGTGGCACGCCGCTGGATGTTTTCGGTCGTACCGAAGAGCGCCGCACGGAGCGGGCGCTGATTGAGGAATACCGTGCCAGCGTGGAAGAGGTTTTGGCCGGCCTGAGCGCTGAAAACCATGCCGTGGCGCTGGAAATTGCCCGGATTCCGGAAATGATCAAGGGTTATGGCCATGTCAAGGCGCGCCACCTGGCCGCCGCGCGGCCCCAGTGGGCCGCGTTGATGGAATCCTTTCGTACCCCCGGATCTACCGTCCAGCGGGTAGCGGCTTAAAGCCTGGACCAGCGCTGGCCTCGCCGCCGGTCCGGTGTTTCCTTCATGGGACGGCTTTGCTGCGGAGCTTGCAGCAGCCCCTTGCGCGCACCCCCGGCTTGAAAAGCCCCTGGCGCGCGCCAGTTACCCCTTTCTGCGGATGCCCCGCCGCATACAATCGTGAACTCTGTGCGCTGTCCGTGCCGGATGGCGCGCGCCAGTGTGTCTTTTAAATCGTTGTGGAGTTAGCCGTGTTCATTTCTTCCGCCTTTGCCCAAACCGCTCCCGCTGCCGCTGCCGGCGGTGACATGATGTCCTCGCTGACGGGCATGCTGCCTCTGGTGCTGATGTTCGTGGTGCTGTATTTCGTCATGATCCGCCCGCAGATGAAAAAGCAGAAAGAGCATCGCGCCATGATTGAGGCGCTGGCCAAGGGCGATGAAGTCGCCACCGCAGGCGGCCTGCTGGGCAAGGTGACCAAGCTGGGCGACGTGTACCTGACCCTCGAACTGGCGCCAGGCGTCGAAGTCCAGCTGCAGCGCAGCGCGATCATCCAGGTGCTGCCCAAAGGCGCTATCAATCCAGCCAAATAAGGCTTTCGCCGGCCGCAACGGCCGGCAGGCCTGACTTTGTTCATCCGTCCACCAGGAACAGCCCTCTCATGAATCGTTATCCGGCCTGGAAGTACGCCATCATTGTGATCGCGCTCATCGTCGCAGCCCTGTACACGCTGCCCAACTTTTTCGGCGAAGCGCCTGCGGTCCAGGTTTCCAGCGCCAAGTCCACCGTCAAGATCGACAGTACGACGATGGCGAAAGTGGAGCAAATACTGAAGGAAGCCGGCATTGCGGCCGATGCCGTCGCCCTGGACGATACTTCCGTCAGGGCGCGGTTTGGCGATACCGATACGCAACTCAAGGCCAGGGACGCGATCCAGAAAGTACTGGCGCCGGATTCCGAAGATCCTCCGTATGTCGTTGCGCTCAATTTGCTATCGCTCTCACCTCCCTGGCTAGCCCGGCTTCATGCTTTCCCAATGTACCTCGGGCTTGACTTGCGAGGCGGCGTGCATTTGATGCTGCAGGTGGATATGCAGGCCGCGCTAACCAAGCGCGCCGAGTCCCTGGTTGGCGACCTCCGGACATCGCTGCGTGAGAAAAATATCCGGCACGGCGGCATCGCCCGTAATGGACAGGCCATTGACATCAAGGTGCGTGACTCTGCCACGCTGGCATCAGCCAAAGCCCTGATTCAAGACCAGTTTCCCGACCTCCAGACTGCTGAGGTCCCCGAGGGCACGGAATACAAGCTTACGGCTACGATCAAGCCTGAGGCGGCGCGCCGCATTCAGGACCAGGCTCTCAAACAGAACATGGTGACCCTTCACAACCGGGTCAACGAGCTGGGCGTGGCAGAGCCGGTAATACAGCAGCAGGGCATAGATCGCATTGTTGTGCAACTACCGGGTATTCAGGATCCTGCCCGGGTCCGGCTAATTATTGGCCGTACCGCCACCCTGGAAATGCGTCTGGTGGATGACAGCGCTGAGGCCCGTGCAGCCATGACCGGGGGAGGCATGGTGCCCTTCGGCTCGGAAAAATTCCCCGATATCAGCGGCAATCCGGTGATTGTGAAGAAGCAGGTTCTTGTTACCGGCGAGAGCCTGACGGATGCCCAGGCCGGCTTCGATTCGCAAAAGCAGGAGCCCAATGTATCCCTGACGCTGGATGCCAAGGGTGGGCGGGTGATGCGCGAAACAAGCCGCGAGAACATGGACAAGCCGATGGCCATCCTGCTGTTCGAAAAGGGCAAAGGGCAGGCTATTTCGGTGGCAACCATTCGTGGTGAACTGGGTACACGGTTCAGCATCTCGGGCGCCATGAATATCAATGCCGCCAACGATCTCGCCCTGTTGCTGCGTGCGGGCTCGCTGGCCGCCCCCATGGAAATCATTGAAGAGCGCACCATCGGCCCGACGCTGGGCGCCGACAACATTGCCAAGGGCTTTCACAGTGTGTCGTGGGGCTTCGTCGTGATCGTGGCGTTTATGGCGGCCTATTACATGCTTTTTGGCCTGTTTTCCGGCCTGGCGCTAGCCGTCAACCTGCTGTTGCTGGTCGCGGTGCTGTCAATGCTGCAGGCTACCCTGACCTTGCCTGGCATGGCGGCCATGGCGCTTGCGCTGGGTATGGCCATCGACTCCAATGTGCTGATCAATGAGCGTGTGCGGGAAGAGTTGCGAAACGGTGCCTCCGCGCAAGCGGCGATTCATGCAGGTTATGAGCGGGCCTGGGCAACCATTCTGGACTCCAACACCTCGACATTGATCGTGGGTCTTGCGTTGCTGGCTTTTGGGTCCGGCCCGGTCCGCGGCTTTGCCGTTGTGCATTGCATCGGTATCCTGACCAGCATGTTCTCGGCGGTGTTTTTCTCGCGCGGCCTGGTCAACCTCTGGTATGGCCGCCAGAAGAAGCTCAAGACGGTTTCCATTGGCACCGTATGGCGGCCCGCCACTTCGGGTGTGGTTGCGAAGTAAGCCCGGCTCTTTTTCCTGAATTTCCCAAGGACTCCAGATGGAATTTTTCAAAATCCGGCGTGACATTCCGTTTATGCGGCACGCCCTGATCTTCAATGCCATCAGCTTTGCCACGTTCGCTTTGGCCGTATTCTTCCTGTTCTCGCGGGGCTTGCACCTGTCCGTGGAATTCACCGGTGGCACCCTGATGGAGGTGAACTACACCCAGGCTGCCGACGTCGGGAAAATCCGCGATACGGTGGCTGGGTTGGGCTTCGCCGATGTGCAGGTCCAGAACTTCGGCACCTCACGCGACGTGATGATCCGCCTGCCGGCGCAAAAGGGTGTAAGCACTGCGCAGCAAAGCGACAAGGTGCTTGCAGCCCTGAAAACTGCCAGCCCGGATGTGACGTTGCGGCGCACTGAATTTGTCGGCCCGCAGGTGGGCGAGGAACTCGCCCACGACGGGCTGAAGGCGCTCGCCATGGTCGTTTTCGGCATCATGGTCTATCTGGCTTTCCGCTTTGAATGGAAATACGCCGTGGCGGCCATCATCGCCAATTTGCACGACGTCGTGATCATTTTGGGATTCTTCGCTTTCTTCCAATGGGAGTTTTCACTGGCTGTGCTTGCTGCTGTGCTGGCGGTGCTGGGCTACTCTGTCAATGAGTCGGTGGTGATTTTTGACCGGATCCGCGAGAATTTTCGACGCTATCGCAAGATGAATACCACCGAGATCATCGACAACGCGATCACGTCCACCATCAGCCGTACCATCATTACCCACGGTTCCACCCAGATCATGGTGCTGTCCATGCTTCTCTTTGGCGGCCCGACCCTGTTTTACTTTGCCCTGGCGCTGACCATCGGCATCCTGTTCGGGATCTATTCGTCGGTGTTTGTTGCCGCTGCAATCGCCATGTGGCTAGGCATTCGGCGTGAAGACCTGATGAAAGGGCCGGCCAAAAAAGACGAGGATCCCAATGACCCCAACGCCGGGGCCACGGTGTAAGCTATGACTTAATCATCCTAGGGCGGCTGTGGCTCCAAGTAACAAAAATAGCAGGGTTCTGGTCGAGCAGGCACGTGCGCTGTTTGCGGAGCGCGCTGTACGCGTACTGCCTGCGCTGGCGAAAACCATTCAGGACAGGCTCACTGCCGCGGTTGATCAGCCCGGTAGCGTCCGGGAAATGCAGGACCGGCGTGATGCCTGGATGGCTTTCCAGAAAAGTGGTGCCACCTGGGTCCGTGGCACAACTGCCGCATGGACCACTGCCCAGACGATTCCCGCACCAAACTCGCCCTCGAGGTTTGCCGACAGCGGCAAATTTGAATTGATGGGTAACGACGTGATGGAGGACAAAATCCTTGCTTCGCGGCTCGCGCTTCGGTTGCTGGACTTCGCAAGCTGGGAGTTGAACGACCTGCGGTTGCGCATCCAAAACCTGGAGGCCGTCACGGAATTGCACAAGCAGGACATTCTTCGCCCCGAGGTGCTTGCACAGCACATGGTTGAACAATGGAGTCTTGCATCGCTGCCACGGGATGTCTGGCTTGTTGTCCAGGATGTCATCCAGAAGGACATGGGTACGCACCTGCTGGAGACTTACCATGCCACCAACGAGTTTTTGGTGCAGCAGGGGGTGATGGCGGAAATCGACTTACGGCCGCTGGTCAAACGCACTCCCTCCGCGGCGGATGCCGGGGCGTCTGCCAGGAAAGCCTCCAGTCCCGAGAAGGAACGCGGCAAATTCGGCGGCGAAACCGGGTTCAGGGCCGGCGGGTCTGAGGGCGGTGGTGCACGTGGTTTTGGTGGAGGCCAAGGCGATGGGCCTGGTGGCCGGGTTCAGGGTGTGGGTGGCGGGCGATCTTCAGCCTCTGCCGGCCGTCAGGGTGCAGCTTCTCCAGGTGCAGCGTCCGAAGGAGCAGGGTCGCAGCCAGGCGTATCCAGGCAAGGCGGCGCAGTCTACGATGAAACCCGCATGCAAACGGCGACGACGCCGCTCGCCAGGGCGCGCATGAGGGCCCAGGGCGTGATGGGGCACCTCAAGCGTTTGCTGTCGAACCAGGTCGCAGGCTTCGACGATACCCACCCCACGCAGGCTTCCCCTCAGCTCGCGCAGGCCATGGTGAGTGTGCAGAAGCTGGAAGAAACCGGTGCAGAGCGTACCTTGCTCGCAGATGCGCAAGGCCAGATCTATGGCCAGGTGCATGTCGACAATGCTGCTACTGCCTTGCGGGAACGAACCAATACGCTTAAGCAGGCGGCGTCCACCTCATCCGAGAAGGCGACGATTGAAATCGTGGCCCTGATGTTCCAGAGCATTCTTGCCGAAGACCGCATTCCGCCTGTGATCCGGGTCTGGTTTGCCCGTTTGCAGATGCCGGTATTGCGTGTGGCGATTTCCGAGCCAGAGTTCTTTGAGTCGCTGCAGCATCCTGCACGCCGGTTGATCGACCGCATGGGTTCCTGCGTATTGGGCTTTGACGTCACGGTGGCCGGCGGGGCCATGGAATCTGAAGTCAAGCGCATTGTGCAAGTGATAGAGCAGTATCCCGAAACAGGGCGCCGGGTGTTTCAGCTGGTTTATGACGAGTTCGAAAAGTTTTTATCCAAATTCCTTTCCGAGCATGGCAGCGCCGCCCGTGTTGTGAGTGTCGCGCAACAGGTCGAACAAAAAGAGACCATGACGATCCAGTACACCATTGAGATGCGGAACATGCTCAATGACATGCCGGTTCGTGACGAGATCCGCGAATTCCTCTTCAAGGTATGGGCTGAGGTATTGGCGATCGCCGCGATGAAGAACGGGCCGCAGCACGAGGAAACCATCACGCTCAAGCGGGCTGCCGCTGATCTGGTGTGGGCCGCGAGCGCCAAACCGAACCGCAATGATCGCGCCCGCGTGATTGCAGACCTGCCGAAATTGCTGCAGCTGCTGCGCCTGGGCATGTCCATGCTGGGCTTGGGTGTGTCTGACCAGGACGGGCACCTGAAGACCATCAGCGATACGCTGGCCGATGCATTCATGTCCAAAACCGACACCATTTCGCAGGAGCGGGTGGAGATCATGGCCAAACGGCTGATGAACCTGGAAGATTATCTTTCCGATGAGGACGTCGGCGACCTGCCGCTGGATACTGACAGCCTGGTCACCATGATCGGGATCGATGCTACCGACATTGAAGTGATCGCCGATGGCGGCAGCCAGCCCACGGAAGCCATGCGCGCATGGGCCCGGGAGCTCCAGGTAGGTACATGGTTCAGCCTGGACCACAACGGCAAGATCAGTCATGTGCAGTTTGCCTGGTGCAGTGATCGCAAGCAGTTGCACCTGTTTGCTTCTGCCGATGGCCGGAACTTCCTGATCCAGGCTCGTCGGCTCGCGGCCTACCTGCAGTCGGGTTTGCTGGTGCCTACTGAAGAGGAGGCGCTCACGGTACGTGCCACGCGCGACGCGCTTGCCAAGCTGGATGCAAATCCCGAGCGGTTGCTCGGCTAAGCGCCTCGTTGTCCGGCGTGCCCGGGCAACCGGTTCAAAAATGTCGTTTTTGTGCCGCAGTGCTATTCAGTGAGCAAGGCGACCTTCCGCGTCGTCGCACAATTCGTCCAGAACCAGCGCATCGGGTTCTTCGCCGAAGCTCCAATAGACCATCAATACGATGATTTTCAGGTCATCCAGCGTGACGGGGTCGCCCGGTGCCGCCATGGCACGGTCAATCACAATCTCGCGCATGTGCGGAGGCAATACGCCGGACGACTCAAGGAAGCTCACAAATCCCAGGCTCTGTGCGCCGAGTTGTGTTTGCTCGGCAACCGAATAAACGCGAAGGCTGTCGGGGGATTGGGGCTGAATGAGCGGATGTGCACCGGGCTCAGTGAGCTCTGACGGGGCACTGGCCGGCAGGCTGATTTGCGTGCCTTGGGCAGCGATATTCAAGCCGTCGAGCCAGACGAGGGCCGCCTGGATTTCTTCCGCCTCAAAACCCGCCGCTGTCAGTTTGCGGCCGAGCCGCTGAAGTTCGGGGCAAGCGTCACCTTGCCAGTAATTTTCGTAGACGTACACGAGTACTTCGAACATGCGTCCAATATAACGCAGTTGGCGGCAGCATTGTCAAGCCGGTGAAAAGAGTGCGGTGTTTATGCGTCAGCGCGTCGCTGGAACAGGCCGCCGGGAAGCCTGAACACCTGCCCGTCGAGTTCCAGCTCAAGTAGCTGTGCCTGCAGCAAGGCTGTTTCGATCCCGGTTCGCGCCTGTAGTGTGTCCAGGCTCACCACGTCGAATCCCAGCGCGGCGATCAGGGCGGTAGATGGAGGGGGTTCGACCAGGGGACCGGTTTCTTCCTCTGTTGGCGTATGCGCCGCTGCACCCGGCGCCATGCCCCGTGCAGGGAGATTTAATTCCTCCGATACGTCCTGCGCAGTTTCCACCAGCTTGGCTCCCTGCTTGATCAGTGCGTGGCAGCCGCGCGACTGGGGCGAATGGATGGAGCCGGGTATGGCAAACACTTCTTTGCCCTGTTCGGCCGCCAGCCGTGCGGTGATCAGCGAGCCGGATTGCAGAGCCGCCTCGATGACCAGAGTGCCCAGCGACAGGCCGGAAATGATGCGGTTGCGTCTCGGGAAGTTCGCGGTCAGCGGTGGCGTGCCGAGCGGGAATTCGCTGATGAGCATGCCTTGCTGCGCAATACGGTGCGCCAGCTCGAGATGTTTTTTGGGATAGACGCGGTCAAGTCCGGTACCCACCACGGCAATGGTATCTCCACCGGCCTGCATGGCGCCGTCATGCGCCGCGCCGTCGATACCCAAGGCCAAGCCTGACACAACGCAGAGTTTGGCACCGGCCAGGGCCTTGGCGAATTGGCGCGCATTAGCTTCGCCCTGCGGCGTCGGGTTGCGGCTGCCTACAATGGCTATATGGGCCACGTGGGATGGCGATAACGTCTGCGGCTGGGTTGCATGCTTGCCGAGCATGTAGAGCATCAGCGGGGGATCGGCGATATCGAGCAAGGCCGCAGGGTAGGCCTCATCTCCCAACGCGACCACCCGCCGGTCATCCCCAGCCTGCAGCCATTCCAGTGTCATTTGCAACTGGGCTGCCAGATTCGGAGGCGCTGTCTGGAGAGTTCGTGCCAGTTTCTCAGACCCCAGTTGTTCCAGAGTAGTCGAATTCTGGTCAAAAATCGCCTGCGCTGAGCCAAACACGGCTAACAGTTTGCGGGAATTCTCATTTCCTACCCCCGTCGAGAGGGTCAGGCGCAACCAGGCCCGGAGCTCTTGTTTTTCCACGTGATGGCCAGGGCTAAAAGAAAAACAGGATCAACGAATTCGAGAATATCTCGAATGTCGATGGACCTGGCTTGCCCAAGTTCTTGCGTTGCTTGTCCGCCGGTTAATTGGGGTTGACGAAGCGATCTCCAACCTTCACGCCATCAGTCACCTGTAAGACGAGGGCATAGGAAACGGCATCGAAAGTACGAAACACCATCAACAGGCCATTTCGCTCGTTGGGCAGCTTGATCTGCGCGCGGCTACTGTCAGTCTTGTCTTGGAGTCGTGCACCGTCCTTGAGGATGGCCATAACATGGCCACGCTCCATGCCATCCTTGGCGCCGCGATTGATGACTACGACCTGGTTTTCCGCCGCATTGGTCACGGCGCTGCCGTAAATCGAGACGATTTGTCCGGCAACGGCAGTGGAGGGTGCATGCGGTATGTAGTTCAGCAACTCGCGTGGTGGTTCCACCAACAGCCGGTCACCTACACGCATTTCCTCTTTGGTGGCAACAATGTCAATTGTGGCGGGCACGATTTCGGATTGCAGCTTGCCGTCTTTACCGGCTATCTCCGCAACGGATTCGCCGCGCGCTATTTCCGCCTTGCCGACGTATTGCGCCTCGTAGCCCAGAATCGCCTGGGTCGTCGGGTCTTTGAGCGGCGTTGCGTTGCGAAACACCCGGTAATTGACCGGTTCGCCTTTTTCAATACTCAGGGGCTTGCCGGTGGTGCTGCCGGCACCGTATTGGCTACGCGCATAGGCGCGATCTCCGCGGCTAAGCAGGACACGGCCTTCCTGGGCCGCCACAATGCGGGGAGCGTTGGACAGCATGGCCTCATCAACAATCAGGGCCTCATTCAGGAAGGGCTCGATCAGGTTGGGCGCGATCGTGGGAATGGAGGCGTCTGCCAGGGTTTCAAAGCGGGTGCGCGGAGAAACGCGTACGGTGTCTGTCGGCGGGCCATCGGTTTGGGCCTGGCGGGTTCGCAAAACGGCACGCCCATTGGATTTCTCCAGATAGAGCTGTTGCCCCGGGTAAATACGGTGAGGGTTGCGGATGTCCTGGAGGTTCATGCCCCATAGCTCGGGCCAGCGCCAGGCGTTTTTCAGGAATAAACCGGAAATTGCCCACAAGGTGTCGCCGCGCTTCACCGTGTAGGTATCAGGCGCATTGGGAGCCAGGTCGCCCAGGGGAACGCCTGTCTGGGCCACTTGGGCTGCCGTGGCTTTTTGGTCGGCCGTGATGGGAAAGTTCTGAGCATGCAGGCCGACTGAGATGCCCAAAAGAGCTGCGGCGGCTATTGAAATTTGACTGAAACGACCAGAAATTGTTTGCATCTTGTAGGCCTTCGGCGCTTTTATGGGGCTAGTACGGCGTTTTCGGGGTGCAACCCCGCGAAAAAACCGTGTCTATATCTTGATAAATCACTAACGATTTTGTACCTAAGCCCTTGATTAAGCAACGAATACACGATTCTGGGAATATCAGGATGCCGAAAAACAGGGAAAAGTGGCGAAAATAGCGACATCTCACCCATTGCCCAGCCTTCCTCCATGAGCCAGTTAACCATTCTTCGTTACCCCGACCCCCGCCTCCACACCGTTGCCAAGCCTGTGGCGGCCGTTGATGCACGCCTGCGCAAGCTGGTCGACGACATGCTCGAAACCATGCACGAAGCGGCGGGCATCGGCCTGGCGGCAACCCAGGTGGATGTGCATGAGCGCCTGGTGGTGATTGATGTCAGCGAAGACCGGACCCAGCCCCTGGTGCTGATCAATCCCGAGATCGTCTGGGCGAGCGAAGAAACGCGGGTGGGCGACGAAGGCTGTCTTTCGGTTCCCGGCATTTATGACGGCGTTGAGCGCTCCACGTCCATCAAGGTGCAGGCCCTTGACCTGGACGGGAAGCTGCAGATGCATGAGGCTGAAGGCATGCTGGCGGTTTGTATCCAGCATGAAATGGACCATTTGATGGGCAAGGTGTTTGTCGAATACTTGTCGCCGCTCAAGCGCAACCGCATCAAGACCAAGATGATCAAGCAGAAGAAGGACGAAGAGCGCGACGCCGTGCGCTGAGCGTTTCCGGTCGGCTTGCCGGATACGCGGGGCTTTGCTGCTGCCGCCCCGGATTTGCTTAGGGGTCTTTAGAATCGGACCCCATGCGCGTTATTTTTGCCGGTACCCCTGAATTCGCCCGAGTAGCCCTGGAAAAACTGCACGCAGCTGGTTTTGAAATTCCCCTCGTACTGAGCCAGCCTGACCGCCCAGCAGGCCGCGGCATGAAACTGCAGGCTTCGCCCGTCAAGCAATGGGCCGAAACCTCACACGCACCCATCGCCCAACCCAGAAGCTTGCGGCTGGACGGCAAATTCCCTGACGATGCAGCCGCTGCGCGCGAAGCCATCACCGCAGCGCGCGCGGACGTCATGGTGGTGGCGGCCTATGGACTCATTCTTCCGCAGTGGGTTCTGGATGTATCGCGGTTGGGCTGCCTCAATATCCACGCGTCGCTGTTGCCGAGATGGCGCGGTGCCGCGCCGATTCACCGGGCCATCGAAGCCGGTGATCCGGAAACCGGCGTCACCATCATGCAAATGGATGCCGGGCTGGACACGGGCGACATGCTCCTGACGGAAAAGCTGCGCATCGCACCCGGCGACACCACGGCCTCGCTGCACGACAAGCTGGCCAATCTGGGCGGGCGGCTCATCGTGGAGGCCCTCGAGATCGCTGCATGCGGAGGCCTGCAGGCAGTCTCTCAGCCCGCAGACGGCATCACTTACGCACACAAAATTGAAAAACATGAAGCATGGCTGGACTGGTCGCAAAGCGCTGCCGTACTCGAGCGGCGCATCCGGGCGTTCAACCCGTTTCCCGGCGCGGCCGGTGTTGTAGGCGGGCAAACCCTCAAGTTCTGGCGTGCCGAAGTTCTGGCGGATGTGCGCCGGCCGGGCGGGGCTCAGGCCGGTGAAGTCCTTGCCGCAGGGCCACAAGGTGTGGACATTTGTGCCGCCGATGGCGTTCTGCGTGTGAGCCGGCTTCAAAAAGCCGGCGGCAAGGCGCTGGATGCGTCCGAGTTTTTGCGGGGGTTTGAGATACGTCCCGGCATGGTCTTCATTCAACCGGATATCGCCAGACAGGGGTGAAAAAAATGACGGGACAGAAAAGGGCGGGTTTTTTGTGAAGACATTCTTCAAGCATCCGGACTTCCGGCTCGGGGTGAGTGAGCTCGCCACCGTCGCGCCGGGCATCGCCGCCTGGGGCCTGATGACAGGCGTGGCGATGGTCAAGTCGGGCATGAGCCTCATCGAGGTGCTGCTAATGGCGGTGCTGGTATTTGCCGGCAGTTCCCAACTGGCAGCCTTGCCTCTCATCGTAGCGGGCGCACCCATGTGGGTGATTCTGGCCACCTCGTTTTGCGTCAACCTGCGCTTCATGGTCTTTAGCGCCCACCTGCGCCCCTATGTGATGCACCAGAGCCTGTGGCGCCGCATGGCTTTTGGCTACGGCATGGCCGACCTGAACTATGTGCTTTTTACCAAACGCTTCCCGCACCCGGCCGCCGATGCTGCCGGCATTGAAGCCCAGGACGCCTACTGGGTCGGCAGCTGCGGCATGAGCTGGGTCAGCTGGGTGGGCGCCACACTGGTGGGCATTGCGCTGGCCAATTCCATTCCGCTGTCCTGGGGCCTGGGCTTTGCCGGCATCCTGGCGCTGCTGGGCATCATGTGGTCGCTGGCCACCACCCGACTGCGCGCGGTGTCTGCAGCCATCGCGGGTGCCGCCGCTGTCGCCACCTTCGCCTTGCCGCTCAAGCTCAATATCCTGGTGGGCATTGCCGTAGCCGTCATCGTCTGTCTGGTGCTGGAAAAATCAGCTCCGACCAAGCCTGCGGTATCCACTCCAGAAACCGGAGACGCAGCATGAACCAGACCGATCTCTGGACGGTGGTGACCATCATCGGCATGACGCTGATGACCGTCCTCACGCGCTCCTTCTTTTTTCTCTCCAGCAAGCCCTGGACTTTGCCCGGCTGGGCGCAGCGCGGCCTGCACTACGCGCCCATTGCTGCGCTGGCCGCAGTGATCGTGCCGGAAATGGTGATGACGCAGGGCCATTTCATCGCAACCTGGAAAGACGCGCGGCTGTTTGCCGTGGTCGCCGGCACCGCCTGGTATTACTGGCGCCACGGCGTGCTGGGCACCATCCTGGCTGGCATGGCGGTGTATTTGCCGCTGCATATGGGGTTGAATTGGTAGCCCCCACGGTCGCTCACTTCGTGTAGCTCCCTGCCCCCCAAGGGGGCCGCCCGCCCTTCGGCCCGGCAAAGCCGGTTCCGGGGCTCATGCTGGCCTGGTACGGATCGCTTCGCATCGCGGTTGATGGTGAGTGCTATCAAATCAGTAGCTGCTTGCGCTCGTTCTGCTTGGGCTGGAGGCCGATTTGATGCGTAAATTTACGTTTTCCCGGCTTTGTCTGACGGGCCCAGGTACATACAGGCACCTACAATTTGAGGCTTTGGGCGCTGTGGCCCAAAGCCTTTTTTATTCTGCGAGCGATTTATGAACTTCATCCGTTTCTCCGACCTGTGTGCCAGCGGCAAAGTTGCCGGCAAGCGCGTGTTCATCCGTGCCGACCTCAACGTGCCGCAGGATGACAGCGGCAACATCACCGAAGACACGCGCATCCGCGCTTCCATCCCCTGTATTCAAATGGCTTTGGACGCTGGTGCGGCGGTGATGGTGACGTCCCACCTCGGTCGGCCGGTGGAGGGTGAATTCAAGCCTTCTGATTCGTTGGCGCCTGTGGCCAAACGGTTGGGCGAGCTGATGAAACGTGACGTTCCGCTGGTGTCGGGCTGGGTGGACGGTGTGGATGTCAAACCCGGCCAGCTGGTGATGCTGGAGAACTGCCGGCTCAACAAGGGCGAGAAGAAAAACAGCGAAGAGCTGGCGCGCAAGATGGCCGCGCTCTGCGATATTTTTGTGCACGATGCTTTCGGCACGGCGCACCGCGCCGAGGCTTCCACCTATGGCATTGCGCAATACGCGCCTGTGGCCAGCGCCGGCCCACTGCTGGCCGCCGAGATGGACGCGATTTCCAAGGCCCTCTCCAGCCCGCGCAGGCCGCTGGTTGCCATCGTTGCCGGCAGCAAGGTCTCGACGAAGCTCACCATCCTCAAATCACTCGCCGGCAATGTGGACCAGCTCATCGTGGGCGGCGGTATTGCCAACACCTTCATGCTGGCAGCTGGTTTGAAAATCGGCAAAAGCCTGGCCGAAGCCGATCTGCTGACTGAAGCCAAAGCCGTGATCGAGGCCATGAAGGCGCGCGGCGCCGAGGTGCCCATCCCGACGGACGTCGTCACCGCCAAAACCTTTGCCGCTGATGCGCTGGCCACCGTCAAGGCGGCCACTGACGTCGCCGATGACGACCTGATTCTTGATATCGGCCCGCAAACCACGGCGCGGCTGGCGGCGCAGCTCAAGGCGGCCGGCACCATCGTCTGGAACGGCCCGGTCGGCGTGTTTGAGTTCGACGCCTTCTCCAAGGGCACCGAAGGTATTGCGCGCGCCGTTGCGGACAGCAGCGGGTTCTCCATCGCCGGAGGCGGGGACACGCTGGCCGCCATTGCCAAGTACGGTATTGAAAAGCGGGTCGATTACATCTCGACCGGCGGCGGGGCTTTTCTGGAAGTGCTGGAAGGCAAGACCTTGCCGGCCTTTGAAATCCTGCAAAAGCGCGCGGGTCATTGAGGCGCTACTTGCAAAATACGGCAAACCGCGGTTTGCAGGTTCAGGGCGCGACACGCTGCATGCAGCGGGCCACCCTCCGGCTTCTGGCCAATACCCCGGCTGCGGCGGTGGCTTGGTAACCGCTAGGTAACTCATTCGTGTAAAAATAAGAAACTAAATTACAGGAGACAGACATGAAGATGCAGCGCCGCGGCACCAAAATCGTTGCCACCCTTGGCCCCGCCTCCAGCGATCCGGCCTTGCTGGAGCAGATGATTCGCGCTGGCGTCAATTGCGTGCGGCTGAATTTCAGCCACGGCACGGCGCAAGACCACATCGACCGTGCCAGGCTGGTGCGGGAGGCCGCCACCCGCGCCGGGCGCGAGGTCGCCATCATGGCCGACCTGCAGGGCCCGAAAATCCGTGTCGGCAAATTTGCCGAGGGCAAGGTGCAGCTCGAGCAAGGCATGAAGTTTGTGCTCGACGCGTCCCGCACCGAGCTGGGTGACATCAACGGCGTGGGCCTGGACTACAAGGAACTGCCGCGTGACGTCAAGGCCGGTGACACCCTGCTGCTCAACGACGGCCTGATCGTCATGACTGTCGACAAAGTGAAGGGCGAGCAGGTCCATGCGACGGTCAAAGTCGGCGGCGTGTTGTCCAACAACAAGGGCATCAACAAGCAGGGCGGCGGCCTGACGGCGCCGGCACTGACGGCCAAGGACATGGAAGACATTCGCACCGCGATGAGTTTCCAGGCCGACTATGTCGCGGTAAGCTTTCCGCAGAATGCCAGTGACATGGAAATGGCGCGTCAGCTGTGCAACGTGGCCGGTGCCGAGCACCGCCACAAGCCGGGCTTGATCGCCAAAATCGAGCGTGCCGAGGCGATCCCCAATCTGGAAGCCATCTGCAGGGCCAGCGACGGCATCATGGTCGCGCGCGGCGATCTGGCCATCGAGGTCGGCAATGCCGCTGTGCCGGCGCTGCAAAAACGCATGATCAAGATGGCCCGTGAGCTGGACAAGGTGGTCATCACCGCGACCCACATGATGGAGTCGATGATCACCAACCCGGTGCCCACGCGCGCCGAGGTCAGCGACGTGGCCAACGCGGTGCTTGACGGCACCGACGCCGTCATGACCTCGGCCGAGACCGCCGCCGGCCGTTATCCGCTGGAGACCATCATCGAGATGGCCAATATCTGCGCTGAAGCCGAAAAAGCCGAGGACGTGAAACTGGACGCCGACTTCACCGGCATGACCTTTGACCGCATTGACCAGTCCATCGCCATGGGCGCCTTGTTCACGGCCCATCACCTGGGTTGCAAAGCCATTGTGGCGCTGACCGACTCGGGCTCTACGGCGCTGTGGATGAGCCGCCACCGTATCCATATCCCTATCTACGCACTGACGCCCAAACTGACGACCCAGCGCAAGATGGCGCTGTACCGCAATGTCAGGCCACTGCTGATGGACCAGAGTGTCGAGCGCGATACCGCACTCGGCGATGCCGAGGCGCATCTGAAAAAACGCGGCATCGTCGAAAGCGGTGATATCTACGCCATCACCTGCGGTGAACCCATGGGCGCGCCGGGCGGCACCAATATGCTGAAGATCTGCAGGGTAGCTTGAGCCCCCACGCTTTTCACTTCGTGTAATGCGCTGCCCCCCGAGGGGGCCGCCCGCCCTACGGCCTGGCAAAGCCGGTTCCGGGGCTCATGCTGGTATGAAGAATTCAGGGCGCAACTAGCGTGGGGTATTCCACCAGGGGGGCCAAGGGTCCGGCTTCGCCGGCCCCAGGCGCCGCCCCTTCGAGGGGGGAACAAGCTACACGCAGTGAGCTTGGACGGGGGGGTGGACGATGTTTACACGCAGTTACGGCATGCATTCAGACACAAGTTCGGTTATCCCACCCTATTCGGGTAAACGTTAGAATCAGGGCTTCGGTTACTTCGTGGTTACGGGCGTTTCCAGGCGGCTTTTACGCCGCACGGCCCTCGCGAGGAACCCGCCTTTTGGCAGTGTTTTTCTAACTTCTGGGGATATCACACATGGCACTCGTTTCTATGCGCGAGCTGCTGGACCATGCAGCAGTCAACGGCTACGGCATTCCGGCTTTTAACGTCAACAACCTTGAGCAGGTGCAAGCCGTGATGGAAGCGGCCAAAGAGACCGGCGCGCCCGTCATCCTGCAGGCCAGCGCAGGCGCACGCAAATACGCCGGTGAGCCGTTTATCAAACACCTGATCGAGGCGGCTATCGAGATGTATCCCAACATCCCGCTGGTCATGCACCAGGACCACGGCCAGAACCCTGCCGTTTGCCAGGGCGCCATCGACCTTGGTTTTTCGTCCGTGATGATGGACGGCTCGCTCGAAGCCGACGGCAAGACCATCGCCAGCTATGAATACAACGTCGAGGTGACGAAGAAGGTCTCGCAGCTGGCCCACAAATACGGCGTTACCGTCGAAGGTGAGCTCGGCTGCCTGGGTTCGCTGGAGACCATGAAGGGCGACAAGGAAGACGGCCACGGCACCGACGCCACCATGACGCGCGAGCAGCTGTTGACCGACCCCGAGCAGGCCGCCGACTTCGTCAAGCGCACGCAAATTGACGCGCTGGCGATTGCCATTGGCACCAGCCACGGCGCCTACAAATTCACCCGCAAGCCCACCGGCGACATCCTGGCGATTGACCGCATCAAGGAAATCCACAAGCGCATCCCGAGCACCCACCTGGTGATGCACGGCTCGTCCTCGGTGCCGCAGGAAATGCTGGCTGTCATTCGCCAGTACGGCGGCCAGATGAAGGAAACCTACGGCGTGCCCGTCGAGGAAATCCAGGAAGCCATCAAGCACGGCGTGCGCAAGATCAACATCGACACCGACATCCGCCTGGCCATGACCGGCGCGGTGCGCAAGTTCCTGGCTGAAAACCCCGAAAAATTCGATGCCCGCGAGTGGCTCAAGCCCGCCCGCGAAGCCGCCAAGGCCCTGTGCAAGCAGCGCTACATCGAATTCGGCTGTGAAGGCCAGGGCGCCAAGATCAAGGGCGACAACCTGCAGGTCGTGGCTGCCAAGTACGCCAAGGGCGAGCTGGCCCAGGTCGTGCATTAAAAAGCACCGAAAATTCCCGCGGCCCGCCCGCGCGGATTGGCGATAATTCAAAGCCCGTGGACTCTTCCTGAGTCGCGCGGGCTTTTTACTTTGACTCACCTTCGTTACGCTTCGCCCCCACCATGACCCAAGCACTCCATACCTCCGCCCTGACCTCCCTGCCCCTGCTGGCGCGCGGCAAGGTGCGCGACAACTACGCCGTGGGCAAGAACAGGCTGCTGATGGTGGCCAGCGACCGGCTGAGTGCGTTCGATGTCATCCTGGGTGAGCCGATTCCCGGCAAGGGCGCGCTGCTTACGCAGATGGCGCTGTTCTGGTTTGGCAAGCTCGGCCACATCTGCCCGAACCACCTGACCGGCGAGACGCCAGAAAGCGTGGTCACGCCGGCCGAGGTGCCGCAGGTCGTGAACCGCTCCATGCTGGTCAAGCGCCTCAAGCCCATCCCGGTCGAAGCCGTGGTGCGCGGCTACCTGGCCGGCAGCGGCTGGAAGGAATACCAGGAGAGCCAGGCCGTCTGCGGCGTACCGCTACCCGCGGGCCTGAAGAACGCAGGCAAACTGCCCGAGCCCATCTTTACACCGGCCGCCAAAGCCGAAGCCGGCGAGCACGACGAAAACATCAGCTACGAGCAGGTGGTGAAGGTCGTGGGTCCCGAGCTCGCCGCGCAGATCAAAAAGATCAGCATCGAGATCTACAGCACCGCTGCCGCCTTCGCCCTCACCAAGGGCATCATCATTGCCGACACCAAGTTCGAATTCGGGCTCGACGAAGACGGCACGCTCACGCTGATGGATGAAGTGCTGACGCCCGACTCCTCACGCTACTGGCCGATTGAGGGTTACGAAGCTGCCTACGCAGCAGGCCTGAACCCGCCGAGTTACGACAAGCAGTTTGTGCGTGACTGGCTGGAAAGCGTACGCATCAACGGCAAGCCTTGGGACAAAACGCCGCCCGCGCCGCACCTTCCGGCCGATGTGGTCGCCAAAACGGCCGCCAAATATCAAGAGGCCTTGGCCCGCCTGACGGCCTGAACCGCCGCTACGCTCAGCGCAGGACGGCCAATGTTTGAGTTCATCGCCGAGATCCTGATCGAGGGCGTGCTGACTCTTTTCTCAGAGTTGTTTGACCTCGGGTTGCGCAAATCGCTGCGCACACGCCCAAAGGCAAATCCATTAGGTGACCTTCTGGTGGGAACGGCGCTCGGTTTTGCATTGGGACTTGCCAGTGTCTGTTTCATCCCCCTGCTGGCCCTGCGTGAACCCGTTCTTCAATGGCTCAACGCTTTGCTCAGCCCGCTGCTGGCCGCGCTGTTGATTCTGCTGTGGCGAAGAAACAGGCCCAGGTCCGCTGCGCCGGGCGCGGCGCCATGGTCCGGGCGCGCCATTGTGTTTCAGGCCTTTATGGCCGGCATGGCGTTTAACCTCAGCCGGCTTTTGTTTGGGCACTAAAGCCCGCGGCAAGCCGGCCCCGGCGACGCCTTAGCTCAACACGACGCTGCTGAGGCGCCGGCGATACGTAGCCACGGTCGCATCTTCCGGCGGAATCTGCCCATCGGCCACCTTGGGTTTGGGCGCTTCCATGACGTCGAGCACGGCGATGTAGGTCTTGCGGGCCAGGTCTTCGTTCCAGGTCTTGTCGCGCATCAGGATTTCCAGCAACTCGTCCAGCGCCTCGGTCCAGCGCTGCTGTGCCATGAGCCAGCGGGCTTTGTCAAAACGTGCTTCGAAGTCGCGTTTGTTGGCCGCAATCTTTGCATCAAAACCGGTTGCGGCGCCCACCCCATGAGCGCCGGTAGCTACAAAATCCATAGCATCCATCCAGCGCTTGAGCGAGTCAAATCGCCGCACCACCGTGGTTTGCGCAATCACCGGTGCGAATGCCACCTTGGCGTCGTCTTCGCGGCCCAGCTGCAGCAAGAGCTTCACATAGTCAAATCGGGCGTTGTCGTCGGCCGGGTTGGCGGCGACGGTATGTTGCAGTTTTTCGAGCACGGCGGCAGGGTCGGTGCTTTCTTCCTCGAGCGTCAATTCAGGCTCTTCAGCCTGCTCCTCGGCCGGCGGCAAATGCTTGTCGAGGAATTCCTTGACCTTGCCTTCGGGCAGGGCGCCGGCAAAACCGTCCACCGGCTGGCCGTTCATCATCAATATGCAGGTTGGGATGCTGCGGATGCCGAAAGCGGCACCGAGTTGCTGCTCCTGGTCGGAGTCGATCTTGACCAGCTTGAAGCGGCCGGCGTATTCCACCTCCACCTTCTCAAGAATCGGGCCCAGCGACTTGCAGGGGCCGCACCAGGGCGCCCAGAAGTCGATCAGCACAGGCGTGGTCATGGATGCGGCAACGACTTCCGCTTCAAAGTTGGCAATGGTGACGTCGATCATGGTCTGGCAGAGTTGGGGTATCAGGGCCGGTTTTCAACCCGGTCGGCGCAGCTGGACGCCTGGGAGGCAAGAGCGTAGCACGCACGGCACGGCCCTAGCGGTGGCCTGCCCTTAAAATCAGGGGTTACGGGCAAGCAGCCTGCAACCCCGGCCTTGAAGGTCCCCGCATGACAACAAGCAACAATTCGGCAAAACCCCTGGTAGGCGTGGTGATGGGATCCAGCAGCGACTGGGAGACCATGCAGCACGCCGTGCAGATCCTGACGCAGTTCGGCGTCGCGCACGAAGCCCGGGTGGTGTCGGCCCACCGCATGCCCGACGAGCTGTTTGCCTATGCGGAAGGTGCCGGTGGACGCGGCCTGCAGGCCATCATTGCCGGCGCCGGCGGCGCAGCGCACCTGCCCGGCATGCTGGCCGCCAAAACCACCGTGCCGGTGCTCGGCGTTCCCGTGGCCAGCAAGCATTTGCAGGGCGTGGACTCGCTGCACAGCATCGTGCAGATGCCCAAGGGCATTCCGGTCGCCACCTTTGCCATCGGCAATGCCGGCGCAGCCAATGCCGCCCTGTTCGCGGTGGCCATGCTGGCCCTGCACAACCCGGCGCTGGCCGCCCAATTGCAGGCTTTCCGTGCAGAGCAAACCGCTGCCGCGCACGCCATGACGCTGCCGCCCGCATGACCGCCTCCGCCTCTTCCCGGGCCGCCTCCAGCCTGCCGGAGTTGCCTATTTTTCCCGGCACGGCCTCGGCCTCCGGCCAGCCCGCTACCCTCGGCGTGATGGGCGGCGGCCAGCTGGGCCGCATGTTTGTGCATGCCGCGCAGCGCCTGGGTTACTTCACGGCGGTGCTGGACCCCGATCCGCAAAGCCCCGCGGGCCTGGTGAGCCATCACCACATCCAGGCCGGCTACAGCGATGAAAAAGGGCTGACCCAACTGGCCGCACTGTGCGCCGCCGTCACCACCGAATTTGAAAACGTGCCCGCCGGCGCGCTGCAGGCGCTGGCCGCCAGCCGGCCCGTGGCACCCGGCGCTGCCGCCGTGGCCATCGCGCAAAACCGCATCGAGGAAAAATCCCACTTCACCGCCAGCGCTGCCGAATCCGGCGTGCTGGCCGGCGTTACCTGCGCACCCTACGCCGTGATTGAAACAGCCGGGCAGCTGAAGGCTGTGCCGGCCGGCTTGCTGCCCGGCATCCTCAAGACGGCACGCATGGGCTACGACGGCAAGGGCCAGGTCCGCGTCAAGAATGCGGACGAACTGGCCACCGCCTGGGCCGGCCTGAAGCAGGTGCCCTGTGTGCTCGAAAAAATGCTGCCGCTCAAGGCCGAGTGCTCGGTCATCGTGGCGCGCGGCTGGGACGGCAGCGTCGTGGGCTTTGCGCCCCAGTTGAACGTGCATGTCGACGGCATTCTCGCGGTGACGCAGGCTTATGAAGGAAATATGCCCGCAGCGCTTGCCGATCGTGCGCAAGCAGCTACCAAAACCATAGCAAAACACATTGACTATGTCGGCGTGCTCTGCGTCGAGTTCTTCCTGGTGGACGACGGCAGCGCCGATGGCGCGCTCATCGTCAATGAAATGGCGCCACGCCCGCACAACAGCGGCCACTACACGATGGACGCCTGTGACGTGTCGCAGTTCGACCTGCAGGTGCATGCCATGGCCGGCCTGCCGCTGCCGCAGCCGCGCCAGCATTCTCCCGCCATCATGCTCAACCTGCTGGGTGATGTGTGGTTTGACGCCCATGGAAAGATGCGTACGCCCGACTGGCAGGCCGTGCTGGCACTGCCCGGCACGCACCTGCATCTCTACGGCAAAACCGAAGCCCGCACCGGCCGCAAGATGGGCCATCTCAACATCACGGGCCCCGACGTCGCTTCAGTCAAGGCCGCAGCGCGCCAGGTTGCATCCATCCTGGGCCTGCCCGGCCTGGACCCCCTCTGATGATTCTTCCCGGTACGGACCCTGAGGCCATTCTTGAAGCCGCACGCCGCATCCGGGCCGGCGGGCTGGTGGGCTTCCCGACGGAGACGGTGTACGGCCTGGGCGCCGACGCTTCCAGCGATCAAGCCGTCGCCGGCATCTTTGAAGCCAAGGGCCGTCCGTCCGACCATCCGCTCATCGTGCACGTGGCCGATGCGGCGCACGTAGACGCTTACGCCAGCAGCGTGCCGCCGTTTGCCGCGCGCCTGATGAAAGCCTTCTGGCCCGGGCCGCTCACCGTGATCCTGCCGCGCAAGGAAGGCGTGGCGGCGGCCGCGGCCGGTGGCCAGGATTCCATCGGTCTGCGCTGCCCCTCGCACCCTGTCGCGCTGGCTTTTCTGAAGGCTTGCGACACCGGCGTGGCCGGCCCCAGCGCCAACCGTTTCGGCCGCATCAGCCCCACCACCGCGCAGCACGTGCAGCAGGAATTTGGCGACAGCCTGCTGGTGCTCGATGGCGGGCCCTGCGATGTCGGCATCGAGTCCAGCATCGTCGACTGCACGCGCGGGCGCCCCGTGCTGCTGCGCCCGGGCATCCTCACGCGCGCGCAACTCGAGGCCGCGTGCGGTGAAGCCGTGCTGGGGAAAGACGAATTCGAGCAAGAGGCTCTGGGCGATGCGCCGCGTGCTTCCGGCACGCTGGAAGCGCATTACGCGCCCGATGCCAAGGTGCGCCTGATGGACGCAGGCCCCATACAAACCGCACTCGATTTGCTGGGCGCCGACGCGGCCCACATCGCCGTGTACGCGCGCAGCATCGTGCGCATCAAGTCCGACAAGGTGCTGTATCGCCGCATGCCCGACGATGCGCTGGCCACCGCGCAGCAGCTGTTTGCCGTGCTGCGCGACTTTGATGCCAAGGGCGTCAAGCTGATCTGGATTGAAAACCCGCCGGCGGCCGCCGAGTGGGATGGCGTGCGCGACCGGCTGGGGCGCGCTGCCGCGAGCTGAGGCGCCCTTCCCGGGAGGCCGCTAGGGCGGTTGCCCAAATTTCGGGCATTGTGGCGCAATGCCGCGCCAAGCGGTGTTTTCGTCCACAAGTCCCACCGCCATCAACAGCCTTGTCCACAGGCGGCAGGGATAACTTGCAGGCACGTCGATGAAGCATCCGTGCCTGCCGCGCGGGGCGTGTGTGGCACCGGGCTATTCAGTCACCGCGTCCGTACACCAGCTTCATCACCAGAATGGCCAGCGCCAGGCCCAGCGTGACCGCGTTCGCCAGCACGATGGGCCAGGCGCCCGCCAGCACGCCGTAGGCCAGCCAGAGTGCCACGCCAACCGTAAAGGCGCTGTACATCGCCAGTGAAATGCCGCTGACATCGCGGCTGCGAAAGGTCAGCCAGGCCTGCGGCGCAAAGCTCGCCGTGGTCAGCACGGCGGCCAGAAAGCCCACGATGTCTGTTGCGTTCATCGCTTGCCCTCCTTGACGGCCCATTCCAGCATGGCATCCAGTGCCGGGCGCGCAGCGGGCGCGTTCGGATGGTTGATCAGCCCCACCACGATGTAGCGTGCGCCGCTGTCGCCATTGGCATAACCGGCAACCGCGGTCACGTCGCGCAGCGAGCCGGTCTTGACGAAAGCCAGCCCGGCCACCGGCCTGGCGCGTTCGCGCATGGTGGCGTCGGTGCCGGCCACCGGCAGCGAATCGGCGAGATCAGCGGCAAAAGGGCTTTTTGCGGCGTGCTGCAGCAGGGCCGACAGGCTGGCGGCGCTGATGCGTTCATCGCGGCTCAGGCCCGAGCCGTTGTCCATCAGCGGGGGCGTGCTGCCGGGCAGGCTTTTGCGCCACCAGGCGGTGAGCGCTGCGCGCGCAGATTCAAGCGTGCCGGCCTTGGGCTGGCCCAGGCCGGCCCAAAGCCCGAGTGTCAAAAAGAGGTGCTGGGCCATGATGTTGTTGGAGTATTTGTTGACGTCGCGCACCATTTCCAGCAGTGGCGGCGACTGGTATTCAAACCGCACTGCGGCCTTTTCGCCCGAGAGGGTGCCGCTCCTGCGCAGCACGGCCAGCTCTGCCGGCGTGGCGTCGCGCACCGTTCCCGTCAGCAGGCCACCCAGTTGCCGCCACGACCCTTCGATGGCGCGCGCCGCAAAGCTCACGGGGTCGGCATAGGCGCTGGGCCACACTTTTTCGCCGCAGGCCGAAGAATAGGTACCCAGGAATTCGATGTTGACGGGATTTTCAACACTGGCGCGCAGCTCGCTGCGCCAGTCGCCGCAACGCGCCACACGCACGATCGGCACGCTCGCGCCCACCTGCACACCTGCCAGCGGCGGCTCATAGCGCACCAGCGCGCGGCCGCTGGGCAGGTCCGGCGTGAAGGTCATCACGATGGTTTTGAAATTGATCAGCAGCGCATCGGGCCGGGCGTTGTAGGGGCGCAGCGGCTCGCCGTCAAATTCGCCCGGATCGGTGGGCGGCACGCTGAAGGCGCTGCGGTCCAGCACGATGTCGCCGCGGATCGCCCGCGCCCCTCCGGCCTGCACCTCGGCCAGCAAGGCCTGCAGGCGTTCAACGACCAGCTTGGGGTCGCCGCCGCCCTGCACCACCATGTTGCCGTTGAGCAGGCCGCCCGAGGTGCTGCCGTCCAGTATCACCTTCGTCTTCCAGGTGAAGTCGCGGCCCAGCGCGTCGAGCGCCGAATACGTGGTCACCAGTTTCATGACGGAGGCAGGGTTCATCGGCACATCGGCGCGCCAGCTCAGGCGCGGCACCGGTTTGCCGCTGCCGGCTTCCACCACCAGCATGGACACCGCATCGCGCGGCACCCTGGCGCGCGACAGGGCTTTTTCAATCGGGGCCGGCAGGCGTGCGGTTTGTGCCAGGCCGGGGCTTGCGGCCAGGGCTGCCATGGCCGCCAGGGCAGCCAGCGCAACAGTGTGTGTCGTGCGCGGGCGCAGCAAGTCGTGGGTCATGCAGGGATTATCGCGGTTGAGCGTTCTGCAAGGCGCTGCCGGTGGGCGCCGGGGTGGCCGGCCATTGGCGCGGATAATCAGGGCTGACCCATCGGCCGCAGCCTCCGGGTACCCGCAGATTGCTATGAATTTAATAGCTGCTTGCGCCCGATATATAGGGGCTTGAGCCCGATTTAATGCCTGAACTTGTGAAATTCCTCGCTTTTGACACCAGCACCGACCGCATGTCCGTTGCGCTGACCGACGGTGCGCGCGTCTGGCAGCACAACGGCCCAGGCGGCGCGCAGGCTTCCACCACGCTGATCCCCGTCATCCTGGCGTTGCTGGCCGAGGCTGGCCTGGCGCTGGGCGAGCTGGATGCCATCGCCTTCGGGCGCGGCCCCGGCTCCTTTACCGGCCTGCGCACCGCCTGCGCGGTGGCGCAAGGCCTGGCGCTGGGCGCGAACCAGGGCGCCGGTATTCCCGTGCTGCCTGTCGACACGCTGATGGCTGTGGCCGAAGAAGCGCGCTTTCAGCAGCAGGGTGATGGCGAAGCGTCCCTGCGCGTCACCGCGCTGCTGGATGCGCGCATGGACGAAATGTATGTGCAGGGTTTTGAGTTCAGCGGCGGGCACTGCCGGGCGCTCGGCGAATGCGGGCTGGTCCGGCCTGAAAACCTGGTGCCGGACACTGCGGCCGGTTTGTTCGCGGGCAATGTTTTCGCGGTGTACGCCGGGCGTTTGCCGGGCGGCCTTGCGGCATTTGCACAGGCCGAGGCCCTGCCTACGGCCACCGCCATGCTGCGCCTGGCGCCGCAGCTGGCTGCTGCCGGGCTGTGCGTCAGCGCCGACCTCGCCCTGCCGCTCTACGTTCGCGATAAAGTAGCGCTGACCACCGAAGAGCGCGACCAGGTCAAGGCCGCCAAACTGGCGGCCGCCCCACCCCTTTCATGAACGCCATCCTCAAGCCCCTCGAAGCCCAGTTCGAAGCCATGACACCCGCATGGCTGGATGAGGTGGTGCGCGTGGAAAAAACCGCGTATGACCACCCCTGGACGCACGGCAATTTCAACGATTCGCTCAACGCCGGCTACCAGGCGCAACTGCTCACTGCCGGCAATGCGCCCGACGCCGTGCTGCTGGGTTATTTCGTGGCCATGAAGGGCGTTGACGAAGTACACCTGCTCAACATCACCGTGGCCCCCGAACACCAGCGCCAGGGCTGGGCCCGCATCATGCTGGATGCGCTGGCCCTCTGGTCGCGCGGAGAGGGCGCGCAGTGGTTGTGGCTGGAAGTGCGCGTGAGCAATGTGCGGGCCAAGGCCATCTATGAACGCTACGGCTTTCGCCACGTCGGCACGCGCCGCAACTACTACCCGGACGGCGCTTCCACGCGCGAAGATGCGGTCGTCATGAGCCTGGCGCTATGAGCCTGGACCTCGACAAACGCCAGCGCGCCATGCTGCGCGAAATGGGTGTGCGCGTGTGGCTGCCGGTTGCCGCTGCGCCTGCTGAAGCTGCCGCTGCTATTGATTTGGTAGCTGCTGGCGCACGGTCAGTAACGCCTGCAAGTGAATTTGATCAAAAAGTCAGTGCGCCTTCCACGTCCGCTGGACCGCGAGAGGTTGCGCCGCCCGTGCGGCCCATGCAGGCGCCGGCTCGCCCGCAGGCCGAGGCGCGCGAAACCGCTGCGCCCGGCACGACGGCAGCGTGGCGCATGGGCGACGCGCAAGCCCTGTATGTCGACGCCGCCCATGCTGAAGGCGCACGCTGGCTGGTGCTGGCCGAAACGCCGGCGGCTGCACTGCAACGGGAGCCTTTCAACCCCTTTGAAGGCGATGCCGGCAGGCTGCTTGACAACATGCTGCGCGCTACGCGGCTGCACAAGGCCGGCATGGTGCTGCTGGCGCCGCTGGTCCGGCAGGCGGCATCCGGTGCGGGCGCCGGCCTGCCCGAAGCGCTGCCCGCCCTGGTGGCCAGCGCGCAGCCTGATGTCGTGCTCGTCATGGGCCGCCTGGCCGCGCAGGCGGTGTTGCAATCGACAGAGCCTTTCGGCAAACAGCGCGGCCAATTGCACAGCCTGCATGGAGCCCGCATGGTCGTGACCTACGACGCCACCTATTTGCTGCGCAACCCGGCCGACAAGGGCAAGGCCTGGGACGACCTGTGCCTGGCCATGAGTTTGGTCACCAACCCGGGCTGATTTTTATCAGGCCTTTGCTGCGCCACGGCTGGGCGTGGGGCCTGTTCGCCTTATTTCCGGGGCTGCGTTGCCACTGCAAGGGACTGGATGCAAGGCGCCCGGGCGCAGCCAAGGCTTTGGCCTTGCAAGCGCGGGCAACGCCGCAGACGGTCCCTTGCAGTGGCAACCCGTAGGGAAGGCCCGCCAAAGTGCGCCACTCGGCGTTGCACTCCTTACGTGTGCGCATGCACACGCGGCGTCGCGCGCCTTGATTGGCGCACTTTGTCAGGTCTTCGCAGCCCCGGAAATAAGGCGAACAGGCCCTAGCACCGAGGCAATCGCCACCACCATCAGCACCACGGCAGCCCAGTCCTGCCAGTGCAGCACTTCGCCCAGGCCCAGAGCGCCTGAAAACACCCCGAGGATGGGAATCATCATCACGCTCAGCGTGGAAGCCACGGGCGGCAGCGCGCGCGCCAGCGTGAACCACGCCGCGTGCGCAAAACCGAAGATCAGCACCGCGTTGTAAAGAATCGCGCCCCAGGTCGTGGGCGAAGGTGCCTTCCACTGCGGCATCTCAAACACGACGCCCAACACGGTCAGCATCACGGCGGTCATCACCGTCATCCAGAACGACAGCGTCAGCGTCGCGGCCGGTATCGTGGTCTTGCGCAGCAGCTGCGTGCCCAGCGCCCACACACAGGCGGCTACCAGTGCGCACAGCACCCCCAGCGGCCGGCCAGACAGGTTTGTCAGCTCATACCAGAGCAGCAGCGCCACGCCCAGCGCGGCGGCCGCCACACCCAGCCAGTTGCGGGCTTTTAGCGTCGCGCCAAAAAACCAGGCGCCCAGCAGCGCCGAAAAAATCGGCATGGTGTAGCCCAGAATCGCCGCACGCCCGCTGCTGAGGTTTTTCACTGCCAGGATGATCAGTGCATGCCAGACAAACATGTTGGCCGCAGCCAGCCAGAAGAGCTCACGCCACCTGCCCCGGGGCACCCCAAACGGCACCTTCAGCACCACCATGGCGATGCCCAGCACCGGAATGCCCAGCCAGATCGACATCGCCCGAAACGTCAAGGGTGGAAAGTCCGCAATCCCCAGTTTCATCACCGGCCAGTTCAGGCCCCAGACCAGGGTGAGCAGAACCAGCAGGATGAGTTGGCGTTGGGAGAGTTGCATGGAGTTATTGTGCCCCCACGCTTTTCACTTCGTGTAATGCGCTGCCCCCCGAGGGGGCCGCCCGCCTGCGGTCTGGCGAAGCCGAAATTGGCACACCCCTATCGGGCTCACTGCGTGTAGCCCTTTTCCCCTTGCAGGGGACGGTGCCTGCGGCCCGGCAAAGCCGGTTCCGCTGCACCCGCTGGCTTGAACAATTCGGTGGGTACGACCAGTGATGAAGGTATTTCACCAGTGAGGGCCGAGGGTCCGGCTTCGCCGGTTCCACGGCTCATACTGGGTTGAAGAATCGGTGGCGTAACCTGCCCGGCTGGGCTGCGCACCACGGGTTGAACGGCTACGCCGCCTCTGGCTCAGCGGCAGACCCTGTTCGTGCGGGCACCCCGTCGTCTTCTGGAATGGCATAGCGTGGCGCCAATGCTGCAAGCGACCTCAACACCGGGACGGGTACCAAGCGAAATAGCGGCGTCAGCCAGGGATATGGCACTCTGGATTTCAGAATGGCGCCGTAATCACACGAGGCTTCGTGGGGGAAGTAGTTCTCACGCACGGCCACAAGCTCACAAAACCCCTTGCCGTGGTAGTAGCGCAGCTGTGGATCAACCGGCAAACCGGCTCGCGTAGCCCGTGCATAGGCCTCTACCGATGCGCCTGGTTTACGTTGCAAATGACGCTTGAGCCCGGGCATGGGAGAGCCCAGAAACACTTCACGAGTGCCGCATTTCACCGCATACAGATAGTTAAAAGCGATCAGCTGCAAGGCAGCGCCGGCATCCACGCTGGTCAGGCTGATGCCGAACAGGCAGCGGGAGGCGTGCTTATTCCTCGGCACCTTGCCGTCCAGAGCGGCACTCTTTTGCCAGTCGCCCGGGTTGACCCACTCTGCCTCCGTAGTGGGCTTGCAAAACACCGATGCCAGCAATTCACCCGTTTCTGCGCAAAATGCACCCCCGCTCAAATCGGGATGCGCGGCAATGCGTGATCGAAAGTCTTCTGCGGTGGCTTGCTGCTCTTGCGTCCATTGCTTGCGCTCCAGATCCAGCAAGGACGGAATATCGCCGATACGCAAATTGCGGGTGATGTAGCTGCGCTTTTTGATGGTCGGTTTGGTTGTCATGGGTAACGGTATGCGCGGGTGTTAAAGGAGTTGATTGCTCGGAACATCAGGGGCTGGTGCCGGGCGTGCGGTTCCTGGGTGGCAGGAACAATTGCGAGTGCCCAATGGCTGGAAGTCATGCATCAGCTGCACAGCACCCGTGGCGAGCCACAATCCAACGACTCGTGCCTTGCTGCCGAAAAATCCGCTCAGAAAAATGCTGGCTTGCAAATTCACCACCTCATGCCACCAACCACGAGGCACGTAGATGGCATCACCCGGATACAGATCGACAGCAAACGGTGCGTCTGCCGGCACATCGCTTTGTGCCAGATCGCGCATGCCCACCGATGCCAGTTTGGCCCAGCGGTCATACTTCTGCGAGATCGCACCCAGGTGCTCCACGGTGCCGGGGCGTGCCAGGTAAAAGCGTTTGACTCCGCGCGTGAGCACCGCCAGGTTGTCCAGCAAGTCGTAATGCAAACCTGTGTGGGCACCTTGCGGGCCAATCCATGCGCTGCTGGAGACGATGTTGCCTGGCGGGAATAATGCGTCTTGCTGCACGTCCTGGCGCAGTGAGGGTATCTCCTTGAGCAGATCAAACTCTTTGAGGTAGCCGATATGCGAGCCTTCTTCCTGCGCGGCTGTCTGCAACTCCAGTTGTGCCACATAGTGGTCAAGTGTGGACGTCACAAACCGGGTACTGGACCTCTCCCGATTACCCACCACCAAAGTCACAGGCCTGGCCCCGCCCAGATGGGCAAGGTGCTGAAATGTCCAGCGCTCCAGCGCTGCCCAGTTGCGCCCCATGCCCCGCAAAACAACGGGGCCATGACCTATCCACTCATGCCCCTGGGGAGACACCATCTCCGGCACGGCCCCGAGCCTGGAACGAGGTATCTCCAGCGGGCATTCGCCTTGACTGATCCGCAAATTCACAACGACCTCCAGCACTTGCAATGCGGTGATCGTAAAAATTCACTGTGAAATCCTGATGACGCTAGCTCTTGTTTTTTGTTGCGTCGTGTAAAACGCCAGACAAGTAGCCACTGGCGACAATCGCGCGTTTGGCATACAGGGGTTCTCCATCAGGGGCACGGTGCAAGCTGCGGAGATCGTGGGAGCTTAAAATGGGACATGACTTTTCTCGACATGCTGGGCGCCGCAGAACGCCAGAACAGCTCCATGCTCTGCGTCGGCCTGGACCCTGAACCCACGAAATTCCCCGGCAAGCTCAAGGGCGACGCCAACAAGATCTACGATTTCTGCGCGGCGATTGTTGACGCCACTGCCGACCTGGTGATTTCCTTCAAGCCGCAAATCGCCTACTTCGCCGCACACCGCGCCGAAGGCCAGCTTGAACGCCTGATGGAACACATGCGCCGCGTGGCGCCGCAAGTACCCATCATCCTGGACGCCAAGCGCGGCGACATCGGCAGCACGGCGGAGCAATATGCCAAGGAAGCCTTTGAGCGCTACGGTGCCGACGCGGTGACGCTCTCGCCCTTCATGGGGTTTGATTCGGTGGCACCGTATTTGAAATACGAAGGCAAGGGCGCTTTCCTGCTATGCCGCACCTCCAACCCCGGCGGCGACGACCTGCAGAACCAGCGCTTCGCCTCGATTGAAGGTCAGCCGCTGCTGTACGAGCACGTGGCGCGCCTGGCGCAAGGGCCGTGGAACCTCAATGGCCAGCTGGGTCTGGTGGTGGGGGCGACTTATCCGGCCGAGATCGAGCGTGTGCGTTCGGTGGCGCCGACCTTGCCGCTGCTGATTCCGGGTGTGGGGGCGCAGGGTGGCGATGCCGTCGCGACCGTCAAAGCGGGCTGGCGGGCCGGCGCGCCAATCATCGTGAACTCGTCGCGTGCGATTATTTATGCCTCTTCGGCGGATGATTTTGCGGAGGCTGCGCGGCGCGAGGCGGTGAAGACTCGGGATGTGTTGGAAGCGGCTCGGGGTGAGGCTCTGAAGCTGTAGTCTTTCTTGTTCCAGCGCTTTTTGCTGAGTGTTGCTGGCCGGGGTTGCCCGGCATGCAACTCACTTTTCTTTGCTTCGCCAAAGAAAAGTAAGCAAAAGAAAGGCGACCCTGGTTCCTGCGTCCCTTCGCTGCGCTACGGGCAACCTGCGGTGCTCGGTCCAGCCGGGGTCAAAAACAACTCGCTTCGCTCAAGCAAGTTTTTGCCCTGATCCGTCTGGCCCTGCGCTCCTCGGCGCATCCACAAGGGCCAATCGGGAGCGGGGACAAAAATACAAAATCAACACAAATACCAACAAGGACTCGCCACGGCGAGTCCTTGTTTCTTCAGGTATTCGGATTCCTGTCTTCGGCTGTTGGTATTCCTTCTCCCCATCCCTTCTGTATGCGCCGAGGAGCGCAGGTTCAGGCGGATCAGGGATCGCGATTGTCTGAGCGAAGCGAGTTCGAGCGAGACCCCGCCTGGACCGAGCACCGCAGGTTGCCCGTAGCGAAGCGCAGGGACGCAGACAGCAGGGTCGCCTTTTCTTTTGCTTACTTTTCTTTTGGCGAAGCAAAAGAAAAGTGAGTAGCCGCCGGGCTACCCCCGGCCAGCAACCCTCAGCAAAGACCGCAAACACCGAAACAACAACAACCAAAAAAGAAAATAGCTATTAATTTAGGAGCTGCCTGCGCCCGTCCCTATTGGGTGTAAGGCCAATAAGACGATTAATTGGCAACCGTGAACCGGCGCCGAACATGCCGCGCGTTTTCAATCTCGTCCACGATGGCCACAGCCAGGTCAGGCACCGAAATACCGGCTGGCTTGTCACCCTGGCCAGGCAGCAGGTCGTCCGCGCCCAGCCGGTACTTGCCGGTACGTTCGCCAGGCGCCAAGCCAATGGGAGGCGAGACAAAGCTCCAGTCCAGTGAGGTTTCGAGCTTGAGCTGGTTCAGCGCCTGGCGTGCGGCGAGCGCGCCCTGCTTGTATTGCGCGGGAAACTCCGGCGTGTCCACGAGCTGCAGGCCGGGCGCCACATACAGGCTGCCGGCGCCACCCACCACGAGCAGGCGTTTGACGCCCGCCTGCTTGACGCCGCTCACGATGGCTTGGCTCGCCTCAAGGTGCAGGTCGTGGATTTTCGGCTCGCTCCAGCCCGGGTTGTAGGCGCTGATGACAGCATCGTGGCCCGCTGCCGCTTTGGCCACCTGGCCGGCATTCAGTGCGTCGGCGGCGACCACGGTCAGGCCGGTTTGCGGCGTGACTTTGCCGGGGTTGCGGGCCAGCACGGTGACCTTGTGGCCGCGGCTCAGCAGCTCGGAAAGAATAGGTGCGCCGATAAAACCTGTGGCGCCGATCAGTGCGATGTTCATAAAAACTCCTGCGGGTTAAAAGAGCCTCCAGTGTCATTACTTCACAACGTTCTGAATAGACGGCAAAATTCGCTAACACTGTGAAGTAGAGCTAACTAATGAGCGATAAATCCATGGACCAGCTCAAGCGCATGGCCATTTTTGCCGAGGTGGTTGCCAAAGGGTCCCTGACTGCGGCGGCGCGGCAGCTGGGCATGACACCTTCGGCCGTGAGCCAGCATTTGCGGCAGCTTGAGCAGTCGCTCGGCCTGGCCTTGCTGCACCGATCCACCCGGCGCCTGACGCTGACAGAAGCGGGTGAGCGCTACCACGCCGGTTGTGCCGCCATGGTGGCGGCTGCGCGCTCTGCGGAACAGGCGCTGGTGCGGCTGCGCGACGAACCCGAAGGCGAGCTGCGCCTGGCCGCGCCGGCCGGCTTTGGCAGCCTGCTGGCAGCGGCGCTAGCGCCGCTGCGCGGCTACCCCCGGCTCACGCTGCGCCTGCTGCTGGACGACAAGCTGGTGGACTTGATCGGCGAACGCGTGGATATCGCGGTGCGCGTGGGGGAGCTGGCCGACTCCAGCCTGGTGGCACGCAAGCTGGGCGATATGACGCGCCAGCTCTGCGCCTCGCCGGCCTACCTGGCCGAACGGGGCTGGCCCGCCGCGCCGCAGGATTTGTTGCGCCACGACTGGCTGGCCAGCAAACCCAACAGCAGCAACAGCGCGGACATGCTGGAGCTGCTGGGCCCGTCCGGCGAACGCGAAACCCTGAGGCTGGAAGGCCGGGTGCAGGCCTCGCAGGTGACGGCGCTGCATGCGCTGGCCATAGCCGGCTGGGGCATCAGCATGGGTGTGAGCGAGGACGACCGCAAAGCGATGGCCGAAGGCCGCTTGCTGCCGATACTGCCGGGCTGGCGCATGGCGGATGTTCCGGTCTACGCCGTCACGCCGCGGCGCGGCGAGCAGCCGGCCAAGGTGCGCTACACGCTGGAGCTGCTGGCGGCCTGGTTTGGCGGCGGGCAGCCCGGGGCCAGGCCTGTTGCGGACGCGGCCTGAACACCAGTGTGCGGCGGCTCAGGTCAGTTGCATGGAGCGCGCGGCATCCAGGTGCGCCTTCACACGCTGGGCCAGCGCGACGTCGCCGGGGGTCTCCGGCCGCCATTCCTGGGCGGGCAAGGCCTTGCCGTCCAGGTCTACCGCAACAAACACCACCAGGCATTCGGTGATGACCTGCATCTGCCCGACTTTCATGTCGCCGGCGCGCACTTCCACCGAGATGTTCAGGCTGGTCGTGCCGGTGTAGGCCAGGCGGGCTTCGACTTCGACCAGGTCGCCGATCATGATGGGGCGCTGAAAACGTATGCTGCCCACCGACACGGTGACGCAATAGCGTTTCGCCCAGCTGGTGGCGCAGGCGTAGCCGGCTTCGTCAATCCATTTCATGACGGTGCCGCCGTGCACTTTGCCGCCGAAGTTGACGGTGCTGGGTTCGGCCAGGAAGCGGAGGGTGATGGAGGACATGGAGGCTGCCGGTAGTTTTACGAGGTTCTCATGCGTGCTGCCAGGCGATGCCGGCGACACGCATCATATTGTCGCCCATCACGCCTTCGATCTCGGTTGCACCCAGGCCCACCCGGCGCAGCGCTTCGGGCAGCAGTTGCCAGGTTTCAACCGGTGTGTAAGTCATGCGTTGCACGGCGCGGTCGTAGCCGGCAGACCTGGGCCACCAGTAGGTGGGGTCGTAGTCGCCGGGCGGGTTGTCATTGAGCTCGTCCTGCCGGAAGCTGATGTCCAGGCCGATGCCCGCATGCTGCGCGCCGACCAGGCCCGCCACATAGGCCACATGCCGCGCCATGTCGTCAGCCGTCGGCGTGCGCGTACCCAGGAAGGCGGAGACGCCCGAGACGCACACCACGCCGCCGGTCGCGGCGCAGGCGCGTATCTGCTCGTCGGTGATGTTGCGCCCGTGCTCCACCAGCGCAAGCGGGTTGGCGTGGCTGAAGATCACCGGCTTGGCCGAGGCGGCCATGATGTCGAGGCTGCAACGGCGGCCGGTGTGCGAGCAGTCCATCAAGAGGCCCGCCTCGTTCACTGCCTGCACCATGCGCACACCCAGCGGCGTGAGACCGCGTGCTTCGTCGTGGCAGCCGTCGGCCACGCTGTTGTTGCGGTTGTAGGCGAAATGGATTTGCCGCACGCCGAGGTCGCGGTATAGGTTCACCATCTCGGGCCGCTCCTGCAGGGGCATCGCGCCTTCCAGGTCAAAGCCGATGGCAAGCTGGCCCGCCGCTGCGGCCTCGCGGATCTCGTCCACACTGGACACCAGCCGGTAGCGCCCGGGGTTCGCGGCGATCTTCGCGCGGAAGGCCGCAATGACCGCCATGATTTGCGCCACCGGGTTCATGTCCATGCCGACATTGACGGACACATAGTTCACGCCCGCGGCGCGCAACGCGTCCATCGGCGAAAAATCGGCTGCCGGGTGCAATGGCAGGCAGGCGTGGGCTTCCCAGTGGATCATGGCGTGGCGTGTGGTGTTGAAGAGAAATTAAAGCATGCGGCGCTGCGGCACGCCAGACCTGCCTGGTAACGATTTACGCCGTGGCGGATACGTCGGCCGCCGCGCGGCGTTTGAACCCGGTGGAGGCTTCCATCAGGCTCAGCGTATAGGCATTCGTGACTTTGTGTGCCGCCAGGTCGGCCGCAGGCAGCATCTCCACCGTCTGGCCGCGTTGCATCACCATCAGCCGTTCACACAGATGCGTGACGACGGCCAGGTCGTGGCTCACCATGACGAAGGTCAGGCCGCGCCTGCGGCGCAGTTCTTCCAGCAGGTTCAGCACCTCGGCCTGCACCGAGGCGTCCAGTGCCGAAGTGGGCTCGTCCAGCAGCAGGATTTGCGGCTCGAGAATCAAGGCGCGCGCAATGGCGATGCGCTGACGCTGCCCGCCCGAGAGCTGGTGCGGGTACCGAAAGCGAAAGCCCGTGCCCAGGCCGACTTCTTCCAGCGCACGTTCGATGCGCGCTTCCGCATCGCTGATGCCGTGGATGGCCAGCGGCTCGGCCAGGATGCGGTCTACCGTGTGGCGCGGGTGCAGCGATCCATACGGGTCCTGGAACACCATCTGCACCTGCCGCCTGAAGGCCTTGCTGCCGGGTGCGCTGTCCTGGCCCAATAACTTGACCGTGCCGGCCGTGCGAGGCGCCAGGCCGCAGATGGCGCGCAGCACGGTGGACTTGCCGGACCCCGATTCGCCGACGATGCCGAAGCTTTCGCCGGGGGTCACGATGAAGGAGGTATCGGCGACGGCGACAAAACTGTCGTACACCACGCGCAGGTTGCTGACTTCCAGGCCCAGCGATGCGGATGAAGCCACGGCGTTCACAGCGCCCACTCCGGTTGCCTGTCCAGCGTCGCCAGCGGATGCGTGGACGCGCCCAGCTGCGGCAGGCAGGCCATCAGGCCGCGTGTGTAGGGATGCTGCGCGTTCGCGAGGCCGCCGGCGGCCAGCTCTTCCACCACGCGGCCCGCATACATCACGAGGATGCGGTCGCAGAAGGTGGACACCAGCCGCAGATCGTGCGAGACCAAAATCAAGCCCATGCCGCGCTCAGCCACCAGCGTGTCGAGGATGGACAGCACCTGCAGTTGAACCGTCACGTCCAGCGCCGAGGTCGGCTCGTCGGCGATCAGCAGGTCCGGGTCGGCGATGAGCATCATCGCGATCATCGCGCGCTGGCCCATGCCGCCCGACACCTCGTGCGGGTAGAGCTTGTAGACGCGCGCCGGGTCGTCGATGCGCACGGACTCCAGCGCGGCGAGGGCACGCTTTTTGGCTTCCGCCGACGACACCCGGGTATGGGCTTGCAGCGTCTCCACGATCTGCGCGCCAATTGTCATGACGGGGTTCAGCGAAAACTTCGGGTCCTGCAACACCATGGCGATGCGGCCGCCGCGCAGTTCGCGGCGTTGGGCGGGCGGGCAATTGAGCAAGTCCACGCCGGCGAACTCAAGACGCTTGGCGCTGATGCGACCCTCCGGTGCGGTCAGCCCCATGATGGCGCGGCCGGTTTGTGATTTGCCGGAACCCGACTCGCCCACGATGCCCAGGCGCTCGCGGCCGAGCGTGAAGGACACGCCGCGCACGGCCTCAGTCATGCCGCCGTCGCGGCGCGGAAAGCTGACGCGCAGGTCGTCGACCACCAGCAGGGGAATGTTGGCGTCCGTCATTTGGCGGCCTTCGGGTCCAGCGCATCACGCAAGCCGTCACCCAGCAGGTTGAAGGCCAGGCTCACGACAAAAATCGCCGCACCGGGCGCGGCGGCCACCCACCACTGGTCCAGCACATAAAGGCGGCCGTTGGCGATCATCGCGCCCCACTCCGGCATGGGCGGCTGCGCGCCCAGGCCCAGAAAACCCAGCCCGGCGGCGGTCAGGATGATGCCGGCCATGTCCAGCGTGACGCGCACGATCACCGACGACACGCACAGCGGCATGATGTGGCCCAGCACGATGCGCCAGGGCGAGGCACCCAGCAATTGCACGGCCGCGATGTAGTCGGTCTGGCGTATCGTCAGCGTCTCGGCCCGCGCCATGCGCGCATAGGGCGGCCAGGAGGTGATGGCGATGGCAATCACCGCGTTCTGGATGCCGGGCCCCAGCGCCGCGACAAACGCCAGCGCCAGGATAAGGCGCGGAAACGCCAGAAAAATATCAGTGATGCGCATCAGCACTGCGTCGATCCAGCCGCCGGCATAACCGGCCACAGTGCCGACGATGAGGCCGAGCGGCGCGGCCAGCACCGCCACCAGAATCACCACCATCAGCGTGATGCGCGAGCCGATGATGATGCGTGAGAGGATGTCCCGCCCCTGGTCGTCGGTGCCGAACCAGTGTGCCCACGAGGGCGGCAGCAGGCGTGTGGTGCGCAGGTCGCCGGTGTAGGCCGAATACGGCGCCAGCAGGTCGGCAAAAATCGCCACGAGGACCAGGCCCAGCACGATGAAGAGGCCCAGCATGGCCAACCGGTTGCGCGAAAAATCGCGGCAGCCGTGGTACATGCGGCCCATGAAGGCCTGGCGGCGCGAGGCAGGTCGGTCGGTGCTCAGCCAGTCGCGCAGGGACGCGGGTTTTGAAGTCATGAGGAGACCTTCATCGGATGCGCGTCCTGGGATCAAGTAATTTATAGAGAACGTCAGAGAGCAAGTTCAAGCCCACAAAAATCGAGCCCACCACAATCGTGCCGCCCAGCACCGCATTCATGTCGGCGTTCTGCAGCGAGTTGGTGATGTAAAGGCCCAGGCCCGGCCAGGCAAAGACGGTTTCCGTCAGCACCGAACCTTCGAGCAAACCCGCATACGAGAGCGCAATCACGGTGACCAGCGGAACCATGGCATTGCGCAGCGCATGGCGCCAGATGATGCGCGACTCCGACAAGCCCTTGGCGCGCGCGGCAATCACGTACTCCTGCGCCAGCTCATTGAGCATGAAGGAACGCGTCATGCGGCTGATGTAAGCCAGCGCGAAATAGCCGAGCAGCGAAGCCGGCAATATCAGGTGTGAAAACACATTGCGAAAAGCCTCCCACTCGCCGGTCATGGCCGTGTCGAGCAGCAGCAGCCCGGTGATGGGCTTGAGTGTGTATTCATAACTCACGTCGATCCGGCCCGGCCCGGAGACCCAGCCCAGTCGCGCATAAAACACCACCAGCGCCATCAGCCCCAGCCAGAAGATGGGCACCGAATAGCCCACCAGGCCGATCACGCGCACCACCTGGTCCACCAGCTTGCCGCGCCGCACTGCGGCCCAGACGCCCAGCGGCACGCCCAGGCCCGCGCCTATCAGGATGCCCAGGCTCGCCAGCTCCAGCGTGGCCGGAAAGGCGCGCTTGATGTCCGTCATCACCGGGTTGGCTGTCAGCACCGAGACGCCGAAATCGCCCTTGAGCACCTTGCCGATGTAGATGTAGAACTGCTCATACAGCGGCTTGTCCAGCCCCAGCTCCTGGCGCACCCGCTCGATCACATGCGCCGGCGCGCGATCACCCACGATGGCCAGCACCGGGTCAATGGGGATCACCCGGCCGATGAAAAACGTGACCGCGAGCAGGCCCAGGTAGGTGAGCAAAATCACCACCAGGAAGTTGACTAAGCTCCTGGCGTGCGGCGTGAAGCGCTGGCCCGCCGTGCGCGTGGCTACCGCGCTGAGCGGCGCCACGCCGGCGGCTGTGGGGTCGGGAATGGCCAAAGTCGGTGGGCTATCAGCGCTTGGAGGCGTTGAACATGTAGTTGCTGTCGAAGGTGGGGCCCAGCTTCAGGCCGTCCACGTTGCTCCGGAAAGCCGCCACCTCAGTTTGCTGGTACAGCATGATGAAGGGGCTGGTCTTGCGGAACTCGGCCTGCAGGTCCTCGTACATCTTCTTGCGCTTGCCGGCGTCGCGCTCCAGCACCGCCGCGTCCGACTGCTTGGTCAACTCGGGAATCGCCCAGGCATTGCGCCAGGCCAGCGGCTTGGCCTTGGCATCGTCGGCGTTGTCGGGGTTGCGCGTGAAGGTGTCGGCGTTCGAATGCGGGTCCCAGTAGTCGGCGCCCCACTGGCCGATGTACATGTCGTGGGTGCGGGCACGGTACTTGGTCAATGTTTGCTTGCCGTCACCGGGAATAATCTCGACGTCAATGCCGGCCTGCTTGGCCGTCTGCTGGAAGGCCTCGGTGATGCCCTGTACCGGCTGGATGGTACGCATGTCGATGGTGACCTTGAAGCCGTTGGCAAGGCCCGCCTTGGCCAGCAGCGCCTTGGCCTTGGCCACGTCGAGCTTGTACGGCTTGACGGTGCTGGCGCCCAGCAGGCCCTGCGGCAAAAAGTTCTGGTTGATCACGCCGATGTTCTTGACCAGCGTGTCGCCGATGGCATCGTAGTCGACCAGGTATTTCAGGGCCTCGCGCACCTCGGGCTTGGCCAGGTTGGCATTCTTCTGGTTCAGGCTGATGTAGTAGACCGTGCCCTTGGGCGTGGAGGTCATCTTCACGTCCTTGTTGGTCGAGAGCGCGGCGATGTCCTGTGGGCTCAGGTTGCGGGCGATGTCGATGTCGCCTTTTTCCAGCAGCAGGCGCTGCGTGGCCGATTCTTTGACGTGGCGGTAGATCACGCGGGCCAGCTTGGGCTTGGCGCCGTAGTAGTTGTCGTTGCGTTCCAGCGCCACGATTTCATTGGCTCGCCATTCGCGCAGCTTGAGCGGGCCGGAGCCGGCGTAATTGGTTTTCAGCCAGGCGTAACCCCAGTCACCGTTGACCTCTTTCGATTGCACCAGCTTCATGTCGACAATGCCGGCCACGTTGGCCGTCAGGCAGTTGAAGACAAAGGTGGGTGCATAGGCCTTGTCGGTTTCCAGGGTCACCACGGTCGGGCTGGTGGCCTTGATCTTGTCCTTGACGTTGGTCTTGGAGAAACCGAACTGGGTCAGGATGAAGGCGGGGGATTTGTCCAGCATCACCGCGCGCTGCAGCGAATACGCCACTTCTTCGGCCGTCAGCGGGTTGCCCGAGGCGAACTTGAGGCCCGGCTTGATCTCGAAGGTGTAGGTTTTGCCGTCGGCCGAGACGGTCCAGGATTTGGCCACGTCGCCCACCAGTTTGGACGGGTCGTTCACATCCAGGCGCAGCAGGCGGTCATAGGTGTTGCCCATGATCTCGCCGGCGGACAGCTCAAAGGCCTCGGCCGGGTCCATGGTGATGATGTCATCGAAACCGAAGGCCAGCACCAGGGTGTCTTTGGGCGTGGCGGCCAGCACGGCGCCGGCGCTGCAGGCCAGCATGGCGGCTGCGGCAGTGGCGCAAAGAACGCGGCGGCTGAGGAGGGGAAGCATGTGGTTCAAGATGATTTCCTTCGGTTGGACAGTCAAAACAAACATGGCGGCTACGCGCTTGTGGCGATAGCGCCCCGGGGTCGTCGGGGATGAGCAGGAATCGTGCCCATGCCCCTTGTTGTGGCGGCCTGTAACTTGTACATACAAGTTGAGGTGATCGCGACTGATGCATTCTGCGCTGCCGCGTAGGCGCGTCAAGACCCGGGTTTTCCGCGATTGCCGACTTCCTGAAAACTGGCGAGCTGAACGGTGGCCCGATTTGTCGCCGCCCATGTGCGGCCAACACCGTTGCCCCGGAAAACGTGTCCAGACGCCGCCAGCGGGGTGGAGCGGTACGGCCTGCTGCCCTGCTGGCTGTCGGATGATGGGCCCGGCGGAATCCTGGTGGACGACCCCGCTGATCTCTGCAGGTTTTACCGGTATTTTGTTGTTGCTATTAAAAGCATAGCTGCTGGCGCCCGGCCTTATTGGTCTTAAGGCCGAAACTTCCCTTGAAAACAGCCTGAACCGGGCCTGATTTCAGTTTCGGGGGACAAATCCCCTTCTTCCCATGCGTTCGGGAAGCCTGGCAAGCCTTGTTTTTGTGGGTCAAAAGTGGCCTGAGGCCAATTAAATCGGGCGCAACAGGCTATGAAATTGATAGCGAATATTCAATGCGTCCGGATCCGGCAAAGGACACCTGCCGTCAGATCACCGGCCTTTACCCCGCCCCGTGACATTTCTTGTACTTCTTCCCGCTACCGCAATAACACAGGTCGTTGCGCCCGGGCGTGGCCTCCACCCGCACCGTCTCGACCTTGGGGCCCATGGTCTTCCACAGCTCACGCAAGTCATACACCGCCCAGATGGCCTCGCCAAACGCGTTGAGCCTGGCAATGCTGGTGCTGGGCGTGCCGTCTTCGCTCAGGGGTGACACCTCGGGCGGGGCGCTGTCGTCTTCGGTCATGGCGACCACGGCCTGCAGGGCACCATCGAGCCATTTGGCGGCGTCTTTGTCACGCGGCGCCATCCACTCGTCGGGCCAGCTTTCCACCGCAAACATGAAGCCCAGCGCCCAGACCTGCGCGAATGCGGGCAGGTCTTCACCCTTGAAGGCGGCACGTTCGTCGGGCGGCATGTCGGCCACGGCGCCGCGTATGTCCATGACCTCGGGGTGGTAGCAGTTGTCGTCTTCGAGCGAATCTACTTCGGCGTCCAGTGCCGTTTCGACTTCCTGCCAGCGCTGGCTCCAGAGCATGAGAAAGCGTTCACGTTGCGCCTCGCTGGCGAACGAACCGCCTTCCGGATCCGGCGCCTCGCCCTCAGCGGGGACGGCCAGCAGCACGGGCAGGTATTCGGCTGCCTCGATGGGCCGGCGCGAACAGATCACGGCGGCCATGAAGCCTTCGCAGAATTCCCACTGGGGTGTTTCGTCGTAACGGGTGCGCAGGTCATCGAGGATGGCATCGAGCTCGTCGAACGCCTCGACTTCCAGGAAAACCGGCTCCGGCGAGGGCTTTGAGGGGATGACGGATTTGGGGGTGGACTTCATGAAAAAAACAGTTATGAGCGTCACGTGAGGCTCTTATGATGCAAAGTGTATCTGGCGCGTCGCGGCTGCATGCCTGTGTTTTGTGCCCTTTTGTGATCCCCTCCCACGGAAGCCCTGTCATGTTTCTTCAGCGCCTGGATGCCTGGTTCCCCGTCCGTTACACCTTTATGGCCCTGTGCGGGCTTGCCGCGCTGCTGGGGCTGCTCGGCCTGATGGTTTTTGGCGTGGGGAAGCTGGCGCTGGTATCCCTGGTGGCCGGCGTGGTGCTGGTGTGTGTCGGTGTGCGCGACTTGCGGCAAACGCGCCATGCCGTGCTGCGCAACTACCCGGTCATCGGCCACATGCGTTTCCTGTTTGAGTACATCCGGCCCGAAATGCGCCAGTACTTCATCGAAAGCGACAGCGAGGCCACGCCGTTTTCACGCGCCCAGCGCTCGCTGGTGTACCAGCGCGCCAAGGGCGAACCCGACAACCGACCTTTCGGCACGCAGCTCGACGTGGGCGCGCAAGGGTATGAGTGGGTCAACCATTCGATGTCGCCGACCAAACTGCCAACCCACGACTTTCGCGTCTGGATAGGCGGCACGCCCGATCACCCGTCGCCCTCGGTGGAGCCCTGCACACAGCCTTACCACGCCAGCGTGTTCAACATCTCGGCGCTGAGCTTCGGATCGCTCTCGGCCAATGCCATCATGGCGCTGAACAAGGGCGCCAAACTCGGCGGCTTCGCGCACGACACGGGCGAGGGCTCGATCTCGCAGCACCACCGGTTGCATGGCGGTGACCTGATCTGGGAAATCGGCTCGGGTTACTTTGGTTGCCGCAACGAGGACGGCACGTTCAGCGAGGAGCGTTTCGCCACCAACGCACGCGACCCGCAGGTCAAGCTGATCGAGCTCAAGATGAGCCAGGGCGCCAAGCCCGGCCACGGCGGCATCCTGCCCGGGCCGAAGGTCACCGAGGAAATCTCGGCGGCGCGCGGTGTGCCGCAAGGCAAGGACTGCATCTCGCCCTCCAGCCACAGTGCGTTTTCCACGCCGGTCGAGATGATGCATTTCATCGCCAAACTGCGAAAGCTGTCGGGCGGCAAGCCGACCGGCTTCAAGTTCTGCATCGGCCACCCCTGGGAGTGGTTTGCGATTGTGAAAGCCATGCTGGAGACCGGCATCACGCCGGACTTCATCGTGGTGGACGGCGCCGAGGGCGGCACGGGCGCTGCGCCCGTCGAGTTCACAGACCACGTGGGCGCACCGCTGCAGGAGGGCCTGCTGCTGGTGCACAACACGCTGATCGGCGTGAACCTGCGCAGCCGCGTTTCCATCGGTGCCGCCGGCAAGGTGGTGAGCGCTTTTGACATGGTGCGGCTGATGGCGCTGGGCGCCGACTGGTGCAATGCCGGGCGCGGTTTCATGATGGCGCTGGGCTGCATCCAGGCGCAAAGCTGCCACACCGGAAAATGCCCCACCGGCGTCACCACACAAGACCCGGTTCGCCAGCAGGCGCTGGTGGTGCCCGACAAGGCCGAGCGGGTGCGCAACTTTCACCGCAGCACGCTGCATGCGCTGCAGGAGCTGGTGCAAGCCGCGGGCCTGTGCCACCCGCGCGAAGTCAACGCGCATCACATCGTGCGGCGGCTGACGGATACCGAGGTACGGCTGCTGAGCAACCTCATCATGCAGGTGGAGCCCGGCGCGCTGCTGGGCTCGCTGGAAAAACAGAACACGGTGTTCAGCTACTACTGGCCGCTGGCCAGCGCGCACAGTTTTCGCGCCAACGGCGTAGGGCCCGGGGGGCACATGCCTGCGCAGGCCAACGGCATCCGTGTGCCGGTGACGGGTGATGCCTCGGCGGTATCGGGGGCAGTTCCCTCCGGCGCCTCCGCAGAGCGCGCTGCGGGTTGAACGCCCCTCACGGCGTTTCAGGGCGATGAACGGGTTGCTATCAATTAAATAGCTGTTTGCGCCCGTATTCCCTGGGTCAGGAGCCTTTTTTTCATTGAAAGCACATGCCGGTCCTTGCTGAGCAGCAAGGCCTTGCCGGCCACCGCCAGGTCGATGAACTTCTGGTCGTCGGGGTCGCTGCAGGTGACGCCCGCCTTGGCTGCCACCTCCGTCAGGCGAGCATGCCGGTCAAAGGCGGCGAGCACGTCACCGGCGCTTAATTCGTAAAACGCCAGGCGGGGAATGATTTGCGGATAGGCCAGCACGCGCTCAAGTTCGTCGCGCATGGCCTGCGTGGCCAGCCAGTCGAGTTCGCCGGCCTCCAGCGCTTTTTTCAGCGGCTGCGCTGCCGCATCGTTGAAGACAAACACGTCGAGGACGATGTTGGTGTCCAGCACCACAGGCTGGCGCACTGAGGCCGTCACGCCGCCGGCTCGTTCGGTGGGGTGGGGGTGGCTGCGCCGGGCTTGCCGCGTGCGGAGCCCGCCACCATGTCAAAGCGGAACAGGCGGCATTCGATGGGACCGTTCCACATCGGCACGCGCCGCGATTCTTTCAGACGCATCTTGCCGGGTAGTTTGAGGTCGGGCGTGAGCACGTGAGCGGTCCAGCCGGCGTAGTTTTTCTTCCAGTGCGCGGCCAGTTGCGGGAAGAAGTCCGTCGCTTCTTCGCCCCAGGCGTTTTGTGCCTGCTCGCGGCCGGGATTGGCAGAACGGTCCCGCGATGTCTCGAAGGCGGGTTCTTCACGCGTGTCGCCCTGATCACCGCTGTCCCGGTTCAGCGGCTGGCCAAATTCGTCGATGGGCTGGTTGCGGTGGTCCTGCTGCACGCGTCCTTCGGCATGTCCTTGCTGGCGGCGCTGGTCGCGTCCCTGCAGGCCGGTGATGCCGGCCACGCCTGCCACATCGATCCGTTCGCCGTAAGGCGGATTCACCAGCATCACGCCCGAAGGCGCGGGCGGCATGCGCTGCAGTGCGTCGCCGCCGCGGAATTCCACCGCATTGGCTACGCCGGCACGCTCGGCATTGCGTTCGGCGAAATCGACCATGCGGAAGGACACGTCGCTGCCGAACACCGGCGCGGTGGGTTCGGTGATGGCGGCTTCGGCCTGGTCCAGCAGGCCATCCCACACATGGCCCTGGAAGGGCAAGTATTTCTGGAAGGCAAAGCGTCGGTTGATGCCGGGCGCAATGTTGCAGGCGATTTGCGCGGCTTCAATCGCGATGGTGCCCGAGCCGCAGCAGGGGTCATAGAGCGGCACGCCTTCTTTACAGAGCTGATCCCAGCCGCTGGCGGCAATCATGGCGGCGGCCAGGGTTTCTTTCAGCGGGGCATCACCCTTGTCTTCGCGCCAGCCGCGCTTGAATAGTGGCTCGCCCGAGGTGTCGATATAAACCGTGACGGTGTCCGTCGTCAGGTGCACGTAGACGCGCACGTCGGGCCAGCGCGTGTCGACGCTGGGCCGCACGTCGTCGAACTTGGCGCGAAAGCGGTCGGCGATCGCGTCCTTGATCTTCAGCGCCGCGAAGTTCAGGCTTTGCAGCGGACTGTGCTGGGCGGTGATCTCGACCTTGAAGGTCTGCTTGGGCGTGAACCAGATTTCCCAGGCCACATTGGCGGCAGCGTTGTAGAGGTCTTGTTCGCTGCGGTACTGGTTGTGCTGCAGCTCGATCAGCACACGCTGCGCCAGGCGGCTGTGCAGGTTGAGCTGCAGCGCGTCGCGCCACGAAGCCTGCAGCTGCACGCCGGCGCGCCAGGCTTTGCCGTCGATCCCGGTGACACGCTTGACCTCGGTGGCCAGCAGGGTTTCGACGCCTGCGGCGCACGGTAAAAACAATTGGAGTTGATTCATGACTGACTTTGAGGGACGGGCAGCGCGGCCTGGTTGGCGGCTAGAGTGATTTGCGCAGGTTGGCGGGCGCGATGCGGAGCGCCTCGCGGTACTTGGCCACGGTGCGGCGTGCGCATTCAATGCCCTGCTCCTTGAGCATTTCGGAAATCTGGTTGTCGCTGAGCGGCTTCTTGAGGCTTTCTGACGAGACAAATTGTTTGATGAGCGCGCGCACCGCTGTGCTGGAAGCATTGCCGCCGGTTTCGGTGCCGAGCGCGGAACCGAAGAAATACTTGAGCTCGAAAGTGCCGAAAGGGGTGCCCATGTACTTGGCCGTGGTCACGCGTGAGATGGTGGATTCGTGCAGGCCCAGTTCGTCGGCAATTTCGCGCAGCACCAGCGGGCGCATGGCGAGTTCGCCGTGCGTGAAGAAGTTTTTCTGCCGCTCCACGATGGCGCTGCTCACGCGCAGGATGGTGTCAAAGCGCTGCTGGATGTTCTTGATGAACCAGCGGGCCTCCTGCAGGCGCTGCTGCAGCGCCTGGCCGCCCTGGCCCTTGTGCTGCTTGAGGGCATTGGCATAAATGTCGTGCACGCGCAGGCGCGGCATGACGTCGCCATTGAGCGAAACCTTGAAGCCCCGGCCCGATTTGATGACGATGACGTCGGGCACGATCAGGTTGCGCTCCACGTTTACAAAGCGGCGTCCGGGCTTGGGGTCGAGCCGGCCTATCACCGTGATCGCACCCTTGATGGCGGCTTCGGTGAAACCGCACAGGTGAGACAGGCGCTTGACGTCGCGCTTGGCCAGCAGCTCCATCGGTTGCTTGCACATGGCAATGGCGGCGCGGGTTTCCTCGCAGTCCTTGCAGTCCAGCAGCTGCAGACTCAGGCATTCCGCCAGGTTGCGCGCACCGACACCGGCAGGCTCCATGTGGTGCAGCAGCTTGAGCGCCATCGCAAAACGCTGCTCCAGCTCTTCCGCCTGCGCCATGTCATCTTTTGCTAGACCGGCCGCGAGCGACGCCAGGCTGTCTTCAAGGTAGCCGTCGTCGTTGAGCGATTCAATGAGGAAGTGCAGCGCGGCGCGGTCTTCTTCCGACAGGCGCAAGCTCAGCGATTGCCGGTGCAGGTGGTCCTGCAGCGACTCATGGCTGCCCGTGAGGTCGGAGGCCTCGGCTTCGCTCTCTTCATTGTTGTTCTTGCGCGCCGGTGCGTCACTTCCCCACTCGCTGTCGTCGGGCGCGGTTTCTACCGTGCCATCGCCTTCCCAGCTTTCCTCGAGCTTGGGCTCCGCACTGACTTCTGCGTCATTCGGGGTTGCAGCACTGGTCTCGTCGGCGCCGCCAGCTATCGAATCCGTAGCAGATTCAAACTCGCGGCTGTCCTGGCTGACCGGCGTGTTGATGTGCTCCAGCCCAAACTCTTCGCGCACCGCCGTCTCTTCCGACACTTCCAGGAACGGGTTTTCGTCGAGCATCTGCTCGACCTCCTGGCTCAGCTCAAGCGTCGACAGCTGCAACAGCCGGATCGACTGCTGTAGTTGAGGTGTCAGCGCAAGATGCTGCGAGACGCGTAATGACAGACCTTGTTTCACTGGACTTTCAAACTTGCGGAAGGTTGAGGCGATACGTCTTTAACCAGCGGGCGCCGCGGAACTGGCTTTGCCAGGCCGCAGGCGCCGTCCCTGGAGGGGGAGAGGGAGCTACACGAAGTGAGCGACAACAGGGGGGAGCCATCTTCTTACATCTTGAAGTGCTCGCCCAGGTAGACGCGGCGCACATCGGCGTTGTTCACGATTTCGGAAGGCGTACCCTGGGCCAGCACGTGGCCGTCGCTGATGATGTAGGCGTGGTCGCAAATGCCAAGTGTTTCACGCACGTTGTGGTCGGTGATCAGCACGCCGATGCCGCGCGATTTGAGGAAGCCGATGATGCGCTGGATTTCGATCACGGCAATGGGGTCGATACCGGCAAAGGGCTCATCCAGCAGGATGAAGCGCGGCTGGGTTGCCAGCGCCCGCGCGATTTCGACCCGGCGGCGTTCACCGCCGGAAAGCGCCGGCGCCGGTGAATTGCGCAAATGATCTACCCGCAAATCCTGCAGCAGCGCGTCGAGCCGCGACTCGATGTCTGCGCGCCCAAGCGGTTTTCCGGCTTTATTGAGCTGCAGCTCCAGCACAGCACGCACGTTTTCTTCCACCGTGAGCTTGCGGAAAATCGACGCTTCCTGCGGCAGGTAGCTCAGGCCCAGGCGGGCACGCAGGTGAATCGGCATGTGCTCGACCGATTCGCCGTCAATGGAAATTTCGCCTGCATCGGCGCGCACCAGGCCCACGATCATGTAGAACGAGGTCGTTTTGCCGGCACCGTTGGGGCCCAGCAGGCCCACGACTTCGCCTTTTTGCACGGACAGCGAAACGTCCTGCACCACCTTGCGGCTGCCGTACGATTTTTGCAGACCTTGCGCAACAAGGCGACTGGGGGTCAAGGCAGGAGCGGCCGGGGCCGCTGAAGTGTCAGTCACCACATCCATCTGTGCAGGTCTTTCTAGTTCTTTTCATTGCCCAGCGTCGTGCTGGGGCGCAGAACCGGGGCGGGGCCTGCGGGCGGCGCCGCGACGGGTGTCGAGGCTGTCGCGCGGGGTGACAGCATGGCGCGAACCCGCCCCGTGGGGTTGCTGGCCGTGCGGTTTTGCGCCCCCCCATCCACGGTGAAGACGTCGGTGTTGTTGTCGTAAACGATCAGGCTGCCGGTGGTTTCGTCCACCAGGGTGGCGCCGTTGTAGCGGCGCACCACCGCCCGCTTGATGAACTTCACCAGGTCGGCACGGCTGTCATATTCAATGCGTTCGCCTTCGCCTTCGATGTATTCGTCTACGCCGTCACGCTTTTTCCGGTAAAACGCCAGCTTGCCGGGCGCCGCGACGGACACCGCCTGCTGGTAGCCCTCGGGATCCTGCATGACGTCAACGCGCTCGCCGCGCACGATGGTCGTGCCCTTGGTAATCACCACATTGCCGGTAAAAACGCTGGTTTGCTTCAGGTCGTCATAACGCAGGGCATCTGCCTCCGCGTTCATGGGTTTGTCCCGATCAGCTTTTTCGGCAGCGGCCGGGAAAGCCGACCCCAGCGCCAGGATGACCGGCAGGATGAGGGAAAAAATGGGGTGTTTCATAAGGCACGAATCTTGCTGCTTGGTGTTGGGTCATTGTAGCCACGCCAGCTGCGGGAATGGCTTACTCCGAAAAAGTAGGGGCATAAAAGCCATAAAAAAACCCGCCGTGCAAAGGGCGGGTTTTGGAAAAGCAGGCGCCGACCTGGCTTTGCCGGGCCTTACTTTTTGGCGTTGCGGGACTGCCCAACCAGGTAATCGGTAACCTGCAGCGCCCGTGCCATGGTCTGGGTCAGGGAGCCTGTGGTGTAGTAACGTCCTGCGATACCCAGTGCGGGAACGCCGTCAACCTTGTACAGGTCCTGAAGTTGCGTCGCTTTGCGTGCTTTGGTCGTCACCGAAAAGGAGTTGTACATCTCCGCAAACTTGGCCTTGTTGAGGCCCTGTTTTTCAGCCCAGGCAATCACCGCATCGGCGGTATTGAGCGGCTGTTTTTCTACGTGAATGGCGTTAAACACCTTTTTATGCAGTTCTTCGACCTTGCCCATGGCCTCGAGCACGTAATAAAGGCGCTGCTGGGGTTCAAAGTCTGGACGGAAGGACACGGGCACGCGCCTGAGCGTGACGTCTTTCGGCAACTGCTTGGCCCAGGCTTCGAGCTGGGGCTCAAAGGCGTGGCAGTGCGGGCAGCTGTACCAGAAGAACTCCACGACTTCAACCCGGCCTGCGGGTGCCTCGGTCGGAACGGGCTTGTCCAGTGTCAGGTAATCAACACCTTCCTTGAAGGCGTTGGCCTGGGCGCGTGCCGCGGTAGACAGCGTCGTGCCGCCCAAGGTAGCAGCAGCCATGGAGGCGGCAGAAAGCGAAAACTCACGGCGTTGCATCAAATTTTTCTCCTGAATGACGGTAATACTCGTACGGGTTGGTACAGCGGCCGCTGAAAAAGTTCAGTCGCCCCGCAAAGTGTCAGCGCTGGACCCTGACCAGGGCCGTTTCTATCGAGTTGTTGTCCAGGCGCTCCTTGGCTTTGTCGGCGTCTTCCTTTTTGTCGAAAGGCCCGAGGCGTACGCGGTAGACGGTGCGGCCGGCTTGTTCGCGCTCGGTCACTTTGGCCTGCATGCCCAGCAGCAACAGCTTGGCGCGTTGCTGTTCGGCGTCTTCCGGCGTGCGAAAGGCACCGGCCTGAATGAAATAGCTGAAGGGATCCGCTCCTGGAGCGGACGACAGGCCTTCGACCTTGGCCTTTGCCAGATCGCCCAGCGGATCGGCAGGCGCTGCTGGTTTGGCCACTTTGGCCGGCGCCGAAGCGGCGGCCTTGGGGGCGGGCCCGGCGGAGGGGTCGGGTACCGGAACACCAGGCACTTCAACTGCGGCCGGAGGCGGCGGCTTGGGCTGGTTCTTGCCGGCCAGCGGGGCGTTCGGGTTCCAGTCCTTGTTTTTCTTGGCTTCCGCAGCGTCGCTGTCGGGGTTGCGTGCCTGGCTCTTGTTCATGAACGGAACCGGCACCTTGGTGATGTAAACCGCCACCGCCAGCGCCGCGCCCAATCCGATCAGCGCGCCAATGATCAACCCCAGCAGGGTTCCGCCTCGTTGTGTATTCATACCTTGCCCACGTTCATTGCCTTGTCCTGAAATTCGCATGGTTTACATCTTGCGCGGGGCGCTCACGCCCAGCACTGCGAGGCCATTGTGCAACACCTGAGCGGTCGCGGCGACCAGCGCCAGGCGGGCAAGCTTCACAGCTTCGTCGTCCACCAGGATGCGCTCGGCATCGTAATAGCTGTGATAGCTTGCCGCCAGTTCCCGCAGGTAAAAAGCCACATCGTGTGGTGCAAATCCGTCAGCCGCATTGGTCAGCATGTCGGGGTACTTGGCCAGCAGCAGCATCAATGACTGCGCCTGCGGGCTCTCCAGCGCCGAGAGGTCGACAGCTTTGAGGCTTGCTTCGTCGCCACCCTGGCCGGCCCAGGTGGTGAGGATGGAGCAAATGCGCGCATGCGCGTACTGCACGTAGTACACCGGATTTTCGTTGTTCTTGGCCAGCGCCAGGTCGATGTCGAAGATGTATTCGGTGTCGGGCTTGCGGCTGAGCAGAAAGAAACGCACCGCGTCGGCGCTGGTCCATTCGATCAGGTCGCGCAGGGTGACATAGCTGCCGGCGCGCTTGGAGATCTTGACCTCTTCGCCGTTGCGCACCACGCGCACCATGGTGTGCAGGACGTAGTCGGGGTAGCCTTGCGGAATGCCTTCGCCAGCGGCCTGCAAGCCGGCGCGCACGCGGGCGATGGTGCCGTGGTGGTCCATGCCCTGAATGTTGATGGCCTTGCCGAAGCCGCGCTCCCATTTGGCGAGGTGGTAGGCCACGTCCGGTACAAAGTAGGTGTAGCTGCCGTCGCTCTTTTTCATCACGCGGTCTTTGTCGTCGCCGTAATCAGTCGACTTCAGCCACAGCGCGCCGTCCTGCTCGTAGGTCTTGCCGGCGTCCTTCAGCCTGGTCACGGCGCTGTCGACACGGCCCGAGCTGTACAGGCTGGACTCGAGGTAGTAGTTGTCGAACCTGACCGAGAAAGCCTTGAGATCCAGGTCCTGCTCGTGGCGCAGGTAGGCCACGGCGAACTGGCGGATCGAATCGATGTCTTCCACGTTGCCCGAAGCGGTGTATTCGCGGTCGTCAGACTTGACGGTCTTTTTGGCCAGGAAGTCAGCGGCGATGTCGGCGATGTAGTCGCCGTTGTAGGCCGGCTCAGGCCAGCCGGCATCACCGGGTTTGATGCCTTTGGCTCGTGCCTGCGTGCTGGTGGCCAGGGTCTGGATCTGCACGCCCGCGTCGTTGTAATAGAACTCGCGCCAGACTTTCGCGCCCTGAGTGGCGAACAGGTTGCAGATCGCATCGCCCAGCGCGGCCTGCCGGCCGTGGCCCACATGCAGAGGGCCGGTCGGGTTGGCCGAGACGAACTCGACGATCATCTTGCGTGCCGGGTCGGCCGGCTGCACGCCGAACTGCGCGCCGGCGGCCAGCACTTCGCGCACGGTCTCCTGCTTGGCGGCGGGCTTGAGGCGGATGTTGATGAAACCGGGGCCGGCGATTTCGATGGCGTCTACCCAGCGCTCAAACGCGGGCTTCTTGAGCAGGTTGGCGCGCAGGTTCTCGGCCACCTGGCGCGGGTTGAGCTTGAGCGGCTTGGCCAGTTGCATGGCAGCCGTGCAGGCGAAGTCGCCATGGGCCGCCACTTTGGGGGATTCAAAGGCAGCTTTGTCGCCTGCGCCGGGGGAAAGTTCTTCCAGCCCCGCAGCCAGGGCCGCGAGCAGGTCTTTTTTAATCGAGAGCATGGGCTGATTTTACGTTTAAGCCATGCGCCGTCCGGAGCCGGTAAATGCCCGGTCATCGAATTTGCCCGGCACGGCGTTATGTGTTGGAATTCCAGCCGGAACTCAAACCTGATTCCCCAACCCAATGGAGCCACCATGAAAAAGCTGTTATCCCTGATCGCCGCCGTTTTTGCCGTCTCGATGGCCTTGTCTCCGGTGGCTCACGCCGCGGACGCTCCAGCCAAAACCGCGCAGCAAACCAAAATGGGTGCCTGCAACAAGGACGCTGAAGGCAAGAAGGGCGACGAACGCAAGGCATTCATGAAAGAGTGTCTCAGCGCCAAGAAAGAAGCGCCAACGCAGCAAACCAAAATGAAAACCTGCAACGTCGACGCCAAGGGCAAAAAAGGCGACGAACGCAAAGCCTTCATGAAAGAGTGCCTGAGCAAGTAGCCAGTCGCATCAAACAGAACCAGCCCGCCATGGATGTTATGGCGGGCTTTTTTTGCGCCAAACTTCTTTGCGAATGCTATTAATTCAGTAGCTGCTTGCGCCCGTCCACAAAGCGCAAGCGGCACTTTTTTCTCATAAACGCACCGTCACACCTGCAGTAGCTGCTCTTGCGCCGCCTGCTTGACCGCTTGCGTCAATCGCTGTGCCGCAGCGGGTTCACGTGCCCAGTGCTGCCAGTACAGCCGCACGTCGACCGTGCTGCCCGGCAGCACCTCCTGCAGCGGCGGCTTACGGGCGCGCGCGGCCAGCAACAGGTCGGGCACCATGCCCCAGCCCATGCCAAGCTCCAGCGCAAGCTCGAACGCATCCACCGCCGGCACGAAGTGGCGCGGGTACAGCGCGTCGCGCAGCCCGAAATGCTGTTCAAGAAAAGTATCCTGCAGCGCGTCCTTGCGGTTGAAGATCACGGCAGGGCTGGCCAGCAGGCGATGGGCCAGCCGGTTCGGTGCGGCCTTGCCACCCGCCGCGGGCTCGTTCCACTGCGCCACCAGTGCGGGCGAGGCCATGCAGCGGTAACGCATCACGCCCAGCGGTTCAGCCACGCAGCCCCTCATGGCCTGCGCCAATGCAGTCACGCAGCCCGTGACATCTCCGCTTTTCAGGGCTTCGTGGGTGTGGTCCTGATCGTCCACCACGACATCGAGCAGCAGGCCGTGAGTGTGCAGGGCTGAGGCCACGCCCGGCAAGAACCACGTGCTCAGGGAGTCGGCGTTCACCGCCACGCTGAGGCTTTGCAGGCGCGCGGGCTTTCCCCCGCCCTGCAGCCCGGCCAGCAGGTCGCCTTCCATGAGGCGAACCTGCCGGGTGTGCCCGAGCAAAGCCTGGCCGGCCGACGTGGCGCGTACCTGTTTGCCGCGCACCAGGAGCCGCTGCCCCAGTGCGTTTTCAAGTGACTTGATGCGCAGGGACACGGCAGCCAGCGTCAGGCTCAGGGCCTTGGCGGCTTCGCCGAAACTGCCGTGCTCGATCACGGCGGCCAGTGCTTCGAGTTGTCGGGCGTCGAGCATGTTGTTAGGCGCCTATTAAATCAATTAATAATTGACTAAAGCTAGTTTTAGTTAATTCTATTTAACTATTATGAGCCCTGGCACACACTTGCGGCCATGAACCCGCTCACCGCCCCCGCTTTTCTGACCGGCATGGTCCTCAGTCTCTCGCTCATCATGGCCATAGGCCCGCAGAACGCCCACGTGATCCGCATGGGCCTGCTGCGCCAGCATCTCTGGCTCACCGTCGCCGTCTGTGTGCTGACCGATGTGGCCCTGATCGCCGCAGGCGTTGCTGGCCTCGCGCAACTGGGCGGTCTTTCCGACAAGCTGCTGGGCGCCATGACCGGCGCGGGCGCGCTGGTGCTGCTGGTGTATGGCGCCCAGGCCATGCGGCGTTTTCTGCAGCCTGCGCACGCGTCTGCCCGGAACCCCGATATGGCCGGCGCAGAGGCCATGCCGCGCCGCAAGGCCATCGGGCTGGCACTGGCGCTGTCGTGGCTCAACCCCCATGCATGGCTGGACACAGCCGTGGTCATCGGCACCGCATCACTGGCTTACGCCCGGCCGGACAACGCCGTGTTCGGCCTGGGCGCCATCACGGGTTCATTGCTGTGGTTTACCGGCCTGGGTGTGGCGCTGTGGTGCGTGGGGCGCAGGCTCAACACGCCAGCCATATGGCGCGCCATGGACCTATTGGTGGCGCTGATGATGTGGGGCACCGCCTTCTGGCTGGTGCATGGCCTGTTTTCAGCCTGACGCCGGCTGCAGCACTGGCGTGCGCCTAACCAAAGCCGCGGGCCAGAAAGACGGCGGCCAGCGGAATGAAGGGCAGTATGTGCGCCTGCACCATCACCAGCCGCCGCGCTTGTTTGACTTCCAGTGCATCGGGCAGGGCGCCGCTGGCGCGCAGCTCGCGGCGCCAGCGCAAAAACATCATGGTGGGCTTGATGGAAATCAGCCCGATCGCCAGGAACATGACGAGCTTGACGTACAGCAAGGGGTTGTGGGCGTACCAGGCTGCGCCCTTGCTGCCCAGAAACACGCGCGCCAGGCCGGTCAGGAACACCGCGCCGGCCGAGATGCCGTAGACCATGTCGATCTTGCCGAGTCTCTCGATCACGGCGGCGTTCAGCCACTCGGTGCGGCACAGTGCCGCCTCACTCGCCAGAAAAACCACCATGGTGAGAATCGCCAGCAGGTGGGCATAGGCCAAAAGAGATTCGAGAACCATCGTCGGGATCCTTTCCAGTCAGGGTTTTGTGGTGGTGGTGGCTGGCGACGAGCACCAGAACTCCGGTTGGCTGTAATGGTGCTTCAGAAAATCCAGCCAAAGGCGAACCCGCAGCGGCAAGTGCTTGCGTTGCGGAAATACGGCGTAAATACCGTTGGGCGGCGCGGCAAAATCCTCCAGCACCGCCACTAGCTGGCCGGCGGCAATTTCCGCCTCGACCTCCCAGGTGCTGCGCCAGGCAATGCCATAGCCTCCGAGGCACCAGTCATGCAGGACCTGGCCGTCCGAGCAGTCGAGCGGCCCGCCCGGCTTGAGGTGGATTACTTCCCCTTCGACCCGAAACGCCCAGCCCCGCGTTTGCGAGGCGTCGCTGGACAGCGTCAGGCAGTCAAATTTCGCCAGCTCGCTGGGGTGCTGGGGCGTGCCGTGGCGAGCCAGGTAGGCCGGCGTGGCGACGCACAGGCGGCGGTTGTCGGCCATGCGCACACTCACCAGCGAAGAGTCCGGCATGTCGCCGACGCGCACTGCGCAATCAAAACCCTCGCCGGCCAGGTCGACCACCCGATCGCTCAGGTTCAGCGAGATCGTGACATCGGCATGTACTTCGCGAAAGCGTGTGACCAGTGGCGCCACATGGCGGCGGCCAAAGCCGGCAGGCGCTGTGATGCGCAAGTGCCCGCTGGCCTTGACGCCGCCGGCCGACACGCTGGCTTCGGCGTTGGCAAAATCAATCAGCAGGCGTTGGCAGTCTTCAAGAAAGGCGCTGCCTTCATGTGTCAATGTGATGCGCCGGGTGGTGCGCACCAACAGCTTGACGCCCAGGCGGCCTTCCAGCGCATCAAGCCTGCGCCCCATGATGGCCGGCGCCACGCCTTCGGCGTTCGCGGCAGCGGTCAGGCTGCCGCGCGTCGCAACCGACACGAAGGATTCAAGCTGCTTGAGTTTGTCCATGCTGGATTATGTCCATGAACGTCTGAAATCAGACGTTTTTAGCATTGATTCCAACACTTCCCGCTCCAAGGCGCACGGTGCACGCGCCTTCCTGCACTTTTTTAATAACTCAGCCGGGCCACCGACCGCAAGACGTCCGGTGTGGTGGTCGGCAGGCCAAAAAACTCGAGGTAGGCCGGGATCTGCTCGAACAGCATGTCGGACCCCACTTGCACCGTACAGCCACGCGCCTTGGCCGCCGCCAGAAACGCGGTCATTTCCGACTTCATGACCACTTCGCCCACGAAGCTGGAGGCGGCGATGCGCGAGACATCCATGGGCAGCGGATCGCCTTCGTTCATGCCCATGGGCGTGGCATTGACGACGAGGTCGTAGCCTGCCGGGTCACTGGACCCGGTGGAGAGTTCCAGTGCCGCGTAGTGCTGACGCAGCCGCCCTGCCAGGGCCTGCGCTGAGTCTGCATTGACGTCGCACAATCCCAGCGCGCGCGCGCCAGCCTTGGCCAGTGAAGCGGCAATGGCCGAGCCCACGCCGCCGCTGCCGACGACCAGGGCACGTTTGCCGCGCGGATCAAAGCCCTTGCGCTGCACGCCGCGCACAAAACCTTCCCCATCGAACATGTCACCCACGAGCTTGCCGTTCGCGTCACGCTTGACGGCATTGCAGGCGCCGGCGATGCGTACCGTGGTTGTGGCTTCGTCCAGCAAATCGACTGTCGTGACCTTGTGCGGCATGGTGATCAGCGCGCCGCGGAAATTCTCCAGGCAAGACACCGACCGCAGAAAGGCCGGGTAGTCTTCGGCTTTGCAACCCATGGGCACGACCACCGCGTTCACCCCTGCCTGTTCAAAGTAGGGGTTGTAGATCATCGGCGCCTTGAACGAATGTGTCGGGTAGCCGATGTGGGCGATGAGTTCGGTATGGCCGTTGATCATGGAACTTCCAGAAATTTGCAGTTAAACCGCTGTTGAAAATAACGCCGAAGGATCAGTGCTGACGGTCATTCACCGGCAACAAAGATGCCTTTGGCGATCAATACAGGCCAGGGGTGCCACCGCCGTCCACAGCGATGGCCGTACCTTGAATGTGGCGGGCACTCTCCGAACACAGGAATATCGCAAGTGCGGCGACATCCTCGGGCGTACCCAGCCGGCTGAGTCCTTCGCGCGCGATTTGTGCCTGTCGTTCTTCTTCGACGGGCTTTCCACTTGCGGCTGCACGCTGCTGAAACAGTTGCGCTACACGGCCTGTTTCAGTCAAGCCCGGAAGAATGGCGTTGACATTGACGCCGTCCCGCTTTCCAAGCCCGGACAGGCCCTTGGTGAAGTTGTGCATCGCAGCGTTGACCGACCCACCGATCAGGAAGCCCGGGTCGGGCGTACGGGCAGCGCCGCCAATGATGTTGACAACGTGCCCGCCCGCAGTTTTCAACATCGGCCAGAACAGGCGGCACAGGTTCACGCAGCCGAAGAACTTCAATGCAAAGCCGTCATGCCATGCGTCCTCCGGAAGGTCCAGAAACGCACCGGCGCGCGTGGCACCCGCGGAATTGACCAACACGTCACAGCGCCCAAATTTTTCGGCCACCAGGGTGAACACCGCTTTGCAACCTTCTGCGCCTCGAAGATCCGCAGCACATATCTGAGGGCGGATTGCTCCGGCACTGGCAATCGCGTCCGCGGCAGTCTTCAGGTTCTCAATGGAGGATGCTGCCAAAACGGTTTGCGCACCGCGTGCGGCAAACGCAGCGGCGATGCCATGGCCAATGCCGCGGCTGGCACCACTTATAACGATGACTTTTCCAGCGAACTCCTGCGACATGGCCGCTCTCTTTCTGATGATTTACGAAACCCTTGCAGCGTTGATCGCCGAAACAGCCGCGCGCAATGCCAGAAGGTAGCTGTCTGCGCCAAAGCCGCAGATCTGCCCCTTGACGATTTCGGCGAACACCGACACATGGCGGAAAGGCTCGCGGGCGTGGATGTTCGACATGTGGAGCTCGACAACCGGCACGGTGAGGATGGCCAGCGCGTCGCGGATGCCGTAGCTGTAATGCGTCCAGGCACCGGCGTTGATCAGCACGGCATCGACCTTGTCGGTAAATGCCTGGTGGATCCGTTCGCACATGTCACATTCGCTGTTGGTCTGGAAATGTTCCACCTCGGCGCCGAGCTCCCGACCCAAAGCCTGCAGGCTGATATTGATTTCATCCAGCGTGATGGTGCCGTACTGCGCCGGGTCGCGTTTGCCGAACATGTTGTGGTTGATGCCGTGAAGCATGAGCACTTTCATGGTGATTTCTTTCCTGGTTGTTGACGTTGTTTGTCGTGGTTTGATTTGTAGGTGGGAGGGTCGAGCTGCTTAAACAACGGGCAACTCGATCACCTGGCCGGTCTGGGCGGCCTGGGCAATGGCCTCGGTGATGCGCAGGTTCAGCAGGCCGTCGCGGGCGCTGACCAGCGGCGGTGCTTCACCACGAATGACGGCGCCGAAGTGCTCCAGCTGGTGCTTGAGCGGATCGTCGCGCACCATGTCGGCCACGCTCTCGTCAAATGGCTTCCACCAGGAACGGTCTTCCGGCCTGGGGTAGGTTTTCAGGCGCATGGTCGGAACCGACAGGCTTCCGTTGGTGCCGGAAATGACGTAACAGTCTTCGTCGCCATAGCTTGGGTAGGCCTTGTTTTCCTGGGAGGTTTGCTCCCAGCTGCGCGCGCAGGCGGCGGTATCCGACAGCATGAAGCTGCCCAGCGCGCCGCTGGCAAAGCGCAGGTTGATGGCCACCGTGTCTTCCACCGGAAAGCCGCGCGTGGCGTTCGAGGAGAAAGCCTGCACGGCCACAATGTCGCCGCACAACATACGCAGGTTATGCACCTCGTGAATCATGTTCAGGAGGATGGGGCCACCGCCGATCTCGCGGCGCCATGGCGCGTCTTCATAGTAGCGGTCGGGCTTGAAGAATGCGGCGCTGCCCATCACGGCGACCAGCTTGCCGAGTTTTCCCGAATCAACGATTTCTTTCGCTTTGGCCATGATGGGGCTGTGCGCGCGATGGTGGCCGATCAGTACCTTGGCGCCCGTTTCAGCGACCGCCTTGACCAGTTGTTCACCTTCGGCAAGCGTGGGCGCGATGGGCTTTTCCAGCAGGATGGGCACACCGGCCTTGATGCACTGCAGGGCCTGCGGCACGTGCAGCTGGTTCGGCGTTGCAAGGATCACGCCGTCGGGGCGGTCCTTGCTGAGCAGCTCATCCAGCGATGGGTACAGCGGAACGCCCGCCCTGGCGGCGATAGCCTTTGCCGCCGGCGCAGGATCGACAATGGCCGAAAGGATGCAGGTTGGGCTCTCTTGAGCCACATCCATGTGGGCGAGACCGATGTAGCCGGCCCCTGCGACAGCGATGCGGATTTTGCTCATGAAGGAAAGATACCCGGAACCGGAATGAAAGAACAGGCCGGCCCGGCGCTCCGGTGCGCTGGGCCGGCCGGGGCGTGAAATCTTATTTGCGCAGTTTGGCGAGCTCTGCCTGCAGTGCGCCGACCACATCGGCACCCACGATGGCCGAGTGCTTCTCGATCACGGGCTTCATCTTCTCGCGGAATTTGGCCATTTCTGCGGGGCTGAATTCGCTGACCTGCATGCCGTTCTTCTTCAGGTTTTCGAGCGCGGTGCCGGACTGTTCACGCGAGGCCTTGCGCTGGTACGCAGCAGCTTCGGCGGCCGCATCCGAGAATATTTTTTTCTCATCATTGCTCAGGGTGTCCCACAGCTTTTTGCTGACGATGACGGTTTGCGGGTTGTACTGGTGGTTGGTCACCGCCAGGTACTTTTGCACTTCGTAGAACTTGTTCGCGTTGATGACCGTGAACGGGTTTTCATGGCCGTCAATGGCTTTTTGTTCCATCGCGGCATAAACCTCGGGAAAAGCCATGGGCGTCGGGTTGGCGCCCAGGGCGGTCACCCAGTCGATGTTGATGGCATTGGGAATCACGCGCAGTTTCAGGCCGGCAATGTCGTCCACCTTGGTGATGAGGCGCTTGCTGTTGGTGATGTTGCGAAAGCCGAGTTCCCAGTAGGCCAGCCCATGGATGTTTTTGGCATCGAGCTTGGTGAGCATCATTTTCCCGAAGGGCCCGTCCACCACGGCATCGGCTTCCTGCGAGCTTGCAAACATGAACGGAAAATCGAAAACGGCAAATTCCTTGGCCTGGCTGGCCAGGATGCCGGAATTCATCACCACCATTTCAAGCGTGCCGCCTTGCAGCGCGGAGATGTTCGGCGCGTCACCGCCCAGCACACCGCCGGGGAAGAGGTTGACCTTGATCTTGCCGCCCGATTTCGCTGCCACGGTTTCAGCGAATTTTTTCATGCCCAGCACAATCGGATGGCCATCCGGGTTCTGCGTGGCGAACTTGACGGTGCGTTCCTTGATGTCCTGGGCTGAGGCCATGCCGAAGGCCGCCAGGGCGACGGTGGCGAGGACGGATTTGATAAACAGGCGTTTCATGGTTGTCTCCGGTTTTTTGAGGGGATGAGGTGTCACGGTACGCTTTGACGTGGCTGCCGGCCGTGGCGTACCCAGCACGCCCGGCAGCGCGGAAAATTGTCAGCCGCCGTAGAACCAGCGCGCCGGAATGATGACGATTTGCGGGAAAGCCACCATCAGGAACATGATGGCGAACTGGGCCCACATGAAGGGCAACACGCCCTTGGTGACTTCGTCCATGCTCACCTTGCCCACCCCGGCCACCGTGTTCAGCACCGTGCCCACCGGCGGGGTGATCAGCCCGATGGCGTTGTTGATGATGAACAGCACGCCAAAGTACACAGGGTCAATGCCGGCGGCCTTGACGACCGGCATGAGCACCGGCGTCAGCAGCAAGATGGTGGGTGTCATGTCCAGCGCGGTTCCCACCACCATCACCAGCACCATGATTGCCAGCATCAGCAACTTCGGGCTGTCCAGAAGCGGCTGCAGCAGGGCAACCACCTGGCCTGGAATCTGCGCCACCGTGATCAGCCAGGCCGACACCATGGCCGCAGCCACCAGGAACATCACGATCGCGCTGGTCTTGGCGGCGCCTACGAACAGCGGGTAGAGCTTCCTCAGCGTGAGTTCCTTGTAGACGAGTACGGAAACCAGCGTTGCGTACACCGCGGCAACCACAGCGGCCTCGGTCGGCGTGAAGATGCCGAACTTCAGGCCGAACACCACAATCAGCGGCAGCACCAGCGCCCAGGTCGACTCCTTCAACGCCACCAGGACTTCTGCACGGCTCTTGCGCGGCGGGGCTTTCACCACTTCCTTGCGCACCAGCCACCACCAGGTGAGCCAGAGCGACAACCCCAGCAAGAGACCGGGAAAGATGCCGGCCAGGAACAATTTGGAAATTGACACATTGGCTGCCACACCGAAGATGACAAAGGCAATAGAAGGCGGGATGACCGGCGCGATGATGCCCGCCGACGCGATCAGCCCTGCGGAGCGCGCCTTGTCATGGCCGGCGGCCACCATCATGGGCAGTAAAAGCGACGCCAGCGCAGCCGCATCGGCCACTGCAGAGCCCGACAGCGCCGCCATGATGACTGCCGCCACAATCGTGACATAGCCCAGGCCGCCCTTGATGTGGCCGACCAGGGCCATGGCGAGGTTGACGATGCGGCGCGACAGGCCACCTGCGTTCATGACCTCGCCGGCGAGCATGAAAAAGGGCACGGCCAGCAGCGGAAAGCTGTCGGCGCCGTTCACGACGTTCTGTGCCAGGATCTGCGCGTCAAACATGTCGAGGTGCCACATCAGCGCCGCGCCGCACAGCAGCAATGAAAACGCGATCGGGATGCCCAGCGCCATGGCGGCAAGCAGCGATCCGAGGAATATAGCGATGGTCATGCCGGACCCCCTTCATGTGGCTGGTCTTCGGATTCCCTGATCATCATCAGCTCGCCGTCTCCGGTCTTGCCGCTGAGCAGCCTGACCAGGTCGCGCAGCAGCAACAGGCCGCCGAGCACGGCGAACACCATGCCCGAGCCGTAGAACCAGCTCATGGACACTTCCATCACGGCACTGGTGGTGGTCCAGTTGATCTTGACCTGCTCCCACGCACCGCGGAACATCAGCCAGCAGGCAAAAATCATCAGCAGGTAACCGATGCCCAGGCATATCTTCTTGCCCCTGGGGCCCAGGCGCCCCACCAGCATGTCGGTGCCCAGATGCCCGCGCTCGTTGATCGCCACCACGGCACCGAGAAAGGTCAGCCAGACGAACAGCCAGCGAGACAGCTCCTCTGACAGATTGATGCCCGAGTTGAAGCCATAGCGCAACACCACGTTGCCGAACACCAGCACCACCATCAGCGCCAGGAACAGCGCAATCACGCCATCCAGCACCCGGCAAAACCGGTTTATCCATTTGTCCATGTTGTCTCCTTTTTTATGCGTGGCCGCGCGCGCGGCCGTCCGGCGCCAAGCCTGTTGAGGATTGCCTTAACCCATAATGTACGAACTAGTTAGTTTTAATCGAATCGGTAGAAACCCGACATGCCGGCCCCCCGGCCGGCGCGATCCGGAAGTTACTTGCGCACGAAGCGCACGATCATTTCGATGATGCTGTCGCGCCGCGCCGTCATGGCGCGTCCCGACTGTGTGTCGCTCTTGAAGATTAGCCCGAAGGTGTGCTGGTTGGAGACATTGAAGAATGTCAGCGCAGAAATCGACGCATGGATGTCGATCGGGTCCAGGCCCGTACGGAATATGCCCGCCGCCACGCCGCGCTCGTAAAGCTTGCGGATGGCATCGATGGCCGGCACATTGAGCTGCTGGATGATTTTGCTTTGCGCCAGGTAGGTGCCGCGCTCCATGTTCTCGGACATCACCAGCCGGATATAGCCCGGGTTGCTGTGGTGATGGTCGAAGGTAAAGCCCACCAGGCGGCGCAGCGCATCTTCCGGCAGCAGGTCTTCCAGGTGCAGTTCCGCCTCGATGCTGCGCATGCGCCGGTACGACTCCTCCAGTACGGCGAGGTACAGCCCCTCCTTGCTGCCGAAGTAGTAATAGATCATGCGCTTGCTGGTCCGGGTGGCCGCCGCGATCTCGTCGATGCGTGCGCCGCTCAGGCCCTTCTCGGCGAATTCCGCTGTGGCCACTTCGAGGATGCCGGCCATCGTGCGCGCCGGATCGTTGGTGCGCGTGGCCGTTTGCACAACCGGGGCCCTGCTTTTGCGCGTACGCACCTTGGCCGAAGCTGCTTGCGAATGTACTGTTTCGTCCATTCGCGCAGTATAGGGGGCAGGCTGAGGTCATGTCATACCAGCGCAATGGTGATGCGTTCAATCGCAGCGCGTGTATCGGGCCGTACGCCGCGCCACCATGCAAAGGCTTCGGCCGCTTGCTCTACCAGCATGCCCACGCCATCGGCCAGCCGCCGGGTTCCCGCGTTTTGCGCCAGGCGCAAAAACGGCGTGAGCCCTTTTCCGTACGCCAGTTCGTAGGCCAGGCAGCCGGGGGCGAACACGCTTGCCGGCACCGGGGGCAGTTCGGCGCGCAGGCTTGCCGAGGTGGCATTGAACACCATGTCAAAGGTCTGCCCCGCCAGATCCTGATAGCCGCAGCCGCGGACGTTTGCCTGGGCCGCGCCCATGGCCTGCAGTTCAAGTGCCCTGGCAACCGTGCGGTTGGCAATCACCAGTTCGGCCGGGGCCTGCGCCAGAAACGGCAGCAACGCGCCCCGGGCCGCTCCGCCGGCGCCCAGCAGCAGCACGCGTTTGCCTTGCAGCTGGCAGCCCAGGTTGTGCGTGACGTCGCGCACCAGGCCAACGCCGTCGAAGTTTTCGGCAACCACGCGTGTGCCTTCAAACTTCATGGCATTGGCCGCCCCCGCGAGCTGCGCCCGTTCCGAGCGTTCGGTGGCATAGGCAAAGGCGTCGAGCTTGAATGGCGCGGTAATGTTCATGCCTTTGCCGCCCAGGGCGCGGAAGGCATCAACGGCGCCGGTGAACCCGCCTGGCGGCCCTTCGATGGCCGTGTATTCCATGTCCTGCCCGCAAGCCTGCGCGAACATGCCGTGGATCAGCGGCGATTTGCTGAACCCTATCGGGTTGCCGATGACGGCATAGCGGTCGGTCATGGCTGCGCCTCTGCATACAGCACGCCGTCGCGCTCCATCGCGTCAATGTCGGCGGCGCTATAACCAACGCTCGCGGCGATCTCGCGGTTGTGTTGGCCCATGCCGGGTGCAACGCAGGCAGGTGAGGTGTCGCACTCCGAAAACCTGAAAGGCAGGTTGGGCAGGCGGATCTTGCCCAGCACTGGGTGGTCCTGCTCAATCACCATGTTGCGCGCCTGAATTTGCGGATCGTTCAGCACTTCCTCGATGTTCTGCACCTTGGCGCAGGGCACGTCAATCGCATCCAGCGCAGCCAGGCACTCGGCCACAGTACGGCCCGCTACCCAGGCTTTCGCCAGGGCCAGTATTTCGGTACGGTTTTCGTTGCGCCCTGCGGCGCTGTGAAAGCGCGCGTCAAGCGCCAGCGCTTCGCCGCCTATCAGCAAGGCAAAACGCTTCCAGGCGTCGTCGACCTGCGCGGCAATCACGAGGTAACCGTTGCTGGCGGCAAATACGCCGTACAACGTGCTTTGCGGCATGTCGTGCCCGGTTTGCTGCGGAATTTCCTTGCCGCCCGAGAGGGTGTAACACTGCACCGCATAGTCGTGCATGGACACCAGGCAGTCGTACAGGGACAAGTCAATATGCTGGCCCCTGCCCGACTTGATGCGGCCCAGCAGTGCGGCACATACCGCCGCCACGCCATGGATGCCGGTGTACATGTCGCCCAATGAAACGCGCAGCAGCGGCGGTGCGCTGCCGGGCTCGCCGACCATGGCCATGATGCCGCTTTTGGCCTCGGCAATCAGGCCGAAGCCGGCACGGTGCGCGTCCGGGCCGGTATGGCCGTAGGCGGAGATCGAGCAGTACACCAGGCCAGGGTTGCGCCGGGACAGCTCTTCGTAGCCCAGGCCGAGTTTTTTCAATGCGCCGGGGCGGTAGTTCTCGACGAACACGTCAGCTGTGTCGGTGAGCTTGTGCATCATTTCCAGGCCGCGCGGGTCCTTGAGGTTGATGCACAAGCCCTTCTTGCCCATGTTCTGCTGCAAAAAGTAGCCGCTTTGTCCCTTGATGAAGTAAGCGTGGGCGCGTCCCGCATCCCCGTCCCTGGGCCGCTCGACCTTGATGACGTCTGCACCCATCGCTGCCAGGCAGCGCGACAAATAAGGCCCGGCCAGGAAATGGCTGTAATCGACGACGCGGATGCCCGCCAGCGGCAGCGCTTGGGTAGTTTTATTCATAAAAACCTGAATTCATCTTTGTATATCGGGCGCAAGAAGCTATGTTTTTGATAGCAAATCATTTTTCAGATGATGGCCGGCGCGGCACCATCAGGCGGTGCTCGCCCTTTTGCACCACCTGCCCGGCCTGGTTGATCAGCTCGGCTGGCAGCACCACGATGCCCCAGCCCGGCTTGCTTTTGGAGGGCCGCATGCTGGCCACACGAAATTTCACGTGCAGCGTGTCATTGATCTTGATCGGCAGCAGGAAGTCCCAGGTCCAGCCCAGCGACATGCCGGGCAGGAAGCGGTATTCGCTCTGGGTTTTCAGGCCGTCGGCAACCGACAGCCCCATCAGGCCGTGCGCAACACGGCAGCCGAAGTGCGAGGCATTGGCGTAGGCCTCATCCACATGCACCGGCGTGAAGTCGCCCGTGAGTTCGGCGTAGGCATCGATGCGCGCGGCGGTGAAGGTGTAGGACGGGCTGGTGCACTCGTCGCCGACCTGTGCGTCGTCCCAGTATTTTTCCGGCGTGGCGAACTGGATGTTGGGGTTGGGCATGAGACGCCTTTCAGGCAGTGGTGGCTCTGGGATTGACTGCCAATACAGCAGACACGCTGCCGGCACTGGCCTGGATCAGCTCGACGGCCAGGCCATCGGGCAGTTGCAGCCAGTTGCGGCCCTGGGGCAGTTGCTTCACGCCCCATGTCTGTGCCCCGGCCAGTGCGGCCTCCAGGTCTTCCACCATGATGCCCAGATGCGCCAGCCAGCCGGCGTCATTGGACGGCGGCGCCGCAAAGCCGGGCGTACTCATGAGCTGCAGGCCCCCGATCGTCCAGTACTGGTGCGGTGCATCGGCGGGTCCGTCGATCTCGCGCACATCCATGCCCAGCACCTCCAGGAAGAAGTTGATGTGCCACTGGATGTCTTTGACGCGTACCGCAACGTGTTCTACATAGGATTTTTGTTTGTGAGGGGCCATGGTGTGCTCTTTTGAATCGCGTTGACGAGGCAGTGCGCGCTCAATGCCCTTGATGCAGGCCACCAGGGCCTGGTTGACGGGTGTGGGTACGCCGCATTTCGCGCCCTGGCGCACCACCGCGCCGTTCACAAAGTCGATCTCGGTGATTGAGCCCTTCTCCAGGCTTTGCAGCATCGAGGTTTTGAACGCGTAGGGCAGGCCTTCACCCGCCTTGACCCAGGGCCGGCGCGGGTCGGTGGTGGCAAGCGTGATGCCGCTGGCTTTCGCCACTGTCATCGCTTCGGCCACGGCCGCAATGCCGCAGGCTTCAAGCTCGGGCACCTGGTACATCTCGCCATAGGTTAGACGCGTGGCGGCGCTGACGGCGCCGGTGGCCACATTGACCAGCAGCTTGTCCCAGATGGTGCCGATGATGTTGCGGCTGACGGTGGTGTCGAGCCCGGCGGCGTTGAAGGCGGCGGCAATGCGCTGCACGCGCTCCGTGATGCGGCCGTCCAGTTCGCCCAGGTGGGTGTCCTTGCCGCGCGTTCCAATCAGCACATGCCCGGCGCCAAGCTGCGTGCCGCCCGTATAGGTTTTGCCGGCAAGCACACGCTCGCGGCCCACGATGCTGCCCAGGATGTCTTCGTGTCCCAGCCCGTTTTGCAGTGACAGAACGACAGTGTCCGGCCCCAGCAGCGACAGGGCTGCCTCCATGGCCGGGCGGGTATCGAAGGACTTGACCAGCACGATCACCAGGTCCACCGCACCGGTGTCCATGGCCACGCCCGTGGCGGAGGTCGCGGCATGCACCTGCACGCAACGGTCTACACCGCCGTCGCGCAGGATCAGCCCGCGGCTGCTCAGGGCCTCGACCTGGGCAGCATTGCGGTTGATGAGCCAGACCTCGTGGCCAGCCTCCGTCAGCACGCCGCCTAGGGCACAGCCCAGCGCGCCGGCGCCCAGAACACAAATCTTCACTGCAGAACTCCTTCGTGATTCAGGAGCGAATTCTGGGTGGGTCCGACCATGTCGTCCATGCAATGAAGGCAATATCAATCATTGCGTATAACAATAGAGGTATGGAAAGAGACCTTGATCTGCTGGACATCAAGCTGCTGCGGCTGCTGGACCAGCTCTACACCACCCGCAGCGTCACCCGGTCGGCCGAGGCCCTGGGGCAAAGCCAGCCCACCGTCAGCATCTGGCTGGCGCGCCTGCGCAAGCAGCTTGGCGACCCGCTGTTTGTGCGCACGGCAGGCGGCATGCTGCCCACGCCGCGCACCGATATGCTGATTGCCACGGTGCGCGAAGTGCTGGGCGGGTTGCAGCGACTGGCCCAGTCAGAGGCTGCCTTTGACCCGTCTACGGCGCTGCGGCGCTTTCGCATCTGCATGACCGACGCCAGCCACGTCACGCTGTTGCCCCGGCTGCTGTCCCATGTGCGGGCGGTGGCGCCGGGTGTGGCGCTGGAAGCCGCGCGTATCGATACCGGCCTGGCGCATGCCCTGCAAGCAGGCGAGGCCGATCTGGCTGTCGGCTTTTTGCCCTGGCTCGACACGGGCTTCTACCAGCAGACGCTGTACGGCCAGGACTGGATTTGCCTGGCCAATACCCGGCATCCGCGGGTGGGCAGCGAATTGGGCGCCGACTGGAGCCTGGCTGTTTACCAGGCCGAGGCGCATATCGGCATCAGTTCCGGCACCGGCTACCAGCTGCTGGACAGCGCCCTGGCGTCACAAAACATCTCGCGCCGGGTGTTGCTGGAGCTCCCGGGCTTTCTGGGCCTCTCGGCCATTTTGTCCACCACCGACCTGATCGCCACGTTGCCGCGCCACATCGGCGAAACCCTGGCCCGCGCCGCTGGCCTCCAGGTGCTGCCCTGCCCGCTGGCGATTCCCGGATTTACCGTGAAGCAACACTGGCATGCCCGCTACCACCACGACCCAGCCTCCCGCTGGTTGCGCAGCGTGTGTGCCGAGTTGTTTATGAAAAGTGCCTCCAGCCCTTTATAGCCGGGCGCAAGCAGCTATATTTTTTATAGCAATTCAGCTCAGTGCGTCACCCGGTTGGCCTGAAGAGCCTGGATGGCGTCCTCGTCATAACCGAGCTCCCGCAGCAGTTCGCGCGTGTGCTCGCCCAGCCTGGGTGGGTTCAGGCGCACCCCGGGGCGCTTGCCGCCCAGGGTCAGCGGCAGCAATACGGTGGCGCTTTCTTGTCCAGCGCGGGCGCCGTCAGTCAAGGTGATGGGCGCCAGCCCGCCCGTGGCCTTGAGGTGCGGATCGTCAAACAAATCCTGCGGCCGGGTGATGGGCGCAAACGGCAATGCATGTTTTTCGAACACGGCACCCAATTCGGCCGCGCTGTGCCCAGCCAGATGTGAGCGCAGCAGGGGCATCAGCCACTCGCGCGCAAGTACGCGCTCGTTGTTGGTCAGCAGCCGCGGGTCGGCCCGCAGGTCTTGCAGCCCAAAAGCCTCGCAGAAAATGGCCCACTGCGTGTCGCTGACCACGGCCAGGAAAATCTGCTCGCCATCCCTGACCGTGAACACGTCGTAAATCGCCCAAGCCGAAATGCGGCTCGGCATGGGCGCGGCGGGCTGGCCCGTCACAGCGAACTGCATCATGTGCTGGGCGACCAGGAAAACATTGTTTTCAAACAGTGCGGCCTGCACCTCCTGGCCCTTGCCGGTTTTTTCGCGCGCGGCCAGTGCGGCCATGGCACCGATGGCGCCGAACATGCCGCCCATGATGTCGTTGACACTGCTGCCGGCGCGCAGCGGGTCACCGGCGCGGCCCGTCATGTACGCCAGGCCGCCCATCATCTGCACCACTTCGTCGAGTGCGGTGCGGTGGTCGTAGGGGCCCGGCAGAAAACCTTTGTGGCTGACATAGATCAGCCGCTCGTTGAGCTGCGAAAGGCTGGCGTAATCCAGGCCGAGCTTTTTCATGGTGCCGGGCTTGAAGTTCTCGCTGACGATGTCGGCGGTGGCAACCAGCTTGAGCACCAGCTCACGTCCCTCGGGTGTCTGCAGGTCGACGGCGATGCTTTTTTTGTTGCGGTTGAACAGGGGGAAAAATCCCGCACCGGAACCGAGCAGCTTGCGCGTGTTGTCCCCCGTGATCGGCTCGACCTTGATGACCTCGGCCCCCAGGTCGGCCAGCAGCATGCCGCAGGTCGGCCCCATGACCATATGGGTGAATTCGACGACACGCAGGCCTGCATAGGGCAGGCTTTGTTCGCCAGATACGCGGGCTTCAGGCATGCAAACTTCCTTGTACAAAATCTTTGGGGAGGCCCGCCTCTGGCGTCATGCCATAAAGCGGTTCGCCCGGCAATCCGGCTTTGAGTGGTTCGCGCGCAGCCATCAGCTTGACGAGATCCACCCCAGTGGAAACGCCCATGGCCTCAAACATGAAGACCAGGTCTTCAGTGACCACATTGCCTGACGCGCCCGGCGCATAGGGGCAGCCGCCCAGGCCACCCAGCGAAGCGTCGAAGGTCCGCACGCCTTCTTCATACGCAGCCAGGCAGTTGGCCAGGCCCAGTCCGCGTGTGTTGTGCATGTGCGCGGCGCCTGACCTGGCGCCAAGCTCGGCGCGCAGGCGCCTGAAGAGGCGGCGCACCTGCGCGGGGTTGGCATAACCCACGGTGTCCGATAAACCTGATTCATCAGCACCGGCAGTGATGCATTGCGCGGCCAGCCAGATCACATCGTCCTCCGGTACTTCGCCCTGCAGCGTGCAGCCGAAAGCGGTTGAAATGGCGGCTTCAAGTTTGACATGCGGTGCCAATTCGCGGCGCAGGCCGGCAATGGCCCGCACTTCTTCGACCATCTCTTCGCGCGTCTTGCGCACATTGGCCAGCGAATGCGCCGCGCTGGCCGACACCGGCATGGTCAGCTTGTGTACGCCGGCCTGCAGCGCTGCTTCAGCGCCGCGGCGGTTGGGCACCAGGGCCATGACCGTGAGGCCGGGCAAGGTGAGCGCATGCCGCACCACCTCCGCCACATCGGCCATTTGCGGCAGCAGTTTTGCGGGAACAAACGAACCCACTTCAATCTCGCGAAGGCCGGCCGCGTGCAGGGCTGTGATCCAGTGCAACTTGTCGGCGGTTGCCATGGTGCGCGCAACACTTTGAAGGCCGTCGCGCGGGCCGACTTCACTGATCAGCACCTGGCTGGGCTGGGGGATTTGCATCGTCTTTGGTATTCTGTAAGATAGAACTATATTCTTTCTAATGAAATGATGAAGCAGGTTGCAAGCACTGTCAAGCAGGCAATCGACACGAAAGCCCAGGAGATCGAGCCATGCCGCGCAAAGCCCAGACAGAATCCGTTGCAGACACCCATGCCGCGCCAGGCGGCGCCGCGGCAGTGGACCGTGCCCTGTCGCTGCTGTCGGCTTTCAGGGCGGGCGACGCCTCACTGGGCCTGGGCGAGTTGGCGGAGCGGACGCAGCTTTACAAGAGCACGGTGCTGCGGCTGCTGGCTTCGCTGGAGCACGCGCGACTGGTACAGAAACTCGGCGACGGCCGCTACGCGCTGGGCGCCGAAGTGGCGCGCCTGCATGGTGTTTACGCCGCCTCGTTTTCGCTGGACCGTGTGGTGCTGCCGGTGCTGCGTGAGCTGGTTGCGGCCACCGGCGAGAGCGCGGCCTACCATGTGCGCCAGGGCGAGGCCCGCCTGTGCCTGTACCGCGTGGACTCGCCGCATCCGATCCGCGACCACATCAAGGCCGGCGACCTGCTACCCGCCGACCGCGGCACGGGTGCTCGCATTTTGATAGCGTTCGGCGCAGGGCGGTTAAGGGCTCGAGACCAAAAAGACCGTCAGCTATACGCCAAAATCCGCGAACAGGGTTACTACACGGCTGTGGGCGACCGACTGGCCGAGGTGGCCGGCATTTCGGCCCCGGTGTTTGGGGCCGACGGTGCACTGGCAGGCGCGCTGACGCTGACCATGCCCGGCAATCGTTACAGCGAACGCCATGTCAAGCCCGTGCTGGAAGCAGCCCGCCGCCTGACAGGCCTGGTTTAAAGGCTTTCCCCGGTTCAGCCTTGCGCCGAAGTGGGCTCGATGCGCCACTGGATGTTGAGCGAAAACTGTTCCCCTGGGCCCAGCACACGCAAGCCGGGCTGCCCTGGCAAATGAAAGGCATCGATAGGCTGTGTGATGGGCTCAAAACAAAACGCGGGCCCTTGCGGTGGGCGGTAAACCAGGCAGAAGTGCTCCTCGGCACCGCCGTCGCGCGCAAAGTCCGGCATGCGGGCCGTGACCTGCAGGCCCTGCTCGGGCCAGGCAACGCAGGCCTTGCCGCCCCAGCCGGTGTAGCCGTTGTCGATGAGCGGGCCGTTGGCCGGCGCACCCTTGTTCAGGTCCCAGCTCGCCGGAAAGTCGGTCGTGTGCGCAACCGGCAGCGGGTCATCACCGCAGAGCCAGACGCCCGCTACCTGCGCACTGATCCGCGTTTGCGCTGTGCGGGGAAACCAGGGATGCACACCCAGACCATATGGCAGCGGCTTGACGCCCAGGTGGCGCACCTGCACCTGCTGGTCCAGCCCGCCTTCGACCAGCCGGAAGGTCTGCACGGCTTCGTAGTCGTACGGGTTGCCGTCGAAGCCGTGCGACACCAGCGTCATCACCAGGGTGTCGGCAGCCGGCTGCGAAACCTGCCACGGCTGCAGCCAGCCGTCGCCATGAATGGGATAGGGTTCGCCCGCGCGATTCGGACGCATGGCGTGGAATTGCCCCTCATGCGTGAAGCCTCCGCCGCTGATACGGTTGGACCACGGCACCATGGCAAATGAAGCGGTCTGGTAGAGATCGTCCGTTTTACCGTCCCAGGGCCGCCAGAGGTCCAGCGGCCCTTGCGCGCGGTCGAGTTGCCAGGCGGCGACGCTGCCGCCGAGCGAGGGCACCAGCCCCAGGCGCTGGCCGGAATGGCGCAGCCAGACTACAGGATGTGCGGAATCGGTCATTGAAGATCTTTCACGTGAGGGCAGGTAGATGGTGTTTTGTTCGTGATATCAGCCGCCGAACAAACCGGCAGGCAGACCCGGGCTGTCAATCGACACCGCGAAGATGCCACCGGCCAGCGGCTCTGCGGCAAGCTGTTCGGGCGTGAGTCCGGTGCGTGCCGTGCTGATAAAAAGCGTGCGCATGTCCGGCCCGCCAAAGGCGCAGTTGGTCACATGGCTTGTCGGCAGCGGCACGCGGCACAGCTCCTGTGCAGTGACCGGGTCATGGCAGCTGATGCAGGCACCGCCCCAATGGGCAATCCACAGGCGGCCGGCGGCGTCGGTGGTCATGCCGTCGGGTACGCCGTCGCCGGCCGCAAAGGCCAGCCAGAGCCGCTTGCCTGACAAGGTTCCCGCCGCGCTGTCGAAGTCATACGCATGGATGCGGCCGTTGACGGTATCGTTGAAATACAGGGTGCGTCCGTCGGCGGACCAAGTGGGGCCGTTGGTCACCGCAAAATCTTCTTCATGGCGCGTGCAGCGGCCATCAGGGTCATAGCGATACAGCGCGCCGGTGGGGGCCACGCAGTCAAAGTCCATCGTCCCCGCCCAAAAGCGGCCTTGCCTGTCGCACTTGCCATCGTTGAAGCGATTGCCCGGCAACGCAGCCTCGGGTTGGTGCAGGTAGTGTGGTTCGCCGTCTGAAGCGGGGTCAAACAGCGCGAAGCCGCGCCGCAGGGTCACGATCAGACCGGGCGCATGCGCCCGCTCGGCCAGCGCGGAAATTTCCTCGTCAAAGGCCCAGCTGCTGCGCGCGCCGGTGGCGGGGTGAAGGCGGTGCAGGCGGCAGCCAAGAATGTCCACCCAATACAGGGATTGCTCCCGCGGCGACCACAAGGTACCCTCACCCAGCAGGGCCCCCGCCGGATGGACGCAATGCACCTTGCCAGGGACCGGCATGGCCAGCCGCTGCTGATGCATGCCTGCGGGCGTGTCTGGAATCAATGTCACTAATGTCTCCGTATTGCGGGGCTGTGCGGTGGCCTCTTGACGCGGTGGATGATATCAATGCATAGTGATGTTGGAAACTTATTCTTTTTATATTAATTGATACACAACTTGCAATGTCAAACATTTCCAGCTCTGCCCCCATGCGTGCCGCTCCCGCAAGCGAGACCCTCTCCGTCTTTCCCAGTCTGAACAAGCGGTCGGTATTTGTCACCGGCGGAGGCAGCGGCATAGGCGCCGCCATCGTGACAGCCTTTGCGCAGCAGGGCGCGCGCGTTGCCTTCATTGATGTCGCGAAGGAGGCCAGTGAAGCGCTTGCGCAGGAGCTGGCGGATGCGGGGCACGCCCGCCCATGGTGGCGCGCCTGCGATGTCCGGGACGTGGCCGCGCTGCAGTCGGCAATCACCGACGCAGCAAGCGCGCTGGGCGACTTCTCGGTGCTGGTCAACAATGTTGCCAGCGATGACCGCCACAGCCTGGAGTCTGTAACGCCCGCCTACTACGACGACCGCATCGCGATCAACGAACGGCCCGCCTTCTTTGCAATCCAGTCGGTGGTGCCCGGTATGCAACGCCTCGGCGCCGGCTCCATCATTAACCTGGGCTCCACCGGCTGGCAAGGCAAGGGCGCAGGCTACCCCTGTTATGCCATCGCCAAATCCTCGGTGAACGGCCTGACGCGCGGCCTCGCGAAAACGCTGGGCCGGGACCGCATCCGCATCAACACCGTGTCGCCGGGCTGGGTCATGACCGAGCGGCAGATCAAGCTCTGGCTGGATGCCGAAGGCGAGAAGGAACTCCAGCGCAACCAGTGCCTGCCCGACAAACTGCTGCCCCACGACATCGCGCGCATGGTGCTGTTCCTGGCATCCGATGACGCCGCCATGTGCACCGCGCAGGAGTTCACGGTGGATGCCGGCTGGGTTTAACAATCCCCCCCGGGGCGCCTTCGGCGCCTCCCCCTCAGGGGGCGACACTGGCGGCCCGGCGGAGCCGGTTCCGCGGTGTCCCTGGCCTTGGTGGCGAAGATTTTTAGTCCGCTTCTAACCTGCGGCCGTAGAGGGTCAGGCTTGCCGTCTTCAGCGCTTTCATCATGACCTTGGCGGCTGGCGATGGCAGCCGGTCGGTGCGGGTAATGATGCCGAAGGCGTCCATGTGGCAGGGCATATCCAGCGGCAGCACCGAGACGATACCGTGCGCGGCGTAATACCGCGCCACATCGGCCGCGACCACGGCCACCATGTCGCTTTGCTGCAGCATGCGCGTGATGAAAAGCAGGGCTGAAGACTCCACCACGTTGATAGGTGGTGCAAGCCCATCCTCGCGGAACATCAGCTCGAACCGGTGCCGCAGGACACTGCCTGCGGGCGGCACAATCCAGGCGGCCGCCACCACGTCGCGCAAGGTGAGGCCTGACACGCCCAGCAGAGGATGCCCCGGCCTCGCCATGGCGCACACCGGCTCCTCGACCAGGGGCTCATAGCGCAAATTGGTCTTGTCATGTTCGGCAAAGAGGCGTGCCACCAGGATGTCGAGCTTGCCCTGCTCCAGCCGCTCGAGCAGCACCGGGCTGGTTTCGATGTCCAGCGAAATGCGCAGGCTCGGGTGCTCCTGTTTGACCACGGCCACCGCAGACGGCAACAAGGCCAGCCCCGGCGACGTGATGGCGCCGATGCCGACCTGGCCGAAGTGCCCGGTTTTTAGTGCGGTGAGTTCGTCGTGCGCCTGGTTCAGGCTGGCCAGTGCCATGCGCGCGTGCCGGATCATGGTTTCGCCATACCAGGTTGGCCGCATGCCGCGGGGCAAGCGCTCAAAAAGCTGTACCTCCAGAACATCTTCCAGATCCTTGAGCAACTTGGACGCCGCCGGTTGGGTCATGCTGAGAACCTGCGCTGCGCGATGAATATTGCCTTCTTCGGCCAGTGCAACCAGCAACAGCAATTGCCGTGTTTTGAGCCGCGCGCGTATGAACCAGTGGTTGTAAGTGCTCATCGGGTTTTCCAGAATGCGTAGAACGATATCTATTTTGTCAAAAAAACGATTGGATTGATATCAAAATTGATTCTAGACTGCAGCGCTATAAAGATGAAGCTCTCACTCTCATGAAATTCGGCGAACTGCAACAAAACGCCCGGCACTACATCAACGGGCGCTGGGAAACCGGCACCACCACGGGCACCAGCACCAACCCCTCGGATACCCGGGAGGTGGTCAGCGAGTACGCACGTGCCGACCGCAACCAGACCGAACTCGCGATCCGGGCCGCGGCCGAGGCATTGCCGCACTGGAGTCACAGCACCCCGCAACGCCGGGCTGATGTGCTTGACCAGATCGGCAGCGAGATCCTGGCTCGCAAGGATGAGCTTGGCATGCTGCTGGCACGGGAAGAAGGAAAAACCTTGCCTGAAGGCGTGGGCGAAGCGGCGCGGGCCGGCCAGATATTCAAGTTTTTCGCAGGCGAAGCATTGCGTGTTCAGGGGGAGACCATGGCGTCGGTCCGGCCCGGCATTCAGGTCGACGTGACGCGTGAACCTGTCGGCGTGGTGGGAATCATCGCGCCATGGAATTTCCCGTTGGCGATTCCGGCCTGGAAAATCGCGCCGGCACTGGCGTATGGGAACACGGTTATTTTCAAACCGGCCGAGCTGGTGCCCACCTGCGGTTGGGCTCTGGCCGAAATCATCAGCCGCTGCGGGCTGCCTGCGGGCGTCTTCAACCTTGTCATGGGAAGCGGCCGGGAAGTCGGGCAAACGCTGGTCGACCATCCCCTGGTCAATGCGCTGAGCTTCACGGGCTCGGTGACAACCGGCGAACGCATCCTTCAGTCGGCTTCCGCACGCCGCGCGAAAGTGCAGCTTGAAATGGGTGGCAAAAATCCCCTGGTGATACTGGCTGATGCCGATCTTGACCAGGCCGTCGAATGCGCTGTGCAAGGTTCGTACTTTTCGACCGGCCAGCGCTGCACTGCGTCAAGCCGGCTCATCGTGGAAGCGCCCGTACACGATGCATTCGTTGCGCGCCTGCGCCACCGCATTGCCGGGCTCAAGGTGGGCCACGCGCTGGAACGGGGCATCGAAATGGGCCCGGTGGTTGACCGCAGCCAGCTCGAACAGAACCAGTCGTATCTGGACATAGGGCGCAACGAAGGTGCCGAGCACGTCTGGGGCGGCGAATTGCTGGAACGCCCGACACCAGGGCATTACATGAATCCGGCGCTCTTCCTCGCCCGGCCGGAACACCGCATCGCACGCGAAGAGATTTTTGGGCCCATAGCATGTGTGTTGCAGGCCGATGATTTTGAACACGCGCTGGCCCTGGCCAACGACACGCCCTTCGGCCTCTGTGCAGGCATCTGCACAACTTCCCTCAAGCACGCCATGCATTTCAAGCGTCATGCAGAAGTTGGCATGACCATGGTGAACCTGCCTACTGCGGGTGTCGACTTCCACGTTCCGTTCGGCGGGCGCAAGGGGTCGAGTTACGGCTCACGCGAACAAGGCCGCTACGCTGCCGAGTTTTACACCACCGTCAAGACCGGTTACGTGCTAGCCTGAGCCACTGAAGATCACCAGAGAGCTGTCAGTTCCATTTCAACCAAGGAGACAAAATGAAAATCCATCGCCGCACCCTCGCCGTCGCACTCGCCTGCGCCCCCCTTGCCGGCCTGTTGCCGGTTTCAGCATGGGCACAAAAGCCCATCGTGCTGGGCTTTAGCCAGGTCGGCGCGGAGAGCGAATGGCGCACCGCCAATACCGAATCCATCAAATCGGCCGCCAAGGACGCGGGCATCGAACTCAAATTCTCCGATGCCCAGCAGAAGCAGGAAAACCAGATCAAGGCGATTCGCTCCTTCATTGCCCAAAAGGTTGACGTGATCGCGTTTTCGCCCGTGGTCGAGTCGGGCTGGGAAACCGTTTTGCGTGAAGCCAAGGCCGCCAAAATTCCGGTAGTGCTGACTGACCGCTCCGTGAACGTCAAAGACACCTCGCTGTATGTTTCCTTCATGGGCTCGGACTTTGTGGAGGAAGGCCGCAAGGCAGGCCGTTGGCTTGTCGAAAAAATGAAGGGCACAAGCGGCCAGGTCAACATCGTTGAGCTGCAGGGAACCGTGGGTTCCGCACCGGCGATTGACCGTAAAAAAGGGTTTGAAGAAATCATCAAGGCCGACCCGAAATTCAAGATCATCCGCTCGCAGACGGGTGATTTCACCCGTGCCAAAGGCAAGGAAGTGATGGAAGCCTTCCTCAAGGCCGAAGGCAAGAAGATCAATGTGCTTTTCGCGCACAACGACGACATGGCTATCGGCGCGATTCAGGCGATTGAAGAGGCTGGCATGAAGCCGGCAAAGGACATCACCATCATCTCGATCGATGCCGTCAAGGGCGCTTTCGAAGCCATGATGGCCGGCAAGCTCAACGTCTCCGTGGAGTGCAGCCCCTTGCTGGGCCCGCAGCTGATGGCGGCAGTCAAGGACATCAAGGCCGGCAAACCCGTTCAGAAACGTATCGTTACCGAAGAGGGTATTTTTCCGATGGAAGTAGCCGCCAAGGAATTCCCCAAGCGTAAATACTGATCAGCATCCGGACCAGCGCCCCGATACTGAGGCGCTCTTTCAAACCTCCAGAAGGAAACTATTTCATGAAACGTACATTTCTCCAGACCCTGCTCGCCGGCCTCGTGCTGGGAACCCTCGGTATTGCACCGTCAGCCCAGGCGCAAGACAAAGGCAGCATCGGCATTTCGATGCCCACCAAATCCTCTGCCCGCTGGATCGCCGACGGCGACAACATGGTCAAGGTGCTCAAGGAGCGCGGCTACAAAACCGACCTGCAATATGCCGATGACGACATCCCGAACCAGCTCGCCCAGATCGAGAACATGATCACCAAGGGCGCGAAGGTGCTGGTGATCGCCTCCATCGACGGCACCACACTGTCCAAGGCGTTGCAGAACGCGGCCGACAAGGGTGTCAAGGTCATCGCCTATGACCGTCTGATCAAGGGTTCGAAGAATGTGGATTACTACGCCACCTTCGACAACTTCCAGGTTGGTGTGCTGCAGGCCACCTCCATCGTCGACAAGCTGGGCCTGAAGCAGGGCAAGGGCCCTTTCAACATTGAACTCTTCGGCGGCTCCCCGGACGACAACAATGCATTTTTCTTCTACGACGGTGCCATGAGCGTGCTCAAGCCCTACATCGACAGCGGCAAGCTGGTGGTGCGCAGCAAGCAAATGGGCATGAACAAGGTCGGCACGCTGCGCTGGGACGGTGCGGTGGCCCAGGCACGCATGGACAACCTGCTCTCGGCCTACTACGGCAAGGAAAAAGTCCACGCAGTCCTGTCGCCATATGACGGCCTGTCCATCGGCATTCTGTCCTCGCTCAAAGGTGTCGGCTACTGCACGGCGCAGCAGCCTTGCCCGGTGGTCAGCGGGCAGGACGCCGAAATTCCTTCGGTCAAGTCCATCCTGAAAGGCGAGCAGTACTCGACGGTGTTCAAGGACACGCGCGAGCTGGCCAAGGTGACGGCCAACATGGTGGATGCCACCCTCTCTGGCAAGCAGCCCGAGATCAATGACACCAAGACCTACAACAACGGCGTGAAAGTGGTGCCCTCCTACCTGCTCAAACCGGTGGCTGTGGATGCCTCTAACTGGAACCAGGTTCTGATTGGCAGCGGTTACTACAAAGAGTCACAAATCAAGTAACCCCGGCTGAAGGGTGAAAGCACGACGGTCCCGTGCCGGGGAGGCGCGGGACTGTTTACGCCCATCGGTGTCAGTCGCCGTCGGAGCGATTTTTGTACCAAAGGACAGGCATTGGAAACGATTCTCGAGATGCGCGACATCCGCAAAACCTTCCCAGGGGTGGTCGCGCTGAACAAGGTCAACCTGCGCGTGCGCGCGGGTGAGATTCATGCCATCGTCGGTGAAAACGGCGCCGGAAAATCGACCTTGATGAAAGTGCTCTCGGGGGTCTATCCGCACGGCTCCTACAGCGGGGACATCGTCTACGAAGGCCAGGAGCGCCAGTTCCTCGGAATCCACGACAGCGAGCAGCTGGGCGTCATCATCATCCACCAGGAACTGGCGCTGGTGCCGCTGCTATCCATTGCCGAGAACATTTTCCTCGGCAACGAGACTGCACAGCGCGGCGTGATCGACTGGATGGCTGCGCACAGCAAGACGCAGGACCTGCTGAAAAAAGTGGGCCTCAAGGAATCGCCCGCCACGCTGATCACGGACATCGGCGTGGGCAAGCAGCAACTGGTGGAAATTGCCAAGGCCCTGTCCAGGCAGGTCAAGTTGCTGATCCTCGACGAGCCGACGGCGAGCCTCAACGAAAACGACAGCCAGGCCTTGCTGGACCTGTTGCTGGAACTCAAGGGGCAGGGCATTACCTGCATCCTTATTTCACACAAGCTCAACGAAATTTCACGCGTGGCGGACGCCATCACCATCCTGCGCGACGGCAGCACCGTCGAAACACTGGACTGCCGTGCCGAAGCCATCAGCGAAGACCGCGTCATTCGCGGCATGGTGGGCCGCGAGATGGCTGACCGATATCCGCCGCGCCAGCCGAAAATTGGCGAGACCGTGTTTGAAGTGCGCGACTGGAACGTCTACCACCCGCTGCACACGGACAGGAAATTCATCAAAGGCGTCAGCCTGCAGGTGCGGCGCGGTGAAATCGTCGGCATTGCCGGGCTGATGGGGGCGGGGCGCACGGAACTTGCCATGAGCATCTTTGGCCGTTCGTGGGGGCGCCGCATCAGCGGCCAGGTCCTTCTGAACGGCCAGCCTGTTGATGTCGGCACGGTAGAGAAAGCCGTTCGCCATGGTCTGGCCTATGTGACCGAAGACCGCAAGGGCAACGGGCTGATATTGAACGAAGACATCCAGTTCAACGTCTCGCTGGCCAACCTCAAGGGCGTTTCAAGTGCCTCCGTCATCGACAGCGGCCGCGAATACCAGGTCGCGCAGAGCTACCGCGAAAAACTCCGCATCCGGTGCTCAAGCGTCGGCCAGAAAGTCCTCAACCTCTCGGGCGGGAACCAGCAGAAAGTGGTGCTCGGGAAATGGCTGTTCACCAGTCCCGAAGTGCTCATCCTCGACGAGCCCACGCGCGGCATCGACGTGGGCGCCAAGTACGAGATTTACACCCTGATGGCCCAGCTCGCGGCAGAAGGGAAATGCATCATCATGATTTCCTCGGAAATGCCGGAATTGCTGGGCATGACGGACCGCATCTACGTCATGAACGAAGGCCGCTTCATCGCCGAGATGCCGACGGCCGAAGCCTCCCAGGAAAAGATCATGCGCGCGATCATGAAAGCAAGCTGAAATGAACAACGAGTCCTCCAACGCCACCGCGATTGCGGCAAAAACCGCCGCTGCCAGCGGCAAATCGCCGCTCGACTACCTGAAGCACAACTTCCGCGAGTACGGCATGCTGATCACGCTGGTGGCCATCATGGGCTTCTTCCAGTACATGACCGAGGGCACGCTCATGCAGCCCCTCAACCTCACCAACCTGGTCCTGCAGAACAGCTACATCGTCATCATGGCGTTGGGCATGCTGATGGTGATCGTGGCCGGGCATATCGACCTGTCGGTCGGTTCGGTGTGCGGCTTCATCGGCGCGCTGGCGGCCGTGCTGATGGTGGAGTACGGCTGGCATTTCGTGCCGGCCTCGCTGGTGTGCCTGCTCTGCGGCGCGCTGATAGGCGGGGTTCAGGGCTGGTTTGTCGCGTTCTTCCGCATCCCTTCTTTTATCGTCACGCTGGCCGGCATGCTGGTGTTCAAAGGGCTGGCGTTGGCACTGCTGCAAGGCCAGTCGGTCGGCCCCTTCCCCGATTCATTCCAGATGCTCAGCTCGGGTTTCATGCCCGACCTGCTGAGCAGCGAAGGCCTGCGCATGACTTCGCTGCTGCTGGGCGTGGCGCTGGCCGCCGTGCTCGCCGTGGCCGGCATACGCGCGCGGGCCAAGCAGCTCAAGCACGGCATCCAGGCCGAGCCCGCCGCCATTTTCTTCGTCAAAACGGCGATGTTCTCGGCGCTGCTGATCTATTTCAGCTACCTGCTGGCTTCCTACAGGGGGCTGCCGAATGTGCTGATCGTGATGGCCGCGCTGATTTTCCTGTTCCACTTCATCACGGGTCGCACCACTATCGGGCGGCGCGTCTATGCGCTGGGCGGCAACGAAAAGGCCGCCAAGCTGTCGGGCATCAAGACCGAGCGCCTGGCCTTCTATACCTTCGTGAACATGGGCGTGCTGGCGGCGCTGGCAGGCCTGGTGTTCGCCGCGCGCCTGAATACCGCGACGCCCAAGGCCGGCCTGGGCTTTGAGCTCGACGTCATCGCCGCCTGCTTTATCGGCGGGGCCTCGGCCTCGGGCGGTGTCGGCAAGGTCATGGGCGCGGTGATCGGTGCGTTTGTGATGGGCGTGATGAATAACGGCATGTCCATCCTGGGCATCGGCATCGACTACCAGCAGGTCATCAAGGGCGTGGTGTTGCTGGCCGCCGTGTTTGTCGACGTCTACAACAAGAACAAGGCATGAACCTCCTGGCCGTTCTGAAGGCGAATATCGTGGCGCGTGGCGCGAAGGCCGCTCCATGACCGTGGCCGACGCCGCCCCCGTGCTGGAGCTTGCGGGCATCCACAAACAGTTCGCGGGTATTCCGGCCTTGCAGGATGTGCGTTTGCGCCTGTATCCCGGTGAAATCCATGCCTTGATGGGGCAAAACGGCGCCGGCAAGTCCACGCTCATCAAGGTGTTGACAGGCGTGCTGGAAGCCAGCGGCGGTCAGATGCAACTTGCCGGAAAACCGGTATGGCCGGACTCTCCCCTGGCCGCGCAGCGGCTGGGTATCAGCACGGTCTACCAGGAAGTCAATCTCTGCCCCAACCTGTCGGTAGCGGAAAACATCTTTGCGGGCCGCTATCCGCGGTACGGCTTTGCGCAGGGGTCTCGCATCGATTGGACCACCGTGAACCGCCGTGCGCGCGAACTGGTCGCGCGCATGGGCCTGGACATCGACGTCACGCGCCTGTTGTCCAGCTACCCGGTCGCCGTGCAGCAACTGGTGGCCATCGCGCGCGCCATCGGCATTGAATCCAAAGTGCTGATCCTCGACGAGCCGACCTCCAGCCTCGACGATGACGAGGTGCAAAAACTCTTTGAGGTGCTGCGTCGCTTGCGTGGCGAGGGGCTGGCCATTGTTTTTGTCACTCATTTCCTCAACCAGGTGTATGCGGTGTCGGATCGCATCACCGTTCTGCGCAACGGCAGTTGGGTCGGCGAGTGGCGTGCCAGTGAACTGGGGCCGCAGGCACTGATCGCGGCCATGCTGGGCCGGGAACTGGCCGCGCAATCCGCCACCGCCGCCGTGCCTCCGGAATTTGACGATGCTGCGCCGGCGCTTTTGCAAGCTGAAGGTCTGGGCCAGGCCGGTCAGTTGCAGCCTGTGGACCTGCGCGTGCGTGCCGGCGAGGTCGTGGGCCTGGCCGGGCTGCTGGGCTCGGGCCGCACTGAACTGGCGCGCCTGCTGTTCGGCCTGGAGACGCCGGACCGCGGCATGCTCAGAATCGACGGCGAGGCGGTCACGTTTTCCAATCCCGCCGAGGCGATCCGGCAGGGCCTCGCCCTATGTCCCGAGGAGCGCAAGACCGATGGCATCGTGGCCGAGCTCTCAGTCCGGGAAAACATCGTACTGGCGCTGCAGGCCCGCATGGGCATGCGCCGTTTTTTATCGCGTGCCGAACAAACCGCATTGGCCGAACGCTTTGTCCAGGCGATGGGTATCAAGACCGCGAGTGTGGACACCCCCATAGGCCTGCTGTCGGGCGGCAACCAGCAAAAGGCCATGATCGCGCGCTGGCTCGCGACCGAGCCGCGCCTGCTGATCCTGGACGAACCCACGCGCGGCGTCGACGTGGCCGCGAAGCAGGAAATCATGGAGCAGATCCTGCGCCTGGCTGAGGCTGGCATGGCGGTGATTTTCATCTCTTCTGAAATGAGCGAGGTGGTTCGTGTGGCGCACCGCATCGTGGTGCTGCGTGACCGCCGCAAGGTGGGTGAGTTGCCGGCAGGCAGCAGCGAAGACACCGTCTATGAACTGATTGCGGCTGAACATGCCTGAAGAGAAACACCACCCCTCGCCTCTGGCCACTGCCATGAGGCACCGCCTGGCCTGGCCGCTCATCACGCTGTTCCTGCTGCTGGCTGTGAACACAGTGTTTAACGCCAGTTTCCTGCACGTCGAGTGGCGTGACGGTCATTTGTACGGCAGCCTGATCGATATTCTCAACCGTGCCGCGCCGCTGGTGCTGGTGTCGCTCGGCATGACGTTGGTGATCGCCACCCGCGGCATCGACATTTCCGTGGGCGCCGTGGTGGCCATTGCTGCCGCAGTGGCCGCCTGGATGATTGGCGGGTCGGTGGCAGGGAGCGTGAGCCGTTTCCCGATGCCGCTGGCAATTCTGGCGGCATTGGCCATCGCGCTGCTGTGCGGACTGTGGAACGGGCTGCTGGTCGCCAGGGTAGGCATGCAGCCCATCATCGCCACACTGATCCTCATGGTGGCGGGTCGCGGCATCGCGCAGCTGATCACCGGCGGGCAGATCATCACCATCTACTACGCGCCATTTTTCTTCCTGGGCAGCGGTTACCTGCTGGGCCTGCCGTTCTCGCTCTCTATCGTGGCCGTGGTCTTTGCGCTGCTGTACCTGGCGGTGACGCGCACCGCCCTCGGGCTGTTCATACAGGCTGTGGGCATTAATCCAACCGCAGCACGCGTCGCGGGCGTGCAGGCCAGGCGCCTGATGGTTGCCGCCTACGGCTTCTGTGGCTTGTGCGCGGGCATTGCGGGCTTGCTGATCAGCTCCAACGTCAAAAGCGCCGATGGCAACAACGCGGGTCAGTTGCTCGAGCTGGATGCCATCCTGGCCGTGACGCTGGGCGGCACCGCCCTCACCGGTGGGCGGTTCAGCCTCGTGGGCAGCGTGATCGGCGCGCTGATCATCCAGACGCTGACTTATGCCATTTACTCGCTGGGTGTGCCGCCTGAGATCAACCTGGTGGTCAAAGCTGTGGTGGTATTTGTGGTCATGCTGCTGCAATCGGCTGAATTCCGGGCCGAGATCGGTATCTGGATGCGGCGGCCGGCCGCGCGGGGGATGCGGCCATGAACACAACCGTCACCCGGCCTCCCGTAGAGGCCGCCTCCAGCCAACGGGCACCTGCTGCGCCGGCTTCAGGTTTTAATCCCAAATACCTGCCGCTGGCGGCCACCATATCGCTGTTCGTTGCCATGGCCACCATGGGTTCGGTGCTCTACAGCGGGTTCTTTTCGGCTCAGGTGTTTCTCAACCTGCTGATTGACAACGCCTTTCTGGTCATCATCGCCGTGGGCATGACGTTTGTCATCCTGTCGGGCGGCATTGACCTGTCCGTCGGCTCCGTGGTCGCACTCACCACCATGGTGTCTGCCGCGCTGGTGGAGCACCATGGCTGGAGTCCGGCCGCGGTGATTCCGCTGGTGCTCCTCATGGGCACGGCGTTCGGCGCCTTCATGGGTTTTCTGATTGAGCGTTTTCGCCTGCAGCCTTTCATCGTGACGCTGGCCGGCATGTTTCTGGCGCGCGGCCTGTGTTACCTGATCAGCGTCGATTCCATCAGCATCACCAACGAGTTTTACTCGGAGGTTTCGCAGCTGCGCATTCCCTTGTGGGAAGACGCCTCGCTCTCGATCAGTGCCGTGATCGCCATCGCGGTGCTGCTGGCGGCGGTGTTCATTGCACACTGCACTCCCTTTGGCCGCGCGGTGTATGCCGTCGGCGGCAATGAGCAATCGGCACTGCTGATGGGCTTGCCGGTGCGCCGCACGCTGGTGGGGGTTTACACGCTGTCGGGCTTTTGCTCGGCGCTGGCCGGTGTGGTCTTCACCTTCTACATGCTTTCGGGCTACGGCTTGCACGCCACCGGCATGGAGCTTGACGCCATTGCCGCCGTGGTCATTGGCGGCACCTTGCTCAGCGGCGGCGTGGGTTATGTGGCCGGCACCCTGTTCGGGGTGTTGATGCTCGGAATCATCCAGACCCTGATCTCTTTTGACGGCACTTTGAGCTCCTGGTGGACGCGCATTGTCGTCGGCGTGTTGCTGTTTGTTTTTTGCCTCCTGCAACGGCTGCTGGCAAATCGCACACCCAAATCTTCCTGAAACCTTAATGGCCAGACCATCATGACAAGCACCAAACGAAAACTACGTTCCACCGAGTGGTTCGGCACGGCCGACAAAAACGGCTTTATGTACCGCAGCTGGATGAAGAACCAGGGCATTCCCGACCATGAGTTCGACGGCCGCCCCATCATCGGCATCTGCAATACCTGGTCGGAGCTCACGCCTTGCAATGCCCACTTCCGCAAGATTGCCGAGCATGTGAAGCGCGGCATCTCAGAGGCGGGCGGCTTTCCGGTCGAGTTTCCGGTGTTCTCGAACGGCGAGTCGAACCTGCGTCCCACCGCCATGCTCACACGCAACCTTGCCAGCATGGACGTGGAAGAAGCGATTCGCGGCAACCCGATTGACGCCGTGGTGCTGCTCACCGGCTGCGACAAGACCACGCCCGCCTTGCTGATGGGTGCGGCGAGCTGCGACATTCCGGCCATTGTGGTGACCGGCGGGCCCATGCTCAACGGCAAGCTTGAAGGCAAAAACATCGGCTCGGGCACGGCGGTGTGGCAACTTCACGAGTCGTTAAAAGCGGGCGAAATCCAGCTGCACCAGTTCCTGGCAGCCGAGGGCGGCATGTCGCGTTCGGCCGGCACTTGCAACACCATGGGCACGGCCTCCACCATGGCCTGCATGGCCGAAGCGCTGGGTACTTCGCTGCCGCACAACGCCGCCATTCCCGCGGTGGATGCACGCCGCTATGTGCTGGCGCAGATGTCGGGCGCGCGGGCCGTCGAGATGGCGCGCGAGGGCCTCACGCTGTCGAAAATCCTCACACGCGAAGCCTTCGAAAATGCGATCCGCGTCAATGCCGCCATTGGCGGCTCCACCAATGCAGTGATTCACCTCAAGGCGATCGCGGGCCGCATTGGTGTGCAGCTGGACCTGGAAGACTGGACACGGATTGGCCGCAACGCGCCCACCCTCGTTGACCTGCAGCCTTCCGGCCGTTTTCTGATGGAAGAGTTTTACTACGCCGGCGGCCTGCCCGCCGTGTTGCGCCGGCTGGGTGAAAACAGCTTGCTGCCGCATCCCCATGCGCTCACCGTCAATGGCAAATCGATATGGGACAACGTGCGCGAGGCGCCGCAGTACAACGACGAGGTGATCCGCCCCCTCGACAACCCCTTGATCGCCGACGGCGGCATCTGCATCCTGCGCGGCAACCTGGCGCCGCGCGGTGCCGTGCTCAAGCCCTCCGCGGCCTCGCCCGAACTGCTCAAGCACCGCGGCCGCGCGGTCGTCTTCGAGAACCTCGAGCACTACAAGGAGCGCATCGTCGACGAGAACCTTGACATCGATGCCAGCTGCGTGATGGTGATGAAGAACTGCGGCCCCAAGGGCTACCCCGGCATGGCCGAAGTCGGCAACATGGGCCTGCCACCCAAGCTGCTGCGCCAGGGCGTCAAGGACATGGTGCGCATCTCGGACGCACGCATGAGCGGCACCGCTTACGGCACCGTGGTGCTGCATGTGGCGCCAGAAGCAGCGGCCGGCGGGCCGCTGGCCGCGGTACGCGACGGCGACTGGATCGAGCTCGACTGCGATGCGGGCCGCCTGCACCTGGACATCAGCGATGCCGAGCTGGCTGAGCGCCTTGCCGCCCTGCAGAAGGCCCCTGCAGGCATGCGCGGCGGCTACCAGCGCCTGTATGTCGACCACGTGCTGCAGGCCGACGAGGGCTGTGATTTCGATTTTCTGGTCGGCTGCCGCGGCTCCGAAGTTCCACGGCACTCCCATTAAACCGCGCAAGCAGTGAACTACTGAACTTTCTTCAACCTGATCCAGCCACATGAACACGCTCCGCCAGCCGCGTTACCGCGGTATCTTCCCCGTTGCCCCCACCACCTTCACCGAAACCGGCGAGCTTGATCTTGAAAGCCAGAAGCGCTGCATCGACTTCATGATCGACGCCGGCTCCGACGGCATCTGCATCCTGGCCAACTTCTCCGAGCAATTCGTGCTTTCGGACGAAGAACGTGAAACCCTGACCCGCACCGTCCTCGAACATGTGGCCGGCCGCGTGCCGGTGATCGTGACCACCACCCACTACGGCACCAAGGTTTGCGCCGAACGCAGCCGCCGCGCGCAGGACATGGGCGCCGCCATGCTGATGGTCATGCCGCCGTATCACGGGGCCACCTTTCGCGTGAGCGAGCCGCAGATTTACGAGTTTTATGCGCGGCTGTCGGACGCGGTCAATATTCCCATCATGATCCAGGATGCGCCCGCCAGCGGCACTGTGCTTTCAGCCTGCTTCCTCGCGCGTATGGCCCGTGAGATTGAACACGTCGCCTATTTCAAGATCGAAACCGCCGGTGCAGCATCCAAACTGCGCGAACTGATCCGTTTGGGAGGCGACGCGGTGGAAGGGCCCTGGGACGGCGAAGAGGCCATCACACTGCTGCCCGACCTTGATGCCGGTGCCACCGGCTCCATGACCGGCGGCGGCTACCCCGATGGTATTCGTCCGATCATCGAGGCGCACCGCGCTGGTGATCACGACAAGGCCTATGCCCTCTACCAGCAATGGCTGCCGCTGATCAATTACGAGAATCGCCAGGCAGGGCTGCTGGCCGCCAAGACCTTGATGAAGGAAGGCGGCGTGATCGCCTGCGAGGCGCCGCGTCATCCTTTTCCGGCCATGCACCCGGACACGCGCACTGGGCTGCTGGCGACCGCCAGGCGGCTTGATCCGCTTGTGCTGCGCTGGGGGCGGTAAGCAGGGCACACCGCAGGGGGTAGTGCCCCGCACATTGCTCCTTTTTTGATAGCTCCTTGCGCCCGCCAGTTAACGGCTTAAGGCGCTTTTATGTCTTGGGCGGTGTTCCGGAGCCGATCTGGCGCGCGAGATGCACCTGGTGCAGCGTTATTTTCCGCACCTCGGTCTGGCTGGTTTCGATATGGGCGCGCAGCAGCATGGCGGCCTGGTCGCCGCGCTTGGCACGCACTGCCTTGAGAATCTTGGCGTGCTCTTCATAGGTGGCCTCAATGCGCGGCTGCTTGATGAAATCAAGCCGGCGAATGATGCGAATGCGGTCGGTCACGTCGCGGTGCACACGCGCCATCTCGGCATTGCCGGAAGCCGCCACCAGCGCGCAATGAAAAGCTTCGTCCCACTGGGCGACCCGAACATGATCGGTGCTGCGCTCGCCCACCGGAACCAGCCAGATGGCCGCCAGTTCATCGAGCAGCGCCGTGTCAATCGTCTGGCTACCGGCGCACAGCCGCTGCACGGCCGTGGTTTCCAGCACCATGCGCAGGTCGTAGAGCTGTTCAAACTTGTCGAAATCAAAGGGCAGCACACGCCAGCCACTGCGAAACAGCACCTCGACGAAGCCTTCCTGCTGCAAGCGAAACAGGGCCTGGCGCACGGGCGTGCGCGAGACGCCCAGGCGCTCGCTGATTTCGGTTTCGGTGAAGCGGTCGCCCGGCACCAGCTTGAACTCGGATACGTCGCGCTTGAGCTCTTCGTATACTTCGTCGGCCCGCGAACGATGGGCGAGCGCGACGGCAAGGCTCGCGGGATGGCTGGAGGCAAAGTGCATGGTGAAACTCTAGCAGTGTTCGGGCCGTGCCGGCAGCGCCGCCAGCAATTCGCCGCTGGTGGCGGTCCAGCCGACGATGGCGCCCTGGGCGCGCATCATCGCCACGGCCGCCGACTTGAAGGCCGGGAAATAACTTTCAGTGCAGTCCTCCAGCAGCATGCTGTCGTAACCGCGATCGTTGGCTTCTCGCATGGAGGTCTGCACGCAGACCTCCGTGGTCACGCCCATGAACAGCAGGTGCGTGATACCGGCATGCTGCAGCTGCTCGTGCAGGCTGGTGGCGTAGAAGGCGCCTTTGCCGGGCTTGTCGATGGCGATCTCGCCGGGCAGTGGCGCCAGCTCGGGGATGATCTGGTTTCCCGGTTCACCGGCTATCAGGATGCGGCCCATCGCTCCCATGTCGCCGATACGCAGGGTCGGGTTGCCGCGGCTGCGCTTGGCGGGCGGGCAATCGGCCAGGTCGGCCCTGTGCGCCTCGCGGGTGTGCACCACAAGCCCGCCCGCGCGGCGCCAGGCCTCCAGCACGGCCTTGCAGGCCGGCACGATGGCCTGCAACAGAGAGACGTCATTGCCCAGCGTTTCACCGAAGCCGCCGGGCTCGATGAAGTCGCGCTGCATGTCGATGATGACCAGCGCGGTGTGCGCCAGCTCGAACTCGTAGGCGAAAGGAGCCGCTGCGATTTTCATAGGAGTGCTCCTTCGTGGGCAACCGCGGAACCGGCTTTGCCGGGCCGCTGGTGTGCCTTGCAGGCCGCATCAGCGTCAGAGTCGCTGACTCTTCGCACCGTCCAAGCCTGCGCAGGCAGGCTTGGAGCAGCGGTACTCAGCCCCCTTGCGGGGGGGGCGGCTGCAGGCCGCTTCGGGGGGGAACTCATCGTCCCCCGCCCATGTGCGCACCCAGCACCTGCCGCTGGGCCCCGGAGGCCGCGGTCTCGAAGACGATGCGCCCCTCGCTCATCACCACGATGCGGTCGGCCAGTTCAAGCAGTTCGTCCAGATCTTCGCTGACCAGCAGCACGGCCGCGCCCTGCTGCGCCACGCCCCGCAGGCGGGTGTGGATTTCCTTCACGGCGGCGAAGTCCAGGCCGAACACCGGGTTGGCGGCGATCAGCACCTTGATCTCGCCATGCAGCTCGCGCGCCAGCACGGCACGCTGCACGTTGCCGCCAGAGAGGCTGCGAATGGGTGCGTTCTCCCCCTGCGTCTTGATGCCATAGCCCTTGATCCATTCGCGCGCGCGGCTGCGCCAGAGCCCGAATCGCAAGCGTCCCGCGGCGCATAGCGGCGGCCGGTCGAAGTCGCGCAGCGCCATGTTTTCGGCCACGCTGAAGTCACCCACACAGGCATTGCGCAGCGGCTCCTCAGGCAGGCTGCGCACCTTCAGGCGGTGGTTCTCGCCCCGCGTGGCGGCGTAAGGCTGACCGTCCACCCGCACCACGCCGGCGGCGTGCGCCCGCTGGCCGACCAGCGCTTCAACGAGCTCGCGCTGGCCGTTGCCGGACACGCCGGCGACGCCGAGAATCTCGCCCGCGAGCACCGACAGGCTCAGGTTGCGCACCGCCAGCGTGCCGCGGTCGCCCATGACCTGCAGGCCGTGAACATCAAGGGATGCGGTTTGTGCCGCAACATCGACAGCCCGCACGGCGCTGGTGGCAGGCACCTTGGGTTCCGTGGCCTGGTTTTCGGGGTGGGCCGCGGCCGCATCACCCACCATGGCCTGCGCGAGCCGCGCCGGGTCGGTCGCCGGCACCGAAGTGACGTGTACCGCTTTGCCGCGGCGCAAGACGGTCACGTCGTCGGCATAGGCCATGACTTCGCGGAACTTGTGGGTGATGATGAGCACCGTGCAGTGGCCGGCACGTGCGAAGTCGCGCACATGGCCCAGCACTTCGTCGGCCTCCTGCGGCGTCAGCACCGAAGTCGGCTCGTCCAGGATCAGCAGGCGCGGCTTGAGATAGAGCTGCTTGAGCAGTTCGAGCTTTTGTTTCTCGCCGGCGGCCATGTCCAGCGGACGCGTGTCCAGGTCCAGCCTGAAGGGCGTGGTTTGCACAAAGGCCTCCAGCTCCGCGCGTTTTTGCGTCCAGTCGATCAGCGCCGGCGTCTTGCCGCCGGCCAGCAGCAGGTTTTCGGCGACCGTCATGCCGGGCGCCAGCGTGAAATGCTGGTAGACCATGCCAATGCCCAACGCGCGAGCCACCACCGGATTGGCGATCGCCTGCTCACGGCCGTCGATGACGATGCTGCCTTCCGAGGGCCGCTGGAATCCCGCCACGCACTTGACCAGCGTGCTTTTGCCCGCGCCGTTTTCACCGAGAAGCGCATGCACGGTTCCCGGCGCCACCTTCATGTTGACACCGTCGAGTGCCGTGAAGCTGCCGAACCGCATGCTCATGCGGTAGATGTCCAGCGCCAGCGCGCCGGTGGCGGGCGGCAGGCTGCCGATGGTGGTGCCTGGACTCATGGCGTGGCCAGTGCGGCCAGCACCGCCGCCGATGAAGCATGCGCGCCGAACACGCCGCCCTGCATGGTGATCATCTTCAGCGCTGCCTCATGGTTGCCGCGGTCGGTGGCGGCGGTGCAGTCCGACAGCAACAGGCATTCGAAGCCGCGGTCGTTGGCGTCGCGCATGGTGGTGTGCACGCAAACGTCGGTGGTGATGCCGGTGAGAATCAGGTTCTCGATGCCGCGCGTTCGCAGCACCATCTCCAGGTCGGTGGCGTAGAACGAGCCTTTGCCGGGCTTGTCGATCACCACCTCGCCGGGCAGCGGTGCCAATTCGGGAATGATCTCCCAGCCCGGTTCGCCGCGCACCAGGATGCGCCCGCAAGGGCCGTCGTCGCCGATGCCCGCGCCGTGGGCGCCGATACGGCGCGAGCGCCAGCGCTTGTTGGCCGGCAGGTCCGACAGGTCGGGCCGGTGGCCTTCGCGCGTGTGGATCACGTGGTAGCCCGCGGCACGCATGCCGGCCATCAGGGCCCTGAGCGGTTCAATCGGCGCGCGCGTCAGCGAGATGTCATAGCCCATCTTGTCCACGTAGCCGCCTTCACCGCAGAAGTCGGTCTGCATGTCGATAACGATAAGCGCGGTGTTGCCGGGCCGCAGGTCGCCGTTGTACGGCCATGGGTAGGGGTTGGCGTTGACGAAGCGTTCCATCTGGATGTTTTCCTTGTCAGTGCTTGCAGTCACTAGCGGGTGGCGGAAAGCTCGCCCGGGCTGCCACTCACGGTGCTGCCCGGCCGGCAGGTGATGACCAGGATCAGCAGGGTGAGCACATAGGGAACAATGTTGAAAAGGTGATATCCCCAGTTGATGCCGACGGACTGCAGGGCCGGGCCGATGGCGCCGGCGCCGCCGAACAGCAGCGAGGCGTACACGCAGCGCAGGGGGCTCCAGCGCGCGAAGATCACCAGCGCCACCGCGATCAGGCCCTGGCCACTGGAGATGCCTTCGTTCCAGCTGCCGGGATAAAACAGGGTGAGCGAAGCGCCGCCCAGACCGGCAACCAGGCCGCCGGCGGCGGTCGCGGCAATGCGGATGGCGGACACCGAGTAACCGAGCGAGCGCGCGGCGTTGGCCGAATCCCCCGCCATGCGTACCATCAGGCCAGCGCGTGTGTTGGCAAAGGCCCACCACAAGGCCACGGCCAGCGCCAGCCCGATCGGCACCAGCACATTGATCTGCAGTGCCGAGCGGACGGCGGCCGAGCTGCTCCAGCCGCCCAGAGCGATGGCGGGCAGTTGCGGCGCCTGCGGCTGGATCAGCGGCTTGCCCAGGTAGAAGGCCAGGCCCGTGCCCAGCAGCATCAATGCAATGCCGGTGGCAATGTCGTTGACCCGCGGTAGCGAGCAGAGAACGCCATGCAGTGCGGCCAGCAGCGCGCCGGTGGCCGCCGCCGCCAGCACACCGACCCAAGGCGAGCCCGAGAGCCAGGAGGCGCCGAAGGCCGACATGGCCGACAGCACCAGCACGCCCTCCAGCCCCAGGTTGATGCGGCCGGATTTTTCGGTGATGCATTCGCCCAGGCTGACAAAGAGGAAGGGCGCGCCGACGCGCAGCGCGCCGCCGACGATACCGGCGAAAAAGATCAGGAGCTGGTCGGCGGTCATGGCTTTTCCTCCGGCAAAGGAATCGGGCTCGGCTCCGAAGGGCCAAAGCGGCTGATACGCTCAAAAAAAGTTTTCCAGTCCACATCGCGCAGGGCCTCGCTGGCCAGGATCAGCACAAAGGCGATGCCCTGCAGCACCAGCACCGAGGCATCGGGCAGGCCCAGGCGGCGCTGCAGCAGGCTGCCGGCCGCGCCAAAGCCGCCGAACAGGATGGCCACCGGGATGATGGCCACGGGATGCTGGCGTGCGATGAAAGCCACCAGGATGCCGGCGTAGCCGTAGCCCGCGATCAGGGCGGCGTTGGCATTGGTGTGCACGGCCGCGACCTCGATGGCGCCGGCCAGGCCGGCGCAGGCCCCGCCCAGCGCACAGGCCAGCAGGATCAGCCTGGAGGCCGGTAGCCCGACGAGTTGCGCCGCACGCGGGTTGCCGCCGACCACGCGCACCGCGAAGCCCGAGGGCGTCATTCGAAACCACAGGCCCGCCGCCAGGCAGGCCAGCACGCCGATCACCAGCCCCCAGTGCACGTCGGAGCCGGCGATGCCGCCAATGAGCAGGCCTTCGGCCAGCGAAAAAGTCGACGGCTTGTTGAGGCTGGACGGGTCGCGCAGCGGTCCTTCGACCAGGTGCTTGAACAGGCCGACGGCCACATAGGCCAGCAGCAGGCTGCTGATGGTTTCGTTGATGCCACGGTATTGCCGCAGCCAGCCCGCCAATCCAATCCACAAGGCACCGGCCAACGCGGCGGCGAGGCAGACCATCACCGTGCCCGCCATGTTCGCGGGCAGGGGCAGGCTTTGCGCGAGGCCGGCGCAGGCCAGTCCGCCCAGCACCACCGCGCCCTCGCCGCCTATGACTGTCAAGCCCGCGCGCGCCGGAACGGCGACACACAGGGCCGTGAGCATCAGCGGTGCGGCGCGCTGCAGCGTGTTCTGCCAGGAATACCAGTCACCGAACGCGCCCTTGAACAGCAGCAGCCAAACCTCCAGCGGGCTCACACCGGCGAACCAGACGAAAACGCCGAACAGGCCCAGCGCCGCGATGATGGCGCCTGCCGGCAACAGGAAGTTGGCGAGGGAGTGGCGCATGGGAATGGCGTTAGCGACCGACGCGCCTGTTCAGGGCCACCGCGGAACCGGCTTTGCCGGGCCGCCGGTGGCGCCCCCTTGAGGGGGAAGCGCCGCAGGCGCTTCGGGGGTGTTCGTCAAACACTGCCGATGACCCCTTCAACCAAGTAGTTCATCTTCTCGAGCTCAAGGTCGGTCTGCTTGAAGACCTTGCCGGCAGGCACGATGGTGCCGCCCTTGTTGTCCTTGAGCGGACCCTTGAAGATGTCGAAGCTGCCCGCCATCATCTGCGCCTTGACACCGTCGGCCTGCTTTTTCGCCGCCTCGGTCACGGTGGGTCCGTAGGCCGACATCTTCACGTAGCCGTCCTTCAGGCCGCCGCGTATGAAGTTGGGGTGCGGCTTGCCGCTGCGTGCCGCTTCCACAAAGGTGGTGTAGGCCGTGAGCCAATTCCATTCGGCGCCGGTCAGGTAAGCGTTAGGCGCGAGCTTGGCCTGACTGGCGTGGTAGCCGCAAACCATCTTGCCGCGTTTGGCGGCGGTCTCGACAATGACTTTCGGGCCGTCCACATGCATGGTGAACACGTCCACACCCTGGTCGGCCAGGCTGTTGGTGGCCTCGGCTTCTTTGACCGGCATGGACCAGTCGCCGGTGAAGATCACGCTGGTCGTGATGCCGGGCTTGACCGAACGCGCGCCCATGGTGAAGGCATTGATGTTGCGCAGCACTTGCGGGATCGGCTTGGCGGCGATGAAACCGATCTTGTTGCTCTTGGTCATGTGGCCGGCGATCATGCCGTTGAGGTATTGGCACTCATCGATGTAACCAAAAAAGCTGGCGGTGTTTTTCGGGTGCTTGCCTTCCGTCCACATGCCGCCGCAATGCGCAAAACGCGCTGCGGGAAACTTGGCCGCCACCGCCAGCATGTGCGGATCGAAGTAGCCGAAGGAGGTGGGAAACACCAGGCTGGCGCCGTCCTGCGCGATCATGCCGGTCATGGTTTTCTGCACGGCCGCGGTTTCGGGCACGTTTTCTTCTTCCACCACCTTGATGCCCGGCATCTTCTTGAGCTCGGCCGCCGCTTGCGCCTGGGCCTGGTTGTAGCCGTAGTCGTCGCGCGGGCCGACGTAGATCACGCCCACGGTTAGGGGTTTTTGCGCGAAGGCAAACGGGCCGGTGGCCGCGGCGCCGAGCGCGGCCAGGGTCTTGATCGAATCGCGGCGATTGAGGAAGTTGCTCATGGTCAATGCTCCAGGGGTTATGAGGTCAAGGAAATGAAACTCAGGCAAGAAGGCTCACGTGCGCGGCGACCACGCGCCAGCCCTCGGGCGTGCGCATCCAGGTCTGGCTCTGCCGGCCGGTTCTGGCGCTGCCGGCGCGCTGGAATTCAGTATTGGCGGTCGCCATGTCGCGGCCATAGGTTGTGATCACGGTTTTCAGCAACCGCCGCTCCAGGCCCTGCGACGGCCGTCCCGCCCGGAAGGCCTGGATGTCGGCGTAGCCGTAAAGGTTTTCCGTCGCGCCGTAGCGCAGGGTGTGCGGGCTGTTCCAGAACAGCTCGTCCAGCACGTCCACCTTGTTGTTGACCAGCGCATCCTCATAACGCGCAAACACCGCCGTGACTTCGGCCAGGACGTCGGGGAGGTTGATGGCAAGGCCGGGGTTCATGCTTGTGTCACCAGTGTGGCGGGCCGGATATGGGCGGCGCCGGCGTCGCCGAGCACCTGCGCGGCCCGCAAGGCCAGGTCTTCGCGCCAGGGCGCGGCGATGACCTGCACGCCTATCGGCATGCCGCCGGCTGCCGGCCACATGGGCGCGGTGACCACGGGGCAGCCGGAAAAAGAGATGGGCTGGGTGAGCAGGCCCATCGCGGCGCGGCAGGGCTGGCGCACGCCGTTGATGTCCAGCCACTCGGTGCCGATGACCGTGGCGCCGACCGGTGTGGCAGGCGTGAGCAGCACGTCCCAGTCCTGAAACAGGGCGTTGACCTTGTCGCGGTAGCTGCGGCGAAAGCGCTGTGCGCGCACATACCAATCAGCGGGCTGCAGCGCGCCGGCGATGAAACGGTCCACCGACAGCGGTTCGAATTCGTCGGCACGCGTGCGCAGGTCGCCCAGGTGCAGGCTGCCGCCTTCGCTCGCGGTGATGATGAAGGCCGCCGCGCGCGCCAGTGCAGCATCCGGCCACACCACGTCGGCTTGCGCACCCAGGGTGCGGGCGGCCAGCGCCACCACCTCGCGCGCTTCGGGCCCGGCATTGTCGTGAAAGTACCCGCCCAGCACACCGATGCGCAGGCCACCCGCACCCTTGCCCAGGACTGGAGAGACCGGCTGTACGCGTAGCGCATGGCTGCCCGGGTCCAGCGGGTCGGGCTGCTGCAGCGCATCGTAGGCCAGCGCCAGCCCGCCCAGGCTGCCGGCGAGCGGCCCCAGGTGGTCGATGCTGTGCACAAAGGGATAACTGCCGCGGCGCGACAGCCGGCCAAACGTCGGCTTCAGGCCCCAGACACCGCACAGCGACGACGGCACGCGAATGGAACCGTTGGTGTCCGAGCCCAGGGTGACAGGAACCTGCCCGGCCGCGACCGCCGCGCCACAGCCGCCCGACGAACCGCCGGCGATGCGCGTCAGGTCGTGCGGGTTGCGGCAGGGGCCGTAGTGTGTGTTTTCCGTGGTGAAACCGTAGGCGTATTCGTCCATGTTCAGCGCGCCGACGAGCACGGCGCCGGCCGCCTTCATCTGCGTGACGAGGACCGCATCGGCCGAAGCCGCGGGCAGGCCGCGGTTGATTTTTGAGCCGGCCAGTGTGGTCAGCCCTTCGATGTCGAACAGGTTCTTGACCGCGTACGGCACGCCAGCCAGCGGTCCCAGGGCTTCGCCGCGCGCCCGCTGCGCGTCCACCGCGTCGGCCTCGGCGCGGGCCCGGGTGCGGGTTGTTTCGGTGAAGGCATTGACCCGGCCGTCCGTGCTGTCAATGCATGCCAGGCTGGCATCGAGCAGTTCGCGCGCGCTGACCTGCCCTGCCGCAACGGCGGCGGCCATGGCGGACGCATCAAACACCATGCTTTTCATGACTGCTCGCGCCCGCCGTCGCTGGATGGGAAAACCGCCGGGCAGTAAATTTCGGCCGGCTCGTCGTGCGGGGCCAGCGGCGCCGCGTCCAGCAGCGCGGCCATGACGGCGGTGCGCTGCAGGTGGGCGGCCACGCGTGCCGCGCGGTCCGGCGGCAGCGGCAGGTCCAGCACCGCGCCGGCGCTTGCGACATAACTTGCAATGCTTGCTTCGTCCATCATGGCTGCAGCTTTCTCAACGCCTGACTTCGCGCTGGAAGATTTCCAGGCTGAGCTTCTTGGTGCGGATGAAGCTGGCTTCGGACAGCGTCTCTACCGTGCGCGGGCGCGCATCGCCATAAGGCAGGATTTCGGCCACGCGCGTCGGGCGCTTGGTCAGCAGCAGCACCTGGTCGGCCAGGTACACGGCTTCTTCCAGGTCGTGCGACACCAGCAGCATGGTGGTGCCGGTCTGCATGAACACTTCCTGCAGCTTTTCGCGGATGAACAGCGTCATCTCGAAGTCCAGCGCCGAAAACGGCTCGTCCAGAAACAGCACCTCGGGGTTGGGCGCCAGCGCCCGCATGATGGAAGCCGTCTGTTGCTGCCCGCCCGACAGCTCATAGGGGTAGCGGTTCAGGTCGAACTTCACGTCGAAGGAGGCCACGAGTTCGGCCATGCGCCTGTCGACTTCGGCCTTGGATCTGCCTTCGAGCTTGAGCGGATAGGCGATGTTGTCGATGGTGCGCATCCACGGGAACATGGCTTCGCGGTAGTTCTGGAAGACGTAGCCGATCTTGGTGTCCTTGAGCGATTTCCCGTCAAACAGGATTTCACCGGCGTCGATGGGAATCAGGCCTGCGATCATGTTGATCAGCGTGGACTTGCCGCAGCCGTTGGGCCCGAACACCGAGACGATCTTGTGCTTGGGGATGTCCAGGTTGAAGTCTTCATACAGCGGCCAACCGGCGAAGTACTTGGTCAGGCCGCGTATGGTGATGTGCGTGCCGGCCGGGCCGGGCTGGAACTCACGCACCGGAACATCGGCGAAGACGGGGGCGTTGATTACAGCGGACATGTCCAACTCCAGTGGGGTTCACCGTTGATAAAGCAGCGAGCAGGCGCTCCCTTCAAGCAGGAGCCGCGGAACCGGCTTTGCCGGGCCGCAGGCGCAGCGGCCCCCTCGGGGGGCAGAGAGCTACACGCAGTGAGCGAACGTGGGGGCGACATCATCTTCCGCTCCAATGCACGATGCGGCGCTCGGCGATGAGAAACAAAATATTCAGCGCATAACCCAGGGCGCCGGCAGCCAGGATGGACGCGTACATGTCCTTCACGTTCATGACCTGCTGCGAGTTGATGATGCGGTTGCCCAGGCCGGTGTCGGCGCCGATGAACATCTCGGCGACGATCACGATGACGAGTGCCATGGACACCGCTGAACGCAGGCCGACAAAGCTCGGCTGCAGGCTTTCCCAGATCAACACGTCCTTGAACACTTGCCAGCGCGAGGCGCCCATGACCCTGGCCGCCATGACACGCTGCTTGCGCGCGTTGATCACGCCGTAAGCGCTGTTGAACACCACGATCAGCAGCGCGCCGAAGGCGGCAATCGCGACCTTGTTGATGTCCGACACGCCGAAAATCATCAGGAACAGCGGGATCAGCGCCGAAGACGGTGTGGAGCGAAAGAAGTCGATCAGGAATTCCACGCTGCGGTAGGCTTTTTCATTGCTGCCCAGCAACACGCCCAGCGGCATGCCGACCGCGGCGGCGATCATGAAGGCCTGCACCGTGCGCCATACGGTGACCGCAAAGTCCTTGAGCAGCGGTCCGCCGGCCAGGCCGCTGAGCAGCGCGCCCAGCGCATCGATGGGTGGCGGCAGCAGGATGGCCTTGATGAAGCCCAGGCGCACGGCCAGGTCCCAGATGATGAAGAGCGCCACCGGGCCGATGAAGGGCAGGGCCTTGTCCAGCGCCGGCTTGCGCTGCACGACGGCCGCCGGTGCGGCCGGAGGCGTCCAGGGTTTGGCGGGCGTTGCCGTCACGGGAGAGGTGGTACTCATGGTGTTCAACCCTTGTAGAGCATGGAGTCCACGATGAGGCGCGAGCTGAAGATGCCTTTTTCGGAGAACAGGTCAAAGAACTTCTGGAAATGCGCCACGTCGGCCGGGGTGAACTCGTTGTACATGGTGTAGGCAGCCAGAGGCACCTCGCCGGTGAGCGGGCCTTCGATGGCGGTGTAGCCCTTGAGGTACTGGCGCGCCTCGACCGACTTGCTGCGCACGTACGCCACGCCCTTGCCGTAAGCGGCGACGAACTTCTTCGCAGCATCCGGGTTCTTCTTGATGAAGTCCGACGAGAGCGAAGCCGAGCCGCCGAACCACGGCGCCATCGGGTCGCCCAGCACATAGCGCGCAATCACGCCGGCTTCCAGCACGCGGGTGGTGCCGTTCATACGGCCTATGGTGCCGGTGGGCTCCAGCGTGTAGGCGCCGTCGATCTGGCCGGCGGCGAGTGCGGCCACATGCTGGCCGATGGGTAACTCGACCACGGTCGCGCCGGTGGCGCCGCCGCGTTCCAGCACGGTCTTGGCCAGCGTCACGTTCTGGATGCCGGGGCCGGAGCCGATGCGCTTGCCCTTGAGGTCGGCCATGACCTTGGCCGGGCTGGCCGCCGGCACGATGACCTCGTCGAGCACGTTCTTCACGTTGCTGGGGTTGGAGCAGAAAATCTTGAAGGTGCCGGGCTGGGCGATCTCGCCGATGGCGATGTTGGCCGAGCCGGTGCCGTTGGCGGTGCCGTCGGCGCGGCCCGAGAGCACCGCCTCCATCACCTGCTGCGCACCGGCGAACTTCAGCGGCTCCACGTCCAGGCCGGCCTCCTTGAAATAGCCCAGTTCGATGGCCGAGTAGAACGGCAGGCCGGCGGCGATGGGCCAGTAGCCGATGCGTATCTTGGGACCGCCCTGCGCATGCAGGAAGGCCGGCATGCCCAGCAAGCCCAGTGTGGCGCCGGCGGCCGTGGCCTTGAGCAGCGAGCGGCGTGCCGGGCCGTGGGGGGCGGATGACGGTGTGGGAACGGGCTTCATGAAATGCTCCTGCTGGTGATGGGTAAACGGTGGATGAACGGGTTGGTAAAGGGTGATGAAAGCTTCAGGCCGGTGCGCTGGACTTCAGTGATTCGAGGTAGGCGCGCCAGCCACCCAGATGCGTGATGTCCTCGGCGCCTTGCAGCGCGTGCGCCTCGCAAACAAAACCCTGGACGCTGCCGCCGCCCTCCAGCGCCAGCGTGCCTATGCCCAGGGGCGCGGGGATCAGCGCAACGAAAGAGCCGTAGTGCTGCACCGGCATCTCCCAGATTTCCAGCGCGATGCCTGCACCTTCATTGGCCGCCACGCGCAGTAGCCCCGGCTTGGGCGGCACCGTGCCCGGTAGGGCGTAAAAGCGGTAGTCTGGCGCGGTGCGTGCCGGGCCCACCAGCGTGGCGCCGCGCGAGGTCAGCTGGCTGTTCAGCGGCATGCCGGAAAGATGTGCGCCCACCACGGCCAGCCTGACTGTGGCTGCCGGCTGGATGCCTGGCAACGCTGCGGGCGCGGGCAGCGCTTCGTTCAACGCGCCCTGCGGCAAACCGCTGGCGTGGTGGTAGCGCTGTCCGAGTTCGGCCAGCTGCCAGTCGCTGCCCGCCAGCCCCACCAGCGTGATGCCGAAAGGCAGGCCGTCGGGACGCAGGCTGCTGGGCACGGAAAGGGCCGCGTAGTCCAGCAGGTTGACGAAGTTGGTGTAGGTGCCCAGGTGGCGGTTCAGCGTGACGGGGTCGCGCTGCATGGCCTGCAGCGTGTAGTGCGTGGGCGCGGTCGGCAGCAACAGCACATCGATGTCATGCCACATCGCGGCCGCCTGCTGGCCCAGTGCGCGCAGCTTCGTTTGGGCCGCGTACAGGTCGGCGGCGCTGTATTGGCGGCCTGCGCCGATGATGCTGCGGACCGGTTCGATCACTGCGTCTTCATGGGCGTCGAAAAAATCGCGTACGGCGGTGTAGCGTTCAGCCACCAGCGCGCTTTCATAGAGCAGCGCGGCCGCCTCGGCCAGCGGCGCGAAATTGATGGGCACCGGCACGCCGCCCAGGGCCTGCATGCGGGTGACAGCTTCGCCGAAAGCCTGCTCGGCCAGCGCGTCGCCGCAGAAGCCCAGTGTTGAAGGCACACCGAAACGAAAGCCTGCGGGCAAGGCGGTGTCGGCCATCGCCAGCACGCGCGAGTAGGGATCCAGCGGGTCGTAACCCATGGCCGCTTCGAGCACGCGAGCAGCGGTGGCCACGGTGCGCGCGAAGATGGACACGCAGTCCACGCTCTGCGCAGCCGGCACCACGCCGCGCGCGCTGATCAGGCCTTTGGAAGGTTTCATGCCCACGATGTTGTTCAGGCCTGCGGGCACGCGCCCAGAGCCCGCCGTGTCGGTGCCCAGCGCGAAGTCCGCCTGCCCGGTCGCCACCACATAGGCGGAGCCGGAACTGGACCCGCCTGATATATAGGCCGGGTTGATCGCGTTAGGGACGGCGCCATAGGGGGAGCGCGTGCCGTTGAGGCCGCAGGCGAACTGGTCCAGGTTGGTCTTGCCCAGCAGTTGCGCACCCGCATCGAGCAGCTTTTGCACCACGGCGGCGTGCGCCGTCGGCGTGTAGGCGAAAGCGGGGCAGGCGGCGGTGGTCGGCAGGCCCGCTACATCAATATTGTCTTTGGCCGCAAATGAGAGCCCGGCCAGCGCGCCGCCGCTGCCGGTCGGGAAAGACGATGTCCTGGTAATCCAGGCCTCGGGAGCCCAGCCGGCATCCGCGCCTGCAGGTGCCATCACCTGCCCGGGCGAGGCGGACGATTCGGGAGAGATCGGCAGTGAAGAGGTGTGCACCAATTGAAGGCATCCATACTTGTGTACAAGATGAGATGCAAGAGCTATGCCAATCCGTAGAACCGTCCCCCCGACCACTGACGGTGGCCGGAAAGCACTTTAATGTCTGCTTGTCACCCGATTAGGGGTATGAATGTCATGGATAAAGCGATTCTTGGGTAATTAATCGCGCTTGATGTATCAAATACAGTAGAGGCTTATGGAAAAGTCCCGCTCCAACCCACAGCCCAAGCTTCGTGCCGTGCTGTTTGACGCCTACGGCACGCTGTTTGACGTGTACAGCGTGGGCCTGCTGGCGGAGCAGTTCTTTCCGGGCAAAGGCGAAGCGCTGGGCGTGCTGTGGCGCGACAAGCAGATTGAGTACACGCGTCTGGTGTCCCTCAGCAGCGGTGGGGCGCATTACCGGCCGTTCTGGGACCTCACGCGCGCTGGCCTGCGTTATGCGTGCAAGCGTCTGGGGCTGGATTTGAATGCCGCCCGTGAGGAGCAGCTCATGAACCAGTACCGCCACCTGTCGGCGTTTCCGGAAAACCGCGAGGTGCTGCAGGCGCTGAAGGCGCGTGGCATCACCACCGGCATCCTGTCCAACGGCGACCCCTCCATGCTGGATGTGGCCGTCAAGTCGGCCGGGCTGGAAGGCCTGCTGGACCACATCATCAGCGTGGACAGCATCCGCAAATACAAGACCGCGCCCGAAGCCTATGCGCTCGGGCTGAAAGCCACCGGGCTGGAGGCCAAACAGATCGCCTTCGTGAGCTGCAACAGCTGGGACGCGCTGGCGGCCACCTGGTATGGCTACCAGACGCTGTGGGTTAATCGTTACCAGCTGCCGTTTGAAGAGCTGGGCACGCAGCCCCTGTACACCGGCAGCAGCCTGCGTGAAGTGCTCTCGCTGCCGCTGCACTGATTTCGCAGGCACGTTCTATTTTTTTGTTTTTAGTTTTTTTGATTCTTCTGATGCTTTTGAGAAAAGGGACCGCACCATGAACACAACAACCAACGCACGCACCTCCAGCCACCGTCTGCAGGTCGCCACCGGGCTTTACCGTTTCATCGAAGACGAGGTGCTGCCTGGCACGGGTGTGCCCAGCGGCGCTTTCTGGAAGGGCTTTGACGCCATCGTGGCCGATCTGGCGCCCAGGAACCTCTCCCTGCTGGCAGAGCGCGACCGCCTGCAGTCCGAGATGGATGCCTGGCATAAGGCCCACCCCGGCCCCATCGCGGACATGAAGGCTTACCGCGCCTTCCTCGAAAAAACCGGCTACCTCGTGCCTTCGCCGAAGAAGGTCACCATCACCACCGCCAACGTGGACGCCGAACTCGCCAAACAGGCCGGCCCGCAACTTGTGGTGCCCATCCTGAACGCGCGCTATGCGCTCAATGCCGCCAATGCGCGCTGGGGCAGCCTGTATGACGCGCTCTATGGCACCGACGCCCTTTCCGAGGAAGACGGCGCCACCAAAGGCAAAGGCTACAACCCCGTGCGCGGCGCCAGGGTGATCGAATATGCACGCCATGTGCTGGACCGCACCGCGCCGCTGAAAAAGGGCTCGCACATCGACTCGACCGCTTATGCGATCAAGGGCGGCAAGCTTGTCGTCACGCTGAAAGGCGGCAAGACCACAGCACTGGAAGATGCGAGCCAGTTCATCGGCTACCAGGGCAAGGCCTCTGCGCCGTCGTCGGTGCTGCTGCAGCACAACGGCCTGCACATCGACATCCGCATTGACCGCGGCACGCCCATCGGCAAGACGGATCCGGCCGGCGTGAGCGACCTGGTGATAGAGGCTGCGCTGTCGACCATCATGGACCTGGAAGACTCGGTGGCCGTGGTGGACGCCGACGACAAGGTGCTGGCCTATCGCAACTGGCTGGGCATCCTGCAGGGCACGCTGACCGAAAGCGTCACCAAGGACGGCAAGACCTTCACCCGCGGCCTGAACCCGGACCGTGAATACACCTCGCCGAAAGGACCCAAGGGCAAAGCAGTGGTACTGCACGGCCGCTCGCTGATGTTCGTGCGCAATGTGGGCCACCTGATGACCAACCCGGCCGTGCTGTACACCGCCGCGGATGGCAGCACGAAGGAAATTCCGGAAGGCATCCTGGACGCCGTGGTCACGACCACGATCGCCATCCACGACCTCAAGCGCAAGGGCAAGGCCGGCATCAGGAACTCGCGCAAGGGCTCGGTCTACATCGTCAAACCCAAGATGCACGGTCCCGCTGAAGTGGCGTTCGCCGCCGAACTCTTCAGCCGCGTCGAAAAGATGCTCGGCCTGCCGGGCAGCACGGTCAAGCTCGGCATCATGGACGAAGAGCGCCGCACCAGCGTCAACCTCAAGGCCTGCATCGCCGCAGCTTCCAGCCGCGTGGCCTTCATCAACACCGGTTTCCTGGACCGCACCGGCGACGAAATGCACACGGCCATGCAGGCCGGCCCGATGATCCGCAAGGGCAACATGAAAATCAGCCCATGGCTCAGCGCCTACGAACGCAGCAACGTGCTGGTCGGCCTGGCTTGCGGCCTGCGCGGCCGCGCCCAGATCGGCAAGGGCATGTGGGCCATGCCCGACCTGATGGCCGACATGCTCAAGGCCAAAATCTCGCACCCGCAGGCCGGCGCCAACACCGCCTGGGTCCCCTCGCCCACGGCTGCCACGCTGCATGCGCTGCACTATCACCAGGTCAACGTGGCGGCGGTGCAGAAAGACATCGAGAAGAAGGTCGACCTGAAGTCCGAAATCGCCCGCCTGCTGCCCGAGCTGCTGCTGGTGCCGGTCTCGCCCGACGCCCAATGGACGCCCGCCGAGAAGCAGCAGGAGCTGGACAACAACGCCCAGGGCATCCTCGGCTACGTGGTGCGCTGGATCGACCAGGGTGTGGGTTGCTCCAAGGTGCCCGACATCCACAACGTCGGCCTGATGGAAGACCGCGCCACGCTGCGTATTTCCAGTCAGCACATCGCCAACTGGCTGTTGCATGGCGTGGTCACGAAAGCGCAGGTCAAGGAAACCTTCGAGCGCATGGCCGCCGTGGTCGACGGCCAGAACGCCGGCGACCCCCTCTACAAAAAGATGGCGGGCAACTTCGAGACGTCGGCGGCCTACAAGGCGGCGTGCGACCTGGTCTTCAAGGGTCTGGAGCAACCCAGCGGCTACACCGAGCCGCTGTTGCACGCCTGGCGGCTGAAGGTAAAAGCCGGCTTGTAAGCCATTAAGTCCGCGGCAGGCGTGCGGCTTGCGCCTGCTGTAGCCTGCGCCTGGCAGGGTCGGGTTGCTACTGAATTGATAGCTGCTTGCGCCCGCTGTTATTGGCCTGCAGGCCAAATATCCCTGAAATCTGGGTCCGGCCCGCTGGCGCCGGTGTGCCTCGTGGCGGATGGCTGGTGGTCGGGCGTTGATCACGCCGTGAGCTTGCCGATGTGTTGCGCCAAACTGACCTTTACAAAGGGCCGCCGATCTTGCAAAACAGGCCGCTCATCGCCATTCGCGGGATTTAAAGGCCGGTTACGGACCGTTCCGTGACAAAAACCCTGTAATTCATATGTATGCGTTGGAAACCAAGTGAAACACTTTGCAAGTACTTCAATGAAATCGCGGTTGGCCCTTACGCTAGCGTCTCCCCTCTCTCCGGCCACAGATTGGTTGCAAGCTGGCCGGCAAATGTGATTAATACCAATTTTCCCGAACTCCTCGATGGCTTCGCAACCTGACGTCCTTCAATCCTGTCTTCAGGCGGCTGCCAAAGCAGCCCGGCCTGCGCTGGAACGGTGCATTGATGACGCCGTGGCGGGACTGCAGATTGCCGAGACCCAGAGCATGAAGGTGGCCGAGCGCGACGAACTCGCGGCGGCCTGGCGGGGACTTCAACAAAACAAGCCCGTCTGGGTCGTGCAATACCCCGCAGACCTGCTGGTGCATTTCAAGGCGAATGTGGCTGTTGCGGTGCAGGCGGTGCGCACGCCGGCAGCATCGCCAGACCAGCTCGCTGCGTCAGCTGCCGCCGCATCCAGCACCTTTGCCGCCCTGTCTTATGCCAGCTTCGCCCTCGTTGATGACGAGGACGTGTCCCAGGCCATTGAATCGTCACGGCTGCTCCAGCTGGTGCTGCCGGCGGTCGACCACGTCCTCGCCGAACTCAACAAGCTGATCAGCACCGTGCAGGGGCTGCCCAATGTGCGCCCGGAGCTCAATCCGCTGCGCCCTGAAGTGTTTGCACAGACCCTGCGCGAAATGATCACCGCAAGCAATGCGGGCCCGGCCGTCGTTTCGCTGTGGCTCAGGTATCTTGCCGAGCCTCTGGGGCGCGAACTCGGGCAGGTCTACGAACGCCTGGTTAACCAGCTGGAACTTGCCAACGTGCAGGGCGCCAGCTACCGCGTATTGCAGACCCCTGCAAGCGCAGCCCCCGGCCGTGGCAGGGGCGCGGGCGGTGCAGGCTCCGGGTCGGGCACCGGTACCGGCGGCGCAGGCGGCGGTGAGGGCGGAAACGGTGGGAGCTCCGTGGAATCCGGCCACCACCAGCCGCCCCCGCAATATGCCGACCTCTCCAACTATGAGATCCGCGACGAGCTGTTCCAGGATTTCCTGTTCCATGGCGGCAGCAACGCCCATCACGGGCTGGCGCCGTCGTATTACGAAACGGTCGAGGAAGAGCTGGTCGCCCTGCAGGAAGCGCCCGACTCTTCCGGCGCGCCGCTGGGTGAGTCGCAAGCCACGCCCTCACATGAATACCAAAACCTGCCGGCGGTAGACCGTCCGCAGCGGATGGTCGATGAGCGCAGCCAGCTCAGCCCGCAGGTTTGGGGCTCGTACGCCCGACCCCGCGAGCGCGCCATCGTCCGGACCCAGCTGAAGAAAGAGGCCAAGCAGGTCGGCCAGGTGCTGGGCCTGGAAGTGGTGCGCAAGCTGGTCAAACAGGTCGCGCAAGACCCGCGCCTGCTGGTGCCGGTGCGGGAGGCCATCGTGGCGCTGGAGCCTGCGCTGCTGCGTCTGGCCATGGTGGACCCGCGCTTTTTCAGCGACGAAGGCCACGCCGGGCGCCGCGTCATGGAGCGCGTGGCGCAGCGCAGCTTCAAGTACAACGACGAATTCAGCCCCGAGTTCCTGGCGTTTTTTGAGCCGGTTACGCGCGCTTTCAACGGGCTGAACAGCCTGACGATTGAAGATGCCCAGCCTTTCGCGATGGCACTGGCCGAGCTCGAATACGGCTGGGACGAGCAGGACCAGTTCGAAGCGGAAAACCGCAACAACGTGTTGCAGGCCCTGCGTTTCGCCGAAGAGCGCCAGACGCAGGCGGACCAGATCGCCTTTGAGCTGAGCACGCGCTCGGACCTGGACAAGGTGCCGGGCCTGGTGCTGGACTTCCTGTTCGGCCCCTGGGCGCTGGCCATGGCGCACGCCAGACTCTCCGATACACGCCACCAGGTTGATCCGATGGGCTTCGGTTCGGTGGTGCCTGACCTGCTCTGGAGCGTCAAGCGGGAAGTCACCCTGAAACGCCCGGCCAAACTGATCGAGATGATTCCCAGCCTTTTGGGCAAGCTGCATGAGGGGCTGGAGCTGCTGGGGCAGGACCCGCGCGAAAGCGAGCCCTTCTTCGAAGGCCTGATGATGCTGCACCGGCCCGTGCTCAAGCTGCGCCGCCTGAAGAGCCGGCGTGACGCCGAAGAATCGGGCGCCGTACCGCTGGAGCCCGAAGAAGATTCGGCCACGCCTGAACAGCGCCTTGCCAAGGCCGCCGCACACCCCTGGCTTGCGCGCGACGACCTGGACGCCGCAGGGTTTGAAGACACCCTGCCGACCGTGCCCGGAGAACTTGCTCCGATCGAGGAAGACGAGCCGCCGCCGATAGAACCCATGCAAGCGGCAAATGAGCCCGACTCCAGCCATCCGGAATACCTTGCCGCGGCGGCAGCCTCAGCAAATGCGGTACCCGCGATGGCCCAAAGCGAAGCTGAGCGCCTGTTGCTCAGCCTGCGTTCCGGCCACTGGGTGGATATGTACTCCAGGCGCCGCTGGCTGCGAGCCCAGCTGATCTGGGCCAGCACCAAGGGCACGCTGTTCATGTTCGTGAGCCACGGCGGCCAGCCCCACTCGATGACCAAGCGCAGCTGCGAACGGCTGATCCGCGAACGCCTGCTCCGGCCGGTCGACAGCCAGGGTGTGGTGGCGCAGGCCCTGGACGCGGTCGCTTCGGAAGTCGCCACCACGACGCAGCCGGAATCCCAGCCGGTCTGAGGCGGGTCCCGAACGGGGCGGCAAACCTGCCGCCGCCGGCCTGATGGTGGAGCCATCCCGCACAGCTTAAATCCCATGACCTCCTGGCCCGACCTCACGAAACTTCCTGCCGATCCTGTGCCCGCGGGCCCGGCTGAACTGCCGCCCCCAGCGCATGCCCAGCCGTTTGTGCATGACGACGGAAACACCCGGTCGCTTCATTTCACGATGGGTGAACTGCAAAGCCGCATGCTGATGCACAGCCCCTGGCGCCTGGAAGTGGACTACACGCTGACGATGATGGGTTTCCTGCTCTTTCGGCCCGCGCCCCTGCACATCGGAATGATCGGCCTCGGAGGCGGCTCCCTGGCCAAGTTCTGCCACCGGCAGCTGCCGTCCAGCCAGATGACCGTGCTGGAGATCAACCCGCAGGTGGTGGCGCTGCGGCGCGAATTCCGCGTGCCCGACGATGATGCGCGGTTCCGCGTCATCGCCGCAGACGGGGCCGATTTTCTGCAGGCCGGTACCTCCCGGTTCGACGTGCTGCTGATCGACGGGTTTGACCACCAGGGGCAACCGCCGGCTCTCTGTTCGCAGCGCTTTTATGACGACTGTTTTGCCGCACTGTCGCCGGGCGGCGTACTGGCGGTGAACCTGCACTACGATGACCCGGACTATCCGCTGTTGGCGGGCCGCATTGCGCGCAGTTTCGATGGCAATTCCGCAGAAATTCTTGCCCAGGAAAAAACCAACAGCATCGTGTTTGCCTACCGCGGGAAGCCCGTTTCTGCGCGCAGGCTCTCGGTTGCGCAAGCTCTTTCCGCACTGGCGGACGACGAGGGCCGGGCCCAGCTCAGGGCCGAGTTTGGGCGGATCACCTGGCACATGAAAGACCCGGGCGCAGACGACGCCTGACCGGTGCATCCCGTCTCACACCGGATCCGGCCACGGCGGGAAGGCCTTACCCCGACGTGCGGTGCTGTCCGACGGCCAGCCCCCAAAAAAACAGGCACGCTGGAACGTTCAACATTTCATTTCACTGTCCTGCACGGATATACCCTGCACGCGCACAAACCTGGAGAACCCCATGACCGAAAAAACCGCATCCGTTCACTGGGAAGGCCGAGGCAAAAAGGGCCAGGGCCAGATCAGCACCGACACCGCCGCGCTCAAGGCGTATCCCTACGGCTTTGGCAGCCGCTTTGAGGACGACCGCAGCGGCACCAATCCTGAAGAGTTGCTGGGCGCCGCGCATGCAGCCTGTTTCACCATGGCGTTTTCTTTTGCCTGCGACAAGGCCGGGTTCGGCACCAGCTCGGTGGACACCCGCGCCAGGGTCCGTCTGGTGCCGCAGGGGGATGGCTTTCTGATCGACCGAATCGCATTGACCCTGGAAGCAGTGATTCCGGGCATCGATGAAGCGAAATTTCAGGAACTTGCCGAAGCCGCGAAGAAAGGCTGCCCGCTGTCCAAGGCTTTGGCCAGCGTTCCCGAAATCACGCTCTCGGCAACATTGCGTCAGTAGTTTTCACGGCGCACAGAAAGCACCAACATGACCTCAAAGACAAATTTCTCTTTTGAAGTTCAGTATGCCGCGCAGTCCGGCGCCGCGCAGGACGAACGCGACGGCCTGATGGGGTCGCTGGGCCCTTCGCTGCAGAAGCTGTTTGCCGCAGACGACCCTTCGGCCACCGTGACGGTGAGCGACAGCCACAAGGGCGACGGCAACAAGATCATTGAATTGACGACCACCCTGCAGGATCCCCAGGTCGCCGCAACACTCCAGGCGTTTTCGAAGCAGCACGGCGTGGCCGTGAGTGCACTTGAATAATCGGCCCTGGTGCGGCCCCGCTCAGGCTTGCCACACACCGTAACCCGCTTCGCGCAGGGCAATACCCAGTTCGACTTCCATGTCGCGCGCGGCGTCGTAGGGCATGGGGTTGTACATCTCATACAGCTTGGGTAAAAGCCGCACGCCGAAATCACGGGCGAAACGGTTGGACTGAATGCCGGCCTTGTGTTTGTCAAAACGCACATCCGGGTCCAGCCCGGTCATGCCCACATACACAAAAGGCTTGCCCAGCTGGTAGTCCGGATTGGCGCGGCGAAAGCGTGCCACGTTCCACACTTCGGGCCCAAGCTCGATCACATAGACGCTGTAGTGGTGGCCTCTGGGTCGGGTGGGCATGAATGGGCGGGCGTGAAGGGTGGGCGTTGTGCCGACTTTAACGCATCGCAGTTCATTTGGGTGCTATCAAAAAAATAGCTGCTTGCGCCCGTTCTTATTGGGTTGCAGCTTCTTTTCACCTGAAAATTACTCACTACCTTGCTGCTGTTGCTGCGATTCCTTCATTTCTTCCTTTTCTTCCTCGTCCTCTGATGGACCCTGAATCTGCGTCTGCGTCCCACCCGGGGCCTGCTCCTGCAGCCAGCTGCGTGACGACACCACCAGATGAATGAAGTGCAGCTTGGCGACCGCCTCAGTCGGCAGGATGAAGGGATAGAAATCGGGCTGACCCATGCTGCGCGACATCTCGTTGAGCATGGTGGTCAGGCGCGTCCAGTGGTTCAGGAAGGTGAGGAACTGCTCGGCATCAGGGTGTTGCGGCTGGTACAAGGCATCGATCGTGAACGGCGTGAACTCCAGGTCGAAGTGATCGACGCTCAGGCCGAAACTTAAAGCGGTGTCGATCGCATCGCGCATGTGCAGGTAATGCGCCCAACACTCGGCCCAGTCCTCCCAGGGGTGAGTACTGGCGTAGGCGCTCACGTAATGCAGCGGCCAGTCCGCGGGCGGGCCTTCGTCGTAGTTGCGCTGCAGGCTGGTCTTGTAGTCCAGGGTTTCGTCACCGAAGAGTGCGTGAAAGCCGTCCATCCAGGCAGTGCCGGCGAGCAGGCGGTCCCAGTAGTAGTGGCCCACCTCATGGCGGAAATGCCCAAGCAGCGTGCGATAGGGTTCGCGCATGGCCTTGCGGACCGCCTCGCGCTTGGCGTCGTCGGCCTCGTCCACGTTGAGCGTGATGAGGCCGGTGTTGTGGCCCGTCATGATGTGCGGGCCGTTCACCGGTGAACGCAGGAAGTCGAACATCAGGCCGCGCTCGGTGTCTTCGCTCATGCGGGACGCCACCGGCAGCCCGAGCAGGATCAGTGCGGACACCAGCCGGCGCTTGGCCAGCTCGACCAGCCCCCACAGGTAACCGTTGTCGGGCAGGGCTGGGTCCGTCAGGTCCGGAATGGTGCGGTTGAGGCGGCAGGCCCGGCACATGTCGGCGGTGTCTGCCACCGGCACCAGCCAGTTGCACGACGCGGGGGTCGAGAGATTGAGGCATCGCCTGTAAAGCGGTTCGCCGCTTTCGGCAGGCTGGGCGGGCGGTGCCTGCGTCGCCTCGGCTTCCTCAACGGGTGCGGCAGGCGCAGATTCCTGGCCAGGAATTTCCTCGAGCAAAGGCGGCTGGATGTCGTCGGGCGGCGCGCCGGCCGGTGCGCCGGCGGCCTGCCATTCCTGCCAGGTGCCCTCTTGCGGCCCAGGCATCAACGGCAGCAGCAGGCCGCGCTCACAGTCATAACCCAGCGGCGTGCCGCAGGCCAGGCATTTGCTGTTGCGAAAAAAGACGGGCTGCCCGCAATGGCAACGGTAGTTGCGCCCGGCCAGCAAAGGCAGGGGTTGGTCGGTGGATCTGGATGGCGTGGTGAAAAACAAGTGGCTTGCCCGAATGAATGGTGGGCCCGCAAGGCCGAAAGCGCAAAGCACCTGGCAGGAGAACACCCGGCAGGAGAACCCGAGGGTACAGGATAGCCCCGGCGAAGCCTCCGGGGCCCGGCGCCAACACCTGTCATGCTGTCAGTGGAGGCCGACAAAACAAGGCCGGGCTCTTGCTTTTATCATCGGGTATCAGACATGTTTGCGGGCCAGGTAACCGGACACCCGTAAAACCCTGTGTTCAACCCGCATCAACCACCACACCCCAGAGGACACTATGCCCACTTACCACGTCGAAATGATGGAAGGCCGGACCATCGAGCAGAAGAAAAAGCTCGTCGAGGCCATTACCCGCGTCAGCGTCGAAATTCTCGGCGGCCAGCCTGACTCGGTGGACATCCTGATCACCGACATCAAGCGCGAAAACTGGGCGACCGGCGGCAAACTCTGGTCCGAGCCGAGAGACTGACGACGGACACCCGGGCCATGCCCGCATCCCTTGCCGGCCTGCAGGCGCGCCACGGTCCGCGTTACCGGTGGTTGCTGCTGCTGTCGGTCATGATCGGCACGATGGCCTCCATTATGTCGTCGACCATCGTGAACGTGGCGATTCCCGACATGAGCCACTACTTCACGCTGGGGCAGGAGCGCGCGCAGTGGGTGAGTTCGGGCTTTATGGTGGCCATGACGGTCTCCATGCTGACCACGCCCTGGCTGCTTTCGCGCTACGGTTATCGCCGCACCTATGTGGGCACCATGGTGCTGCTGATGGCCGGCGGCATTGTGGGCGGTCTGGCCAACAGCTTTGGGCTGGTGCTGGGTTCGCGCGTGGCCGAGGGCCTGGCGGCGGGTGTGGTGCAACCGATTCCCGCGATCATCATCATGCGGGCCTTCGGGCCACACGAGCAGGGGCGCGCCAGCGGCCTCTTCGGCATGGGCGTGGTGCTGGCGCCGGCGCTGGGCCCCAGCGTGGGCGGGGTCCTGGTCGACCTGTTTGGCTGGCGCTCGATTTTTTTCATGGTGGTGCCGCTTTGCCTGGTATCTCTGTGGATGGCTTACCGCTACGTGCCCGACACAGCGCCCGGCGGCGTGGAGCCCAACCGCAATGGCGCGATGATCGACTGGCGCGGCCTGTTGCTGGGCGCGGTGGGCACGCTGTGCCTGCTCAACGGCATGGTTGAGCTGCACGGCGCCGGGCGCGCGCATGCCTTTGTATTGCTGGGCGCCGCGCTGGTGGCGCTGGCAGCATTCATCTGGTGGCAACGTCGCCTGGCGGCTTCGGGCGGTGCACCGCTGATGAACCTGGCGCTCTTTGGCTACCGGCCTTTTGCCATGGGCAGCATCGTGGCTTTCATCTACGGCACCGCGCTGTTTGGCTCCACCTACCTGCTGCCGGTGTACCTGCAGCTGGGCTTGAATCTCTCGGCCTCGCACGTCGGCACCATCCTGCTGCCCGCGGGCCTGGTGTTGGCGGCCACGATTGCGGGCGTGGGCCGGCTGGCGGACAAACACCCGACCTGGCTGCTGGTCAGCACGGGGCTGGCTTTGCTGGCAGCCTCGTTTGCATTGATGCTCACGGTGAACCTGGCTTCGGGGCTCTGGATGCTGGTGGCGTGGGCCACGCTGGGGCGTATCGGGCTGGGTTTTATCCTGCCTTCGCTCAACCTCGGGTCACTCCGGCCACTGCATGAGCATCTGTTATCGCAGGGCGCAAGCGCCATCAACTTCCTGCGCATGCTGGGCGGCGCGATCGGCGTGAGCCTGTGCGGCATCGTGCTGGAGTGGCGGCTTGCGGCCCATGGCGATTCGCTGGCCAACGCCACCAGCAGCCCGGCGCGGCTGGCTGCTTTCAATGAAGCCTTCCTGATGCTGGCCGCCCTGTGCGTACTGGCCGTGGTGGCCGCATGGCAGCTTCGCGTGCCGCCCCCCGCCCAACCTGATAACTTACCGAATAACAAGCAGGAAGCGGACTGACATGTGCCAACTTCTCGGCATGAACTGTAATGCCCCAACGGATGTGACCTTCAGTTTCAGGGGCTTCGCGCAGCGGGGCGGCCACACCGACCACCATGCCGACGGTTGGGGCATCGCTTTTTTTGAAGGTGACGACAGCGTGGCCGGTGGCAGCGACCGCGGCCTGCGCCACTTTGTCGACCACCAGCCGGCCTGCAGTTCACCGGTGGCCGAGCTGATCAGCCGCTATCCGATCAAAAGCCGCAACGTCATCTCACATATCCGCAAGGCCACGCAGGGCCGTGTCGCGCTGGAGAACTGCCACCCCTTTGTGCGCGAGCTGTGGGGCCGCTACTGGGTGTTCGCCCACAACGGCGACCTGAAAGATTTTTCACCCCGCCTGCACGGCAGCTTCCGGCCCGTCGGCACCACCGATAGCGAACGCGCTTTTTGCTGGATCATGCAGGAGATGGCCAAGTCGCACGCGGGCGTTCCCAGCGTGCAGGAACTGAGCATCACGCTGCGGGAACTTGCCGCGCACATCGCCACCCACGGCACTTTCAACTTTTTGCTCAGCAACGGCCAGGCCTTGTGGGCGCACGCGTCCACCAATCTCTATTACGTGGAGCGCAAGCACCCCTTTGCGCATGCCACGCTGAGCGACGAGGACGTGAGCGTGAACTTTGCCGAGCACACCAGGCCGACCGACCGCGTCGCTGTGGTGGTCACGGCGCCGCTCACCACCAACGAAACCTGGACCTCATTTGCGCCCGGGGAACTCAAGGTGTTTGAAGGCGGCGCACTCATCGCCGCCTGACAGGCGTAGCCCGCCTGTGTGATCGGGCTGTCAGGCGCCGGCTGTCGTGACAGCCTGTTCCAGTGCATCAATGAACATGGCCGTCACGTCAAAGCCTGCCTGGTCGTGGATTTCCTGGAAACAGGTCGGGCTGGTGACGTTGATCTCGGTCACATAGTCGCCGATCACGTCGACACCGGCCAGCAGCAGGCCGCGCGCGGCCAGCACCGGCCCCAGTGCTTCGGCAATTTCAAAATCCCGCTTTGAGAGCGGCTGCGCCACACCCACGCCGCCGGCCGCCAGATTGCCGCGCACTTCGCTGCCTTGGGGAATGCGCGCCAGGCTGAAAGGAACCGGTTTGCCTCCGATGACCAGCACGCGCTTGTCGCCCTTGACGATCTCGGGCAAAAATTTCTGCACCATCACGCTTTCGGCGCCGTTCCTGTTCAGTGTTTCGGTGATGCTGCCCAGATTCAGGCCGTCTTCCTTCACGCGGAAGATGCCCATGCCGCCCATGCCGTCCAGCGGTTTGAGGATGATGTCCTTGTGCTCGGCATGAAAGCGCTTGATGTCGGCTGCACTGCGCGTGACCAGCGTCGGGCCGCTGAATTGCGCGAATTCGAGAATGGCGAGCTTTTCAGGATGGTCGCGCAAGGCTGCAGGCTTGTTGAAGACCCTGGCGCCTTCGCGCTCGGCCTGCTCCAGCAGGTGCGTGCTGTAAAAGTATTCACTGTCAAAAGGCGGGTCCTTGCGCATGACCGCCGCATCAAAACCCGCAATGGCTTCGCGGCCGTCGGGCCGGGCGGCATCGGCCGTGAACCACACATCTGCGTCGCCTGTCAGCGTGATGTGGCGCACCTGGGCTGTGACTTTTGTACCGGTCTCCCAGCTCATGTCGGCCGGCTCGCAGGCGCTGATGCGGTGTCCGCGCCGCTGCGCCTCCCGCATCATGGCAAAGGTGGTGTCCTTGTAAATCTTGAATGACTCGAGCGGATCAGCAACAAAAAGAAGATTCATGGTGTGGAACGGGTCCCAGGGTTTGGCGCCGCCCCGGAGCGGGCTTCACGGCGCTGTTGGCCGTATTGTTGTACAAAGAGCGCAATCGCGCCCGCGACGACACCCCAAAAGGCCGAGCCCACACCGGCTATTACGACGCCCGACAAGGTGACGAGAAAAGTGATAAGCGCCGCTTCCCGGTGCGATTCCTCCTTCACCGCCGCGGCCAGGCCGTTGCCGATGGTACCCAGCAGCGCCAGCCCGGCAATGGCCACGACCAGCTCCTTCGGAAAAGCTGTCAGCAGGCCGGTGATCGCTGCGCCGAATATGCCGATCACGATGTAAATGGCGCCGCAGCAAACGGTCGCGGTGTAGCGCCTGGCGGGGTCCTCATGCGCTTCCCGGCCCATGCAGATGGCCGCCGTGATGGCGCTCAGGTTGAGGGCAAACGCGCCAAAAGGCGCCAGCACCAGCGTGGCCAGGCCGCTCAGCGTGATGATTTTTGACACCGGAATGCCGCCATCCGGGCTGTCCGGCCCATAACCGGCGGCATGAATGGCCGCCACGCCCGGCAGGTTCTGCGAAGCCATGGTCACCACAAACAGCGGAATGGCCAGGCTGACAATGGCGGCCAGCGTGAACTTCGGCATCACGAACACCGGCATCGCCAACGAAAAAGCGACTTCGGACCACGCCAGTTGCCCGCGCGCGGCGGCAAACACAATGGCGCCTACCAGCGTCAGCACCACCGCATAGCGCGGCATCAACCGCTTGCCCAATAAGTAGATCGCCAGCATCAGCAGCACCAAAGGCAAAGCCGTTTGCGCTGCCGCAAAGGCCTGGATGCCGAAGCGCGCAAGCACACCCGCCAGCAACGCGGAGGCGATGGCCACAGGAATACGGTTCATGACTTTCTCAAACCAGCCGGTGATGCCGAACAAGGTGATGAGCGCCGCGCTGACCATAAATGCCGCAACCGCCTCTCCCATCGAGAAACCGCCAGCCAGCCCTGCAGTAGCCAGCACGGCGGCACCCGGTGTGGACCAGGCCACCATCACCGGCTTCTTCAACCACAACGACGGCACAAGAGAGCACAAACCCATGCCGATGCCGAGCGCCCACATCCACGAGGCAATCTCGGCAGGCGTGGCGTTGAAGGCAAGGGCTGCCTGAAAGACGATGGCAACCGAGCTGGTGAAGCCGACCAGGACTGCCACGAAGCCCGCGGTGAAGGCGGCGAGGTTGAGGTCTTTGAAAAATTGCATGGGGGGATTCTGGCAGGATTGGCACGCAGGGCCTGAGGTCGCAAGAGGAAGAACCGCCTTCCGGATGGACGCCATCTGATTGCTATGAATTCAATAGCTGCTTGCGCCCAGCCCAATTGCCCTGCGGCCCAAATATCTACAAACCCGAAAGCTTGCGCATTTGCCGGTCATGCCACCGGCCCAGCAGCGTGATCGCCACCGCAGCTCCGATCAAGGCCATGAACATGTCCGACTGCGTGTCCCAGGGATCCCCCTGGGTTCCCAGAAATTCATCCGCGCCCTGACCCAGCGCCAGGGCCGCCCACCACTCCACCAGTTCATACACCGCGCTGATGGCCATGGCCACGCACACCGACAGAAACCCCGCCATGCGGCGGCTGCCCAGGTAGCCGCGCTGCAGCAATACCTCGCGTGCCACCATCGCAGGCACCAGCCCCTGCATGAAGTGGCCGACCTTGTCGTAAGGGTTACGGCCCAGGTGAAACATGTCCTGAAGCCAGAAACCCAGAGGCACCCTGGCATAGGTGTAGGCACCACCCATGATCAGCACCAGCATGTGCAGCGCAATCAGCACGTACAGCAAGGTCGTCAGCGGGTAGCGCCGGCCGGTGGCCAGCAGCACCGGCGCGGCGATGACGGCGGGCGCCACCTCGAGCATCCAGGTGCCCCGGTCATACGGCGCCATGCCCGACCACACCAGCGCGGCCAGTACCAGCAGGCCGAGAGCGATAAGCAGCGGCCTGCGGTCAGTCATGCGTCGCCATACACAGGCTCGCAGCGCACATCGGTTTTCACCGAGTTCGCGATGAAGCAGGCGTCGTGGGCCTCGTGGTGAAGCTTGTCGATCTCGGCGCGTGTCGGCATTCGTTCACCGGCAAACGCCACCTCGGGCCGCAAGGTGACGGTGGTCATGGCGACTTTTCCTTCCGCGTTCTTTTCCATCACGCCACTGGCCGCATCAAAGTAGCGTGTCACGGAAAACTTGCGTTTGGCTGCGATCGACAAAAACCACAGCATGTGGCAGCTCGACAGCGAGGCGACGAATGCTTCTTCCGGGTCCATGGCTGACGCGTCCGACATCGGCAGGGGCACCACATGCGGTGAAGAAGAGCCCGGCACTTCGAGGCCGCCGTCGAAGCGGATCAGGTGCCTTCGGCTGTAGCGGTTTCCCGGGAAATCACCGCCATTGATTTCCCATAAAACCTCTGCCGTGTAAGTCGACATGGCCGCCCCCGAAGTCAGCGAAAGAAGTTGTGCAGCGCGGTGGCCGTCGCCACGGGCTGCTCCTCGGGGATGAAGTGGCCCGCCGGCATGGCATGGCCCGAGACCTCGCCGCTGCATTGCGCCTCCCACAGCGCCAGCGGATCGAACATCCGGTGCACGACACCGCGTTCGCCCCACAGGAGCAGCAAATCGCAGACCACCTTCAAGTGTTGCGCGCGGCTTTCGCGGTCATGGTCCAGGTCAATCCCGGCGCTGGCCCGGTAGTCTTCGCAGGCCGCATGCAGCGCTTCGGCGTTGCAAAAGCAGCGTTCGTATTCGGCCAGGGCCTGAGGCTCGATGTAATTGAGACCCGCGCTGCCCCAGCCGCCGAGCTTGGCGTGCAGGTAAGCCCTGGCGGTTTCAGGATGGTTGGCGCCCATCATGATTTCGGGCAGCGGCGCCGGCTGCAACATATGGAACCAGTGGTAATAGGCGCGCGCAAACGCCATGTAGGGCTGCGTCATGCTGCGGCCTTCGTACATGTCCAGTGTGGGAGCGATGTCGATGATGCAGAGTTTTTGCACGCGTGCCGCATAGTCCAGCGCCAGCCGGTGTGCCACGCGTCCGCCACGGTCGTGGCCGCAGAGGTAAAAGCGGTCCACACCCAGGGCATCCATCACGCCGACCATGTCGTGCGCCATGTTGCGTTTGCTGTAGTTGCTGTGGTCGGGCAGGCCCGCGGTTTTGGAAGAGTCTCCGTAACCCCGCAAATCGGGCATGACCAGGAAATAGTGTTTTGCCAGGCGTTGCGCCACGCGGTGCCACATCACATGCGACTGCGGGAAACCATGCAACAGCATCAGGGCCGGGCGCAGCGGATCGCCCGGCACGACCCTGGAAAACCGCGCGTTGATGGACGCACCGTTGACCTCAAAGCTGCGTGATTCAAAACCGTCAAACCAGGACATGAAAACCCCCGTTCAAATCAACTCTTGCGCGGGCCTAGTGTCGCGTCACCAGGTATTTTTGCAGATTTGCTGCCGCCTGCACGCGCACCTTGTTGCGCAGGAAAGGCGTCCAGCCTAGCAGCAGGCCGGGCGCACCCAGCGCCTGCCGCGACCAGGTCCAGAAATCAAAGTGGTCGCGGTGCCGCGTGATCAGGCCCTGTTCATTGAATTCAAACGCGCCGTCAATGCTGTTGTGCACCATGCGACCGGTGGCGCTGAAGCGGTAGTAGGCATCCCAGTGCGACTTTCCCGTGCTCGCACCCGCTTCTAGGCCGCTGTAGGTGAGCTTCCAGACATCCAGGCCCTTGGCTTTTGTGGCGTCGCACAGCATGTGCCACATGCCGGTGACCTCGCGGTGCCCCCGCAGTGAAAACGCCTCGTCGTCGAAAGCGGCGTCCGGGGCGTAGCAGGTCGCCATGGTGTCGGAATCCAGCCGTGTAAAAGCGCTGTAAAACTTCTCGAGTGTGGCCTGGTTGGGGTGCATGCTGTCTCCTGGGTGGTTGTTTTCGGGTGGCCTGGCGGCTCCGCGACTCTATAGCGCTTCGGTTTGTGCCGGCGTCGCTCACGCGTCAGCCGGCTTCGCGCAGCAATTGCAGCAGCCGCTGCAGCGCATGCTGCACCGTGGCGCTGCGCACCGCGGCCCGGTCGCCGTCAAAGCGCCGGACTTCAGACACCAGCCGGCCGGGCAGCGCAAAACCAAACCATACCGTGCCGACAGGCTTGGCGGCACTGCCGCCTGTCGGACCGGCCACTCCGGTGACGGCCACGGACACCTGCGCGCGCGAGCGGGCCAAGGCGCCGGAGGCCATCGCACGGGCCACTTCTTCGCTGACGGCCCCGTGTCCGGCAATCAGCGCAGCATCTACACCCAACAGTTCGTTTTTCGCTTCGTTGGAATAGGTGACAAAGCCACGCTCAAACCAGGCGCTGGAGCCCGCCAGGTCGGTGCACGCCGCCGAAATCATGCCGCCTGTGCAGCTTTCGGCCGTGGCGAGCATCCAGCCTTTTTTAAGCAATAAATCGGCCGCCAAGCCAATAGGAACGGGCGCAAGCAGCTCCTCTTTTGATAGCAATTCATTGCTCACCAGAATCTCCAGAAGGCGATCACCAGCAGGGCGCAGAACGCCGCCACAAAATCGTCAAACAAAATGCCGAAGCCGCCGCGCCAGCCAAAGCCCTTGAAGACCTGGTCCGCCCACGCCACCGGGCCGGGCTTCACGGCGTCAAAAAAGCGGAACAGCAAAAATGCGGCGAGCTGCGCTTCGAAGCCCGCCGGCATGACCAGCCACAACACCAGCCAGAAGGCCACCACTTCGTCCCAGACGATGTTGCCGGGATCGAGCACGTTCATGGCCTTCGCGGTGACGGTGCAGGCCCACCAGCCAATCAGGGTAGAGGCGGCAATCAGCCAACCCATGTCGGCCGGCGACAGCCACTGCTGCAGCACCAGAAAAGCCAGCCAGGCCCAGAGTGTGCCGGCCGTGCCGGGCGCCACCGGGCTCAGGCCCGAGCCGAAACCGAGGGCGATGAAATGCGCAGGATGCGACAGCAGGAACCGGACATTGGGCCGGAACCGCGGTGGGCTGAGGGTTTCTGATGGGGGAGTGAGTTCGGACATGCTGGTCATGAGGCTGGGGCCGCGCTGGTTTTCTCCAGCCATTCGGCCCAATGGTCGATACAGGCCTTGATTTTGGGCAGGCGGTGGCGGTTGGTAAGTGTCACGGCGTAAATCGGGCTGGGCTGGTCGTCGACAAAGTCCGCAAGCACGGGAACAAGCAAACCCTGGCGCACCAGCGGTTCGGCGACCAGCGTGGCGCAGCGTGAAATGCCCAGGCCCTGCAGCGTCAGCGTGGCGGTCATGCCGGTATTGTCGGAGCGCCAGGATGCCTTGGGCACGATCACGCTGGGTTTCCCGTCAATCACGAAAGGCCAGTGATTGAGCATGGGCACGCCGCTGTTGGTGATCAGCCGGTGGCTGTGCAGTTCGTCGGGGTGCCGGGGTGTTCCGTAGGCCTGAAGGTAGCCCGGCGCAGCATACAGCCGCCGGCCCAGCGCACCGATTTGCCGCGCAACGACTGTGTCGGTTACCGGGGTGCCTGTGCGAATCGCGATGTCGATGCCGTCCCGCGCCATGTCCACCAGGCGGTCTTCCACCTGGAGGTCCACGCACAGCTGCGGATGGCGCCGGTGCAGGCTGTCAAAACTGGGCGCCAGCAGGTACTGGGCGACCACCGTGCTGGCCGCCACACGCACCCAGCCGGTGGCTTGCCGCGACTGGCTGGCAAATTCGCCTTCCAGTTCGTCGAGCGTTCCCACGATGCGGCGGCAGTACTGCAGAAAGGTTTCGCCCTCGGCGGTGGGCGCCAAGCCGTGCGTGGAGCGATGGATAAGGCGTGTACCGCAGGTCTTTTCGATGCGGCTCAGGCTGCGCGAAACCTGGCTGACCGGCACGTCGCGTTCGCGGGCAACAGCCGAGAGGGTGCCCAGCTCGGCCACGCGGGCAAAGAGGAGCATGTCGTCGAAGCCAAGGTTGCGCATGGGCCAATGGTAACCAGTACAGGGCCTGCGAGCGGCTTTGCAGCCAGCGCAAGACCCATTTGCGGACCATGCCGTTTCCGGCGGGCCGTGCTTTTCCTACAGTGCTTTCATCCCCCGCGAACCCCGGGGGCAGAAAAGGAAAACATCATGAACCGCACCCTTTCGCTTGACGAGCACAATCGCCTGATCGGTCTGGCCGGGCAGCGTGCCAGGCAATTGCGCCGCGAGGCCGTGGAGAATTTCGGCAACGGGGCCGGCCCGGCCGCCCTGCGGGCCGCAACCCGGTTTGTACAGAGTCTGGCGCGCCATGCCCGGCTGCGCAAACAGACGGAGACCTGAACACGCGGGTGCACCCGCCTGTCACAGCCGCTTCACAGAAAGGCGTCAAAGTCCACCGCTTCAATACGGAGGATGAGCATGTCGGTTTTGACAAAGATGAATGGATTGACCCTGGCGGCGGCTTGCGCGTTGTGCCTGGCTTCAGGTGCCGGGCGCGCGCAGACACAGGCGGCCCCGGCGGTGGAGGCGGTTCTTGCCGGCCATGCAGCCCTGAGTGCCACCACGGCCGTGGCAGCGCCTCGCGATGCAGGTCCTTTTTTCGCCACGGCGGGGAAATTTGCCAATGCAAAACGTCAGCGCAATGAGCGGCTGGGCAGCGAAAGCGCCAACACTTTTGTGGGCGACCCCAAATACCCGCGTGCTTCCGGCGGCACCCTGCCCATGAAGGGGCAGTCGGTGCAGGGGTTTTCGGGTATTGTGTCCCTGGGCAAAGGTGACTTCCTGGCGCTGACCGACAACGGTTTTGGCAACAAGGTCAATTCGCAGGACGCGCTGCTGATGGTGCACCGGTTGTCGGTGGACTGGGCCAAAGGCCAGGTCCGGCGGCGCAGCACCGTCTTCCTGAGCGATCCCGACAAGCGTGTGCCTTTTCACATCCAGAACGAAAACAGCCAGCGCCGTTATCTCACCGGCATCGATTTCGATCCCGAGTCCATCCAGGTGGTGGGCAACGAATGGTGGATCGGCGACGAGTATGGTCCCTACCTCTTGCGCACGGACTTTCAGGGCCGCGTGCTGGGCGTGACCGAGACGGTCATCAACGGCAAGCTGCTGGCATCGCCCGATCACTACATGCAGGGCCGTTTGCCCAACCTGCCGGGCGAGGCCCTGTTTGAGGTGCGCCGTTCCAACGGGTTTGAAGCCATGGCCCGATCGCCCGACGGCAGCAAGCTGTACCCGATGTTTGAAGGCCCGCTGTTCGATACCGCCGCCAAAAGCGTGGAAAAGGCAGGCGACAAAACCTATGTACGCATCAATGAGGTGGATGCAGCCTCGCGCAGTTTCACCGGCAAGCAGTGGAAGTACCTGCTGGAAGAAGTGGGCAACGTCGCCGCCGACTTCCAGTTGCTGGACGCCACGACCGGTCTGGTGATTGAACGCGACGACAGCACCGAAGGCCAGTCGCCGGCGTGCCCAGGCGAAGCGCGCACCGACTGCTTCACCCGGCCCGCGCGTTTCAAGCGTGTCTACAAGATCGACCTGGCGGCAAGCGATGCGGACGGCTTTGTGCGCAAGGTGGCCTATGTCGACCTGACCCGCATCGCCAATCCGCAGCGGCTGGCCAGGCTGGAGCCCAATGAAGCGGTGTTTTCATTGCCGCACCTGGGCCCTGAAGGGCTGGCGATTGTTGACGCCACGCACATCGTGCTGGTCAACGACAACAATTTCCCGTATTCGTCAGGCCGTGAAATCGGCAAGCCGGATGCCAATGAGCTGACCTTGCTGGACATTCGCACCCTGGTGGACGCGAAGTAAAGGCGCAGACGCTTTCTTCCGACGCTTCTTACTTCCGGGCAAAGTGATCAAACGAGGAAAACTGCTGCGAAACAGCTTTTCCCTGTGCGTCGATCAGGCGAAGGCCCGGCTGGGAGTCGATTTTCCCGATGCGGGTGACGGGCGTTGCGGCAAGCCGTGAAGCTGCCCGTACGGCCTCACGCGCGGAGGGCGGCGCGGTGAAGGCGAGCTCATAGTCATCCCCGCCGGCCAGTACGCATTCCAGCTGCTTTTCATGGGGAATTGTGCCTTCGGTCCAATCAGGACGGGCGCGGGCAGCTATCAAATTAATAGTAAGCGAGGTGTCGATGGTAGCGCCGGCGCCGGCGCCGGATGCCTTGAGGATGTGTTGCAGGTCACCCAGCAGGCCGTCGCTCACGTCGATGGCGGCAGAAGCAATACTCCGCAGGGCCAGGCCGAGGGCGACGCGCGGCGTGGGTTGTTCGAGCCTCTGCCGGGTCTGTGCAAGGACGCCTGGAGGCAGGGCCAGGGCGCCGCGCAGCGCCTCCAGTGCGAGCCGGGCGTCACCCAGCGTGCCGCTGACATAGATGTCGTCGCCGGGCTTTGCGCCGGAGCGCAGCAACGCCTGGCTCTTGCCGCCGACCACAGGCACTTCGCCAAACACCGTGATGCAGATGTTGAGCGGACCCTGGGTGGTGTCGCCGCCCACCAGTTCACAGCCGTGCGCGTCGGCCAGCGCCAGCAAGCCCTGCGAAAACGCGGCCAGCCAGGCCTCGTCGATACGGGGCAAGGCCAGGGCCAGTGTGAATGCCAGGGGCTGGGCGCCGCTGGCGGCCAGGTCGCTGAGATTGACGGCCAAGGCCTTGTGGCCCAGCGTAAAAGGATCCACCTCCGCAAAGAAATGCCGCCCCTCGACCAGCATGTCGCTGGAGATGGCCAGCTGTGTGCCGGGCGCGGGCTGCAGCAATGCGCAGTCGTCACCGACACCCAGGACGGCCCGGCTGGCGGGGCGCGTGAAATAGCGTGCGATCAGGTCAAATTCACCCATACAGCGAGCATACAGGCCCGTGAACAGGTTCCAGGAGCCGAGGGCATCCGGAAAAGCCGGATCAGGGATGCTGCTGGTGCGTGACGCCACCGCGGAAACGGTCGGCCGCCTGGCGTATGACTTCGGCCAGTAGGTGCTCCTCGCCCTGCTTCTCACGCAGCCAGCGGGCGTCGTTGTCGGCACGTTCCACGCTGTTGCGCAGCAGGTGCAGCGATGCACCGGCGCCCATGCCGGTGGCATGGCGTTCAATCTGCGCCATGGTCAGCAGGATGTGCTCGCGCAGCGGCATGTGGCCGCCGGTGGCCGGGTCGACATAGACCGCGTCCAGCCCGAAGCGGCAGGCCTGGAAGCGGTTATAGGTGTAGACCAGGTAGTCGTCTTCGGTCGGCATGAAGGGTTGTTCGTGCATGAACCAGGAGGCCAGCGACTGCACAAAACCGGCCAGGGCGGTGGCACGCTCCACCGTGAGTGGCGTGTCGAACACGCGGATCTCGATGGTGCCGAACTCCGGCTTGGGGCGGATGTCCCAGTAAAAGTCCTTCATGCTCTTGACCACGCCTGTGCGCGTCATCTTGTCGAAGTAGACGGTGAAGTCGTCCCATGTCAGGGCAAACGGCGCACGGCCGGACAGCGGAAAGGCAAACACGGAGTTGAGCCGTGCCGAATCAAACGCCGTGTCTTGTCCCTGCACATAGGGTGAAGACGCCGACAGGGCGATGAAGTGCGGGATGTAACGCGACATGCGGTGCAGCGTCAGCAAGGCACTGTCGGCGTCGGGGCAGCCCACGTGCACGTGCTGGCCGAAGATCGTGAACTGCTTGGAAAGGTAGCCGTACAGCTCCGACAGTTCGCGAAAGCGCGGTTTGTCGTAAATGCGGCGCTCGTGCCATTGCTGGAACGGATGCGTGCCGCCGCCGACCACCGCAATGTTGAGCTTGTCGGCGCTCTTGACGAGCGCGTCGCGAATCTGCGAAAGCTGGCCCAGTACCTCCGAGGCGTTATGGCACACGCCGGTCGAGATTTCGATCATGCTGGACGTCATCTCCGGCACCACGGCGCCGGGCAGCGGAATTTTGGCCATCAGGCGCAGCATGTCTTCGGCATACGGCGCGAGGTCGTAGTCGTGGGTATTGACGAGCTGCAGTTCAAGCTCGACACCCAGCGAGAGGGCCGCGGATTTCTGGAAAGGCTCAAGACTCATGAACAGGTCCTGTTGAAGGGCTGCGTGTGAGCGGTGCCCAGGGTTTGGAGCTTTCGCCCGAGCGGTAGATGGCCACGGTGGCGAGCACGGCACCCAGCACTTCCATCAGCAAGATTGCAGGCAGGGCCACGCTGGCAATCTGGCGCCCTGTGGCGCCCGAGGCTGCCGCAAACTGTGAGACCAGCAGTAGCGCTACCGATGACATCGGCGACATCGCGCAGCCGACCCAGAGGGCCTGCTTCCAGCTGGCGCCGCTGCCCACGTTGCCGATGGCGACACCGGCAATCTTGGCAATCATGCGGGCCACGACCATACCGATGACGAGCCCGGCAACAGGCCCGCTCCAGTCTGCTTGCGCGGCGACCACGGAGACCAGCACAAACATCAACATGGTCAGCATCGACGAGGCCGTTCCCATCTGCCGCGGCCATGACCAGGGGCGCGGGTTCAGTTGCTTGAGCAGCATGCCGCCCAGCAGGGCCGCCAGCGGCGCCGAGCCGCCGAAGTGGGCTGCAAGCGCCGCGCCAGTGGCGATCAGTGCCAGCAGCAGGATGGCGGTGTTTTCGCTGGTGGGGCTCATCACCCGCAACGCGATGCGCAATGTGAGGGCGAGCACAGCGCCGACCACGACAGACAGGCCCAGCACCACCAGCACCGCATAGAGCGGGCTTGACAGTGCGGCTTCGCCCCGCGGCATCAGGCCGGCGCGGGCGCTGCACAGCGTGAGGGCATACAGGGTGCCCAGCGTTGACAGCACCAGGGCGCGTTCCGTCACCGGTCCGGCGGCACCTGTGTCGATCGCCACACGCGAGAGAACGGCCGGTGATGCGGCCATGGCCAGCAGCGCGAGCGACTCCGCAACGATCTCGCGTACGCCCAGCTTGCTCAGGGCCCAGTGGACAAAAACATAGGTGAGGGCAGATTCAGCCAGGCTTTGCACCAGCACCATGGGGTTGTGGCGAAACCAGCGCAGCGGAATGCGCCCGCCCGCTTCAAACAGCACCACGGCAACGCCGAGCTCCAGCAGGAAAAGCCCGGTGCCCTGCAATGGCCACACGGCGCCGGTAAAACCGGCCAGGCCGGCCAGGCCGCCGACGAGTGAATAGCCGATGACCTTGGGCAGGCCGGTGTAGCGGTTGGCGAGGTGGCCGGCGGCGGCGGCTACCGCCAGCAGGATGGACCATTGCACGGTCGGCAAACCTGCCGACGGCTTGATCCATTCAGCCCATATGGCCAGGATTTCGTTCATACGGGGTGGTCTCCACTGTCGTCAGGACTTCTTCTACAAGCATGCCCTGTGTCTGCAGCATGTTGCGCGTTGAGTGGCCAGCCTTGGCGGCATGAAGCCCGGTGGTGTTCCTGAAAAGAAACGTTGCATTAATTTACAGGCGCCTCGCGGCGGGGGCTGTAGGACAAGACCTGAATGTGGCCCCCACGGTCGCGCACTGCGTGTCGCTCCCTGCCCCCCGAGGGGGCCGCTGCGCCTGCGGCCCGGCAAAGCCGGTTCCGCGGCCCCTGCTTGGTTGAAGAGCCCCGGCTTCAGCAGTGCGCCCAGTTCCAAGTCAGTAGGGGCCGCAGGTCCGGCTTTGCCGGCCTGCAGGCGCCGTCCCCTTGAGGGGAGAACAGGCTACACGCAGTGAGCCTGGACAGGGGGAGCCAGCTTTTAGGGCATAAAGAAGCTGCGCGGATGGCTGCGCAGGCGTGCCCAGATGGCGATGCGTATGCGGGCCCGGTCCAGGTTGCTCACGTTGTGCGCCTGCAGGGCCAGGCGAAACGCCAGGTAAAAACTCACGCCGAGGTTGAGCGCGCCTATCAGGGGAATGGCAAGAATGCAGGACCAGATTTGCCAGTGCCGGAATGCTTCGAGCCCGAGAGAGGCGCCGGCCGCCGCCAGTTGTCCGGTTGACAGGGTGACGTGGCGGGCCTGGAGTTCAAGCCCGAAAAAACCGGTGAAGGCCGGTATGAGGCCGAGCATGAAACCCAGTGCGATGTTGGACGCGAAACCCGAAATGTTGTCGCGCATGAAGCCGGACCATCGCGCAGCGCGCTCGCCGCCCAGCACGGAAGTGATGCGCGGGTTGTGGCGCATCGCCGAGTCAAGATGATGCAGTACAAACCAGTTCTCGGTCCAGCCCCCGATCATGCTGGCTGCGAACAGGATGCCGCCGGTGAACCCGGCCCATAGCAGAGCGGGGCCCATCACGGTGAGGGTTTCCAGCACGTGGTGCGCGTCGGCGATGCTGATCATGGGCCGGCCCAGAACGACCTGGATCAGCGTGTTGACAAGCAGCACGGCCGGCACGACCATGAATACATTGCCGCACACCGCCGCAACTTGCGAACGCACCAGGTGCGTCACCTCGTCGACAAACGCTTCAATGGGGCCGGTCGTATCGACCGAACCGATGTCCTTGAGCTTGGCCGCCATCGCCGGTGCGGTCATGGCTGGCTGCTTGGTGGCCAATGTGAAATGCAGCAGCTGGATGACAACAAAGCTGCCGGCATAGACGACGCTGGACCAGAAGCCCCCCCAGAAGGCAGAAAGACCAACGGCGACGACCATGAATTTCAGGAGCGTGGTGAAAGCGGTGATCGCTCCACCGCCCATGGCCTTGCCCAGCATTTCGCGGTATTCCTCGCGGGTACGGGTGATGTAGGTTTCCCCGGTCTCCGCGCTGCGCTCAGCCATCTTGGCCGACAGCAGCGTGGAGTTGGCGCTGATCAGCGCGCCTATGCTTTTGCTCTCCTGCGCCGTGATGACGCGGCGCGTCAGCAGTTTCAGCGCAGCCATGCCGGGTTTGGGCGAAAGCAGGGCGTCCAGCAGTTCGCGCACGCGCAGGATGCGTTCGCGCAACTGGCGCAGGCGAAACACCATGCCGACGGAGATACCGTGGTCTTCAAGGTGCACATAAATGCTGTTGACGGCCTGGCGGCAGGCGTCCAGTCGCTCACGGTACTGTGCGATGGCGGATTGCAGCTGGGCTTCGTTCCGGTCAGGCTTGAAGAACGCGTTGCGCAGCTCGTCAATATCAGCGGGCAAGGCATGGAAGGCCCGGGCATGTGGCGTGGCGCGGTTCATGCGCAGACGCAGCTCCGGCGCAAAACCGGTGGCGCGAATCTGCGCGGTGCAATACGTCAAGGCGTCCATCAGGCTGTATTGCCAGTGCAGTGCATCCAGCTTTGGGCTGGCCGACAACAGCTGCGTGAGGCGGCTGATCTGGGCGTCTTCCAGTGCGCCCATCCACTGGGCATCGAAACGTGTGGGGGCGACCAGTGGGAAAAGCTCCGAAGCATCGGTGGTTTCGGGCGTTCCGGGCAGCAGCTTGCGACGCAGGCGTTCGGCCAGCTCGCTGACAAACGCCGTGCGCGGAGCAAAGCCGAAGTCGGCCAGCAAGGTGGTGATGTCAACGGTCTGCATCAGCGTTTGCCACCAGGCCTGCAGCCGTGTGCGCACTTCGGGCTGCATCTCCACGGCGTCCATCAACGCCTGTACCCGTGACACGGCCGCAGGCACGGAAGTCTGGTCGCCGCGAATCCACTCGAAAAGCTTGATCAGCCAGACATGGCGCTGGGCCAGGTCGGCGTCGGGGTCGAGCGCCTTCAGGAGGGAGGCAAGATCCTTCATCAGCCGGTCAAACCCATCCGTTCAGTGCAGCACCCGGCCGTGCGGGGCGCTGCCGTTGTGTGCTTCCAGAACGAACATGGCAATGGGTACGTCAAAACGTTCGCCATCTTCGGCCACACAAAAATAGCTACCGTGCATGGTGCCGGTGGGCGTGCGCAGGCGCGATCCGCTGGTGTACTGGAAGGACTCGCCCGGCTTGAGCAGCGGCTGGTGACCCACAACGCCAAGCCCTTTGACCTCCTCGTTGTGGCCGTTGGCGTCGCTGATGATCCAGTGGCGGGAAATCAGCTGGGCGGTCACGTCGCCGGTGTTGGTTACCGTGACGGTGTAGGAAAACCCGTAGATGTGGTCTTCCGGGGCCGACTGGTCAGGCTGGTATTGCGGAACAACTTCGCAGGAGAACTGGTATTTGGGCATGGCAGGTAAACGGTTGGCGTCCATGTTAACCGCCCGCCCGGGAGGCTGCCATGCGTGCGGGCATGACGCGGCGGCGGCTTGCTGCGACAATCCGGCCATGCCTAAAAACACGCCGCCCACTTACCGGATCGCCCCCTCCATTTTGTCCGCCGACTTTGCCCGGCTGGGTGACGAGATCAAAGCCGTGATTGCTGCAGGAGCCGACTGGATCCACTTCGACGTCATGGACAATCACTATGTGCCCAACCTGACCTTTGGGCCGATGATTTGCCAGGCGCTCAAGCCTCATGCAAAAAAAGCCGATGGCACTGCCGTGCCGGTGGATGTCCACCTGATGGTGCAGCCCGTCGATGCACTGGCTGCAGCCTTTGCCGATGCAGGTGCCGACTTCATCAGTTTTCACCCCGAAGCGTCGGGCCATGTGCACCGCAGCGTGCAGGCCATCAAGGCAAAAGGCTGCAAAGCGGGGCTGGTGTTCAACCCGGCTTCTCCGCTGGATGTGCTGGACTGGGTGATTGAGGATATTGATCTCATCCTGATCATGAGCGTCAATCCGGGCTTTGGCGGACAAAGCTTTATTGACTCCGCGCTGCGCAAAATAGAAGATGCGAGAAAACGCATTGACGCTTCGGGAAAAGACATTCGCCTGGAAGTCGATGGGGGCATCAAGACCGACAATATCGCGCGCGTGGCATCGGCCGGTGCCGATACCTTTGTCGCGGGCAGTGCGATTTTCGGGAAACCCGACTACAGGGCGGTGATTGACGCCATGCGGGTGGAGCTGGTGAAATAAGGCAGACTGCAACGATGCAGACCCCTGTCTCCCATATCTCTCTGCCCGAAAACCGGTAGGGCCGCAACTGGCCCGGCATTCATGGAAGATCCGCATCATGACTGAACCTGTGAAGCCGCCGGTTAACGAGACGCCCTCCGCGCGGAGGGCGCGCATCCTGGTGGTGGACGATACCGAGGACATACGCTATTTCCTCGCGACGCTGCTGCAGGACAAGTACGAAGTGATTGCCGCAGCGTCAGGTGAGGCCGGGCTGCAGGCGGCAACTTCAGGTGTGCGCCCCGAGATCATCCTGCTGGATGTGATGATGCCCGGCATGGACGGCTACGAGGTGATGCGGCAACTGGCAGGCGATCCGCGCACGGCTGATATCCCGGTGATCTTCCTGACGGCGCTTGCCAGTGTGGAGGAGGAGCAATATGGGCTGGACCTGGGGGCCACCGACTACATCACCAAGCCCGTCAGCCCGCCCATCCTGTTGGCGCGCGTCAGGATGCATCTTGAACGCAGCGCCAATGCCAAGCGCCTGAAGACCCTGTCAGAACAACTGTCGCGTTACCTGGCACCGCAGGTCTACCAGTCCCTCTTTGACGGGTCGCGCCAGGCTGAAATCGAGACGCAGCGCAAATGGCTCACGGTGTTTTTTTCGGACATCAAGAACTTCACCGAATCGACCGGTAAATGGCAGCCCGAAGAAGTCACGTTCCTGCTGAACAGCTATTTCGAAGAGATGTCGCAAATCGCGGCCGACTATGGCGCCACGCTGGACAAATTCATCGGCGATGCCATCGTGATTTTTTTCGGGGACCCGCACACCCTTGGCCGGCAGCAGGATGCCGTGCAGTGCGTCCGGATGGCGGTGGCCATGCTGGTGCGGCTTGACGAGCTTCAGGTGCGGTGGAAGGCGATGGGCATCGACAAGGCGTTTGAAATACGCATCGGCATTCATTCCGGGTTTTGCGATGTCGGAAATTTCGGCAGCAAGCTGCGCATGGACTACACCATTATTGGCCGGGAGGTGAACCTTGCCGCGCGGCTTGAGCAGGCCGCAGAGCCCGGCCAGATGCTGATCTCCCGCGAAACCCATGCACTGGTCCAGGCGGAAATCCAGGCCGAAGCGCGGCCTGCTGTCACGGCCAAGGGATTTGCGGAGCCCATTCCGGTTTATGCGGTGCTGAAACCGGCGCGCTTGCCGCAGGCTGTTGCGACAGCGACCCCGCCAACGTTGCAGCCGCCGCCGCGGGATACCGTCAAAACGCCGGGCACGGGAATTCCCATGGCCGATGCCGCAGACGCCACGTTGCCTGAGAGCATTGCCGGCCTGGATCTCAGCGTCGGCCTGACCCGCGCGATGGGCATGAAGGGGTTTTACCTGTCGATGCTGCGCCGCTACCTCGACGGCCGCCGGGATACTCCCCGGCATATTCGCGAAGCGCTGGATGCGGGCGACCTGAAGAATGCCGAACTGCTCAGTCATTCCCTGCGGGGCGTTTCGGCCCAGATCGGCGCCATTCGCGTGCCGGCGGATGCGGCCGCGCTTGAGCAGGCCATCAATGAGGGCCTGCCGCGCCAGAGCCTGGACGATTTACTCGGGAAACTGGAGTCATCTCTGGGCGAGCTGATTGCTGCGCTGCAGTCAGGGTTACCACCGACGGATCCGGCCGCCGCAGGCTCTTAGCGAGGCGATCCATGAGGGACCGGACCTGCAGGTGTATCGTTTCCTTACATCGCAAGCCACTAGAATCAGAATGCATTCAGGCTCATGCCACGACTGTTATCCGTTACCCGCGAAAGGACAACCACAGTGCATCCAAACAACATTTATGCGGTTACACCCAAAGGTCAACAGGAACTGCGCAGTGCCGCCACTTCGATTTCGCAGCCTGAGATTGAATTACTGGTGCGCCTTGATGGCATCCTGACGGTTGCGCAGATTCGGCAGAGCATGGGTGAAGCAGGCAGTACCACAGTAGACGGCACGCTCGATCTGCTCTATGCCAAGGGGCTCGTGGAAATGGTTCAGCCCGATCCGTTCGCGGCCTCGCTTCAACTCCACCTCAGCCCGTTGGCACTGACAGCGGCGGACGCAGAAGCCGACTCCTGTGCTGCCACGCTCAAGAAGTCCAATTACTACGTGCGTATTGCGCGCAAACGCGGAGCACCCCGTTCCCATGCAGCTGGCGAGCGCCTGTCAGTCGTTATCGTGGACGACGAGGAGCACCTCGCCAAATTCCTTAAAAGCTACCTGACGTTCGAAGGCTTTGATGTCCGGACTGCCGGTTCCCGTGCCGAGATCGTGGCGGAGTTTCGCAAGCAGCCGATTCCCGATCTGGTGCTTCTGGACGTGATGCTTCCTGATGCGGACGGCTTCGACATCCTGCTGCGGATTCGCTCCCATCCCGTGCTCAAGGATGTTCCGGTCATCATGCTGACCGCCAAGGCAACGCGGGAGTCTGTGCTGAAGGGCCTGGCGGGCGGAGCCGACGGGTATGTCACCAAGCCTGTAGAGACGGAATCACTGATTCAGGCCGTCCGTACGGTGCTGGGCACCCAATAGTGCGCCTTTGCGGCGAACAGGCCTGAAGAAGCTCCAAGCGCCATGAAAATGCCCTTTCGCTCAAGCACCAACGTGGCCCTGTGTGCCGGAATGGTCCTGATCGCCCTGAGTATTGCGGCATCCTATGTCACCATCAATTCGCTGATCAGCGATGCGCAGAGCGAAAGTGAAACGCGGGAAAAGGCGCTCGTTCTCCAGCGCGTGGTTTCTGGATTCAAGGCGACGGAATCCCTGCAGCGGCGTTATTTGCTGACCAATGCCTCCAGCGACCTGGCTGACTACCGGCAGTCCCTTGCACAGATCCAGCAGGCGCTCCAAAGCATGCGGCCTAGCCAGGATGTTGTCACCTCCGCTGCAGATTGGCTCGCACTGAAAGATGCGATCACGCGAACGGTCGGCTTGATGGAACAGACCGTCACGGCACGCCAGCAATCCGGTCTGGAAGCCGCTATAGCCATCGTGGGTGGCCCCCTGAACCGCCAGCTCCACGATGAAATCGAAATCCTGGTTGGCAGCATCAAGGGGGGTGAAGAGTCAGCCCTTGAACACACCAAGGCCGAAACCCGCCAGACTGCTCAAACCGTCAAGCAGCTGATTCTGATGGGCGGGCTGCTGTCGCTCAGCATATTTGGCTGGGCGATCCAGAGGATTCTCCGGACGCAGGAAAAGCGCCGCCGTGCTGAGGCGCAGCTTTTGGACAGCGAAGCCATGAGCCGGGCCGTGACCGAGAGCATGGCCGAAGGGCTGGTCACGGCAACGGGGGAAGGCCTGATCGTCCACGCGAACAGCGCAGCACGTCATCTTTTTGGTTACCGGCTCGAAGACCTGGTTGGCCAGGAGGTCACCATACTGCTGCCAACGCGGTACCGCATGGGGTTCAGTGCCTTTTTCTCCGGGCTGGGCGGCCGCCAGCGCGGCTTCCGGGAGTGGGACGTCAAGATCCTGGGCCAGCGCCATGACGGGACCGAATTCCCCGTCAACGTGTCCTTTGGCGATGTCAATGTGAGCGGAAAGCGGCTTTTCACGGCCATCATTCACGACATCTCCGAGAGTGTGCGCATCACCGAGGCCCTTCGCAACAGCGAAGAGCAATTACGCCAGCTGACCGATACTGTCCCGGCCCTGATTGCCTATATCGACGGGGAGCAACGCTTTCAGTTCCACAACCGCGCCTACGAAGAAGCGTTTGGCTTGAAAGCCGAACAAATCGAGAACCGGCCGATGCAGGAAGTGCTGGGCGCTGAGCTGTATGACCAGGTCAGGGTACATGTACGCGAAGCACTTTCCGGCTACTCGGTGCGTCATGAGTTCGAATATGTGACAGCCGGCGGCGACCGCCGCGAGTACGTAATGAACTACTTCCCCAGATATGGTGAAGGCGACGAGCAGGACATGGTCATCGGGTTTTCATCGCTGGGGACGGACGTCACCGAGCTCAAGCGTATCGACCGCATGAAAACCGAATTTGTTTCAACTGTCAGCCATGAGCTGCGCACGCCGCTGACGTCCATACGCGGGTCATTGGGACTGGTATGGGGTGGTGTGGCCGGGGAAATTCCGGAAAAAGCCAAAAACCTCGTAGGCATTGCCCAAAGCAATTGCGAGCGACTGATCCGGCTGATCAACGACATTCTCGACAGCGAGAAAATCGAATCAGGGAAGATGCGTTTCGAGCTGCAGGCGCAGGAGCTTGAGCCATTGCTGGAGCGGGCCCTGGCAGACAACGAGGGCTTTGCCGCCCAGCACGGCGTCAAGCTGGTCCTGCATAAAGCCGAAAATTCCCTGCAGGTCTGCGTTGACAGCGACCGGTTGATCCAGGTGGTGACCAACCTGTTGTCCAATGCCATCAAGTTTTCTCCTCCGGAGGGGACGGTCGACGTAACTGTGCGCAAGCGTGGCCGTCGGGCCCGGGTTGAAATTTCCGACAAGGGCCCCGGGATTCCGGACGAATTCCGGCCGCGCATCTTCCAGAAGTTCTCGCAGGCCGACTCCTCCGACACCCGCCAGAAAGGCGGGACCGGGCTTGGCCTGAGCATTTCCAAAGTCATTCTTGAGCGCATGGAGGGCAACATCGGTTTCACGACCGAGAGCAATGTGGGAACGACGTTTTACTTTGATTTGCCCGAATGGCGCGAAGCCCCCCCTGTCACCGCACCGGTGGGGCTGTATGCACGTCCCCGCGTGCTGGTGTGCGAGGACGACCCGGATGTCGCCAAGCTTATCGGCATGATCATGGATAAGGGCGGGTACGACGCGGACATGGCGCATACCGCAGACCAGGCACGTGACTATCTCAAGATGGAGACGTATGCCGCCATGACGGTGGATATCAAGCTGCCTTACGAAAACGGCCTCACCGTTGTTCGTGAGCTGCGCGCCAACAAGCGCACCGCCACGCTACCGGTGCTTGTCTTGTCGGTCATCGCTGCAGAGGCCCGGCAGCATGCCGAAAACCAGTCGCTCGGCGTCTCGGAGTGGCTTGAAAAGCCGCTGGATGAGCAGCGCTTGCTGAAGTGCATCAAGCGCGCCATCAAAAGCCGTTCCAACGGGAAACGCGGGGGCGTTCTTTGATGGCTCCGGCGCTGTTCCGTTTTGACCGCGATCTGGAATGAAGAAATAAGTATCTGCAAATCGAGGCTTTGAGCGGGTAATGCAGATTTTGCGGAGATGAGGTTCCGCCGGCGTTGTTACAGTCCTACCCCTCAGTATCTGGTCCAGCAGAAATTTGTCATTTATCACCGGGCTTGGCCATGTGGGATAGATCATCTCCAGTTTGTCCACCAAAGCCCCGCTTCGCAAGCTGCATCAGCAGGCGCCGGCCCTTGGCATCCGTCGTCCGCCAGGCAATGCGGGCGAGTTCGATAAAAGCGTTTTCTGCAGGATTGATTGCGTCTCCGCCGTGATCCATATCCATCCAGCCTTTTGGCTTTCCGGACTTGCTCTCGATCTGCGCGGCTGCTGCATCGCCGATGTTCCGCGCGGTGCCCTTGGCATCGCCCTTGAACTGGCTCAGCCCACCGGCGCTGAGGCCAAGTTGTCTGGCGATGCGGCCCAACATGCCGACAGGTGATTCGCCGGCGGCCAACTCCTTCTCGCTGAACTCCCGGATGATGATCAGCAGGTTGTTGCGCCGGTTTCTATTGACGTTCTCTGAGTCCATGTGACGTGATTGCAACAATCGAATTTATTTTGCATCGACCCGTTGACGATGGTGTAAAAAGATTTTACATTACCTTTCATCGCTACTTTGACATCAACTTTTTTCACGCACTCATCATGAAACCGATAGCCGCCACCGCAAGAAACAACACCCCCGTCTGGGGCGGTGTTGCCGTGCGTCGCATTGACGTTCATCTACGCGAGTGCCGTGGGCAGAGTTCTTTTGCGCTGTCCATTTTGCGGACAGCCATGCCCAAGCAGAACCACGAGGATTCCATACAACCGGGAGGAGGAGACGCCTAGGCGTACCTTCTAAATCTCTGACACCCAGAGGCCCGGTATCCGCAAGGAACCGGGCCTTTTTGTTTTTCCCTGACGGTGATCGTGCCGTCGATGCGCTTCAAGCGCGGGAGTCTTTAAAAATTTGCAGCGGGACAGCAGCCAAACACTGGATGGCAGCGAGTCTCGCAAAAATTGCGGACATAGCTCAGTGGGTAGAGCGTGAGCCTTCCAAGCTCAATGTCGTCGGTTCGAAGCCGTCTGTCCGCTCCATTTCGGGTGTGCCTGTTTCACGTCACCTGCGCGAGACCGAGGAGACGGTCTGGTGGCGTGTGTGCTGGCAGCCGGGGTTCATGGCCCCGGAAGTGCAGTGCAGTGGGAGATCCCGGTTCGGCTTTATGCCGGCCGCCCACATGCAGGTACAGCCGAAATGGATTCAGTTTTTAGCCCGCGTAGCTCAGTCGGTAGAGCAGCCGCCTTGTAAGCGGCAGGTCGTCCGTTCAAATCGCGACCGTGGGCGCCAGGGTATTTGTCACGTTCGTCTAGCTGGCTCAGGACACAAGGCTTTCATTCTTGTAGACAGGGGTTCGAATCCCCTACGTGACGCCAATTCCAGCGCTGGCAGCCAGGTAGTTGGCTGGCAGTTGTTCAGTAAAGAAGCGCAGTGCTCGCAAGAGCGTAGTGCGGAAACCGGCCTCAAAGATAGGGTGGCACCGGAACTCGTAACCGGAGATTTTTTGGAAGATTGGCCGAGAGGTTCAAGGCACTCGCTTGCTAAGCGAGAGCTCGTGAAAATGGGCGCATGGCATCGAACCCCTTATCTTCCGCCATCTCTTTTAGTCATCTCTTTCCGTCATTTGTTCTCGCCATCTGTTTGATGGGCCGTTCGCCAAGCTGGTCCAAGGCATCGGGTTTTGATCCCGACATTTCGGTGGTTCGAATCCATCACGGCCTGCCATTTTTTTCGGGTTGCATAGCTCAGTGGTAGAGCAGCGGGCTCATAACCCGCCGGTCGTTGGCTCGGTCCCAACTGCAACCACCATCCGCATCACCAGGCTTTGCGCGTATAGCTCAGCTGGATTCAGGGCGCGACCCTCCGAAGGTCGAGGCCGGCAGTTCGAGTCTGCCTGCGTGCACCAGAAATAACCCAGGTAGATTTTTTCTCGCGTTAGCTCAGTCCGGAATCAGAGCATCTGCCTACGAAGCAGAGGGTCGGAAGTTCAAATCTTTCACGCGAGGCCATTCAGTTTTCATTCAGTTCGATTCAATCCGTGTGTGGCGCAGTTGGAAGCGCGCGTGCTTTGGGAGCATGAGGTCGCAGGTTCGAGACCTGCTACACGGACCATCTTCATTCTTGTCTTTTTCATTTTTGGTCTGTTAGCTCAGCTGGTAGAGCACTTCCCTGTCGAGGATGTGGTCACGGGTTCGATTCCCGTACAGGCCGCCACAGTTATGTCGTGAATGTCGTGGCACTTCGGTCGATGGAGCGATGAGTCGACAACCCATGCGCCGGCACGAACCCGGACCGGGACGCCAAAAGAAATGCTCAAGTGGCGGAATTGGAAGACGCACCTGCTTCAAAACCAGGTCTTTTCGGAGTTTTGGGAGTTCGAATCTCCCCTTGAGCACCAGAACAGTTTTAGCCCCGGTGGTGGAATGGGAAGACACACTGGCCTCAGAAGCCAGCGCTTTCGGGCATGCCGGTTCGACGCCGGCCTGGGGCACCATTTTTAGATTTTCATGGGCGTATAGCTCAACCAGGCAGAGCAGCGGCCTCCAAAGCCGAAGGCTGGAAGTTCGATTCTTCTCGCGCCCGCCAGCGATTTCCGGCGGTGTACCCCAGTGGTCGAAGGGAGCGGATTGCAAATCCGCCTGCGTCAGCACGCGTCAGTTCGAATCTGACCACCGCCTCCATCTCATTGCTTTCAGCGCCTGTAGCTCAGCCAGGACAGAGCGCTGGGCTTCTACCCCAGTTTGTCGGCCGTTCGAATCGGCCCAGGCGCGCCACATTCCTCATTCAACCAACCTCAAGGAGATTTGCCATGACAGCCAGAAACACAGCGGCCTCCAGGAGGATGGCCAAACGGACAGCCACACCACGCAACCGCATTGTTCGTGCCTTGCTGCGCAGCATCGTCGCCGCCGGCAGCGCGCGGCATCGTCACGCCTTGCCGAAGCGCGGGGATGCACAGGATGAGCGCGACCTGGATCAGCGCGTCCGCGAATGCGGCGAGTGTTGAGCACGCCTGGTTTCCCCCTCCCCGTTAGTCCACGATAGCTCAGCTGGTAGAGCGCGCGACTGTTAATCGCGTCGTCCCTGGTTCGACCCCAGGTCGTGGAGCCAATTTTTTCTTCATAGCCGCATAGCTCAGTGGTAGAGCAGTGCCTTGATAAGGCACAGGTCGCTGGTTCGATGCCAGCTGCGGCTACCAACTTTTTCATTTTTCTGGTGCAAGTGGCGCAGTTGGCAGCGCAGCGGGATGTGACCCCGCGGGTCACCGGTTCGAGTCCGGTCTTGCACCCCACCCTGCGGGCATAGCTCAGAGGAAGAGCAACCGGCTTTTAACCGGTAGGTCGAGATTTCGAAATTCTCTGCCCGCACCACTCGTCATTCAGCTCTTCGGTTTTTCAGCTCTTTAGCTCAGCAGGTAGAGCAGCGCCCTTACAAGGCGATGGTCGGGAGTTCGAGCCTCTCAAGAGCTACCAACTTCTTTTTTTGGAGGCCACGATGCATCACGTTCTGCAGCTCGACATCCAGGGGACGCCCCAGGCCTGGATCACGGCTGAAGATGCGGCGTTGCACTATGCCACTGGCACTGTGGCGTGGGAGGAGGGCGAGAGCCCTCTCGTCACGCTCCGCGGCGGGTGGAACGTGGCGCATGGCCGGCAATCGCTGATGGTCATTCAGCCCATCATCGCCCTGAGCGGCTCGCCGCGGCGCAACCTGTTTGAGGTTACGCCGGCCGTATCGAAACCCAAGCTGTTGCGCCGGGACCGCTGCACCTGCGCCTACTGCGCTCAGATTTTCCTCGAGAAAGATCTCGAGGCCGAGCACATCATTCCCGACAGCAAGGGTGGAGCCTACAGCTGGACCAACCTGGTCAGCGCATGCCGTTCGTGCAATGCCCGAAAAGGCGCCCGGACCCCCGAGCAGGCTGGAATGCCGCTGGTCTACCTGCCTTACGTTCCGTCGCTGTGGGAAGACTTCCTGCTGCGCGGCCGCAATGTACGGGCCGATGTCCATGAGTGGCTGGCCGTCCGGCTGCCCAAGGGATCCAGGCTGAATTGAGTTCAGCAGCCGAAGCGGCGCGTCGCGAAAGTGGTGCGCCGCTTTTTTATTGCCGATAGTCCCCTGGATCATCGGCATGCCGTTCAGCATGCCTGTGCGCGGCCCACTGCCGCCGCCATATGGCAGGACCGGCCGGAGTCACGGCTGAAGAAGGCAACAGGCTATCTGCCTTTAAGATCAACCCGATGAGGTACTGGCGGTGACTGGTCTTGGGGAGAATTCCTGTGCCAGGAATGACCCACCCGTATCATCAGTTCGGGCCGCTATCTGTTTTGAGCGCTACTGCCTTGTATTGAACCCTAATGATTTTTGACAACGACCGTTTTGACGCTGCCATCCTCGACCTGGACGGCACCATGGTCGATACCCTGGGCGACTTTGTGGCTGCCCTCAACCTGATGCTGGCCGAAATGCTGCCGGGCCACCTGCCGGCGTTTGCGCTTGATGCTGCAGCAGTGGAACGCATGGTTGGAAAAGGCTCGGAGCATCTCGTCAAGACCACGCTGAAATATGTCCAGGCAAAGATGGGTATTGCGCTGCCGGCTATCGATTTAATAGCGCTTTACGATGCGGCCTACGCCGCTTACCAACGGCATTACACCCGCATCAATGGCCGGCACTCTGCGGTTTATCCGGGTGTCCTGGAAGGCTTGCATGTGTTGCAGCAGGACGGACTGCGGCTTGCCTGCCTGACCAACAAACCCCTGGCGTTTGCCCGCGAACTGCTCAAGCTCAAAGGCCTCGACGGCTTTTTTACCCAGGTTTTTGGCGGGGATTCATTCGAGCGCAAAAAGCCAGATCCGCTGCCCTTGCTGAGAACCTGCGAATGCCTCGGCACTTCGCCTGCCCGCACGCTGATGATCGGCGACTCCAGCAACGATGCCCGGGCCGCCCGGGCCGCGGGCTGTCCGGTGTTGCTGGTGACGTATGGGTATAACCATGGCGAGCCGGTTCGCGCTGTGGACGCCGATGGCTTCATTGACTCGCTGGCGGAGCTGCGGTTTCAGAAATGACAACGGGGCTTGCGCCCCGTTGAGAGAGTGTGGCTTGCGCCGCTTCAGGCGGGTTTGCCGAGCATCGCGTCCCTGAGTTTCCAGTCAGCCGGTTGTGGACCCAGCCAGATGCGCACGAGGGCGTTGAAGAATTCAAGCTCCTTGAAGGGCTCGCCTTGTGGTTTGCCTTTGACGGAGATCACGGTGCCGGTGCCGGGGATCCAGTCGATGGTGAAGCCTTCGCCGGCTACCAGCTTTTTCTGGTCGGCAAAGAGCTGGCCCATCCTGATGAGGCCGGGGATCAGCTTGGACATTTCGCCTTTTGGGGTGTTCTCTGTGAAGGCTGTGGTAAAGCCCTTGCCCAATTCGTTGGAGTCAATGTCGCGCAGCAGGGTGATGCTGATGCGCTTGGGGCCGGCCATGGTGTAGACCTCTTCGGGGGTGGCGGCCTTTTTTGGCAGGTACATCGCGGCCACATAGACCTTGAACACCGCCTTGTAGCGAATGCCGGCGCCATTGAGCTGCAGCTTGGTGCCGTGGACCTCTACCGGGTCGTCGAGTTTGACGCCGGAAACCTCCATCGGGGCGGCGAGGACGCCCAGTGACAGCATTAAACCGGCCAGGCCCGCCATGCATCGCGTTGTCAAAGTCATGAATTGTCTCCAAGGGTGGTGAAATAGAACGAACGTTCTTTTTTATGTCTCATTTTGAAGGCCGCAGAGGGCCTGCCGCAAGAGGGTTTGCGAGATAAGCATTAGTACTAGTGACTTTTTTTAGCGGGACCAGGTGGCTGGGCAGGTCAGGCCGGGGCGGTCTTTGCTACACTTTGGCCCACATGTTCATTCATCGCATCATTCAGACAGGTTGTGGCGACCGGGGAGCCTGGCCCTGGCGTACCTGTCATTTCTCGCACGCCTGAGGCGCATGCGGGCCGGCACCTGACCATTCAGCCAGTTTGCCTTCTGCCCGTCCCGATGCCGCCGGTTCTGCGACACCCCCCTTTTCTTCCTGATGCGCCCTTGCAAGCAGCAAGCGCATCCCGGCCCCGGTCTTCGGGGCGTTTTGAATGACAGGTGGCCGTGCCTTTAAGTGCGTGGCCCCTTGCGAAGGACCATCGTGATCACAGAACTCGAATTTAAAAGCCTGGCCGGCCAGGGCTACAACCGCATTCCCTTGATGGTCGAGGCGTTTGCCGACCTCGAAACACCTCTTTCCCTTTATCTCAAGCTTGCGCATTCCAGAGACGGCGGCAAGTTCAGCTTCCTGCTGGAATCGGTAGTGGGGGGCGAGCGGTTCGGCCGCTACAGTTTTATCGGCCTTCCCGCGCGCACGCTGGTGCGGGCATCCGGTTTTGGGCCAGATACCCTGACCGAAGTGGTGACGGACGGCAAGGTTGTGGAAACCTCCAAAGCCAATCCGCTGGACTTCATCAGCGACTACCAAAAGCGTTTCAAGGTCGCCCTGCGGCCCGGCCTGCCGCGCTTTTGCGGCGGCCTGGCGGGGTACTTCGGTTACGACACCGTGCGTTACGTCGAAAAGAAACTCGAAGCCTCCTGCCCGCCGGACACACTGGGCTGCCCCGACATCCTGTTGCTGCAGTGTGAAGAGCTCGCCGTGATCGACAACCTGTCGGGCAAGCTTTACCTGATTGTTTATGCCGACCCGGCGCGGCCGGAGGCGTATGCCAATGCCAAAAAGCGCCTGCGCGAGCTCAAGGACCAGCTGAAGTATTCCGTCAGCGCACCGGTGGTGAAGCCGTCTCAGAGTTATCCGGCTGAGCGCGACTTTGCCAAAGCAGACTACATAGCCGCCGTGGAACGCGCCAAGCGGTTGATAGAGGCGGGCGACTTCATGCAGGTGCAGGTTGGCCAGCGCATCAAGAAGCGTTACACCGAGTCGCCGCTGAGCCTGTATCGCGCGCTGCGTTCATTGAACCCCTCGCCTTACATGTATTACTACCACTTCGGCGACTTTCACGTCGTGGGGGCGTCTCCTGAAATTCTGGTGCGCCAGGAAAAAATCGACGACGGGCAAAAAATCACCATCCGGCCGTTGGCGGGCACGCGGCCCCGCGCCTCTTCGCCCGAGGCCGACAAGGCCGTGGAGCACGAACTGGTGAACGACCCGAAAGAGCGCGCTGAACATGTGATGCTGATTGACCTGGCGCGCAACGATATTGGCCGCATCGCCAAAACCGGTACGGTGAAAGTCACCGAAGCCTTCGCGGTCGAGCGCTACAGCCACGTGATGCACATCGTCAGCAATGTCGAGGGCACGCTGCTGGATGGCATGTCGAGCATGGACGTGCTCAAGGCCACCTTCCCGGCGGGCACGCTCACCGGCGCGCCCAAGGTCCATGCCATGGAGCTGATCGACCAGCTGGAGCCGACCAAGCGGGGCCTCTACGGCGGCGCCTGCGGTTACCTCAGCTATGCCGGCGACATGGACGTGGCCATTGCCATCCGCACCGGCATCATCAAGGACCAGACGCTGTATGTGCAGGCGGCGGCCGGCGTGGTGGCCGATTCCGTGGCCGAACTCGAATGGATGGAAACCGAAGCCAAGGCACGCGCGCTGCTGCGGGCGTCCGAGCTGGTGGAGGAGGGCCTGGAATGAGCACGCTGTCCCGTCCCGCCATTGAGCACTGCGACACCATGGCCGAGGTGCGCCGCCACATCGATGCGCTGGACGACCGCATCGCGCCGTTGATCGCCGAGCGCAGCGCCTATGTGGCGCAGGCCGCGCGCATCAAGCAAAGCGCCGGCCAGATTGTCGACAACGCACGTATCGAGTTCATCGTTGATCGTGTGCGTGCACAGGCCCGTGCGGCCGGCGCCCCCGAGGCCATCATGGAAGCGACCTACCGCGCCATGATTGCCGCATCCATTGATTTTGAGCGCGGCGAGTTCACACGCCTGCGCGAGGGAGACTGAACCATGAAGCGCACCAAACTCCTGATGATCGACAACTACGACAGCTTCACCTATAACATCGTCCAGTATTTTGGCGAGCTCGGTGCCGAAGTCGAAGTGTTTCGCAATGACGAGATCACGGTGGCCGAAATCGCCGCGCGCGCTCCTGACGTGCTGGTGGTGTCGCCCGGTCCGTGCTCACCGGCCGAGGCCGGTATTTCGGTGGCGGCGATCCAGCATTTCGCCGGCAAGCTGCCGATTCTGGGCGTCTGCCTGGGCCACCAGGCCATAGGCGCCGCTTTTGGCGGCAAGATCGTGCGTGCCCAGCAGCTCATGCACGGCAAGACCAGCGTCATCACCACCACACAGCAGGGTGTGTTCGCCGGGCTGCCCGAGCAGTTTGTGGTGAACCGCTACCACTCGCTGGCCATTGAAAAGTCTTCATGTCCCGATGTGCTGGCTGTCACGGCGCGAACCGACGACGGCGAGATCATGGGCGTGCGCCACAAGGAGCTGCCGATCCAGGGTGTGCAATTCCATCCGGAATCCATCCTCACCGAGCACGGCCACGCCATGCTGAAGAACTTCCTGGAGCAGACAGCATGACCTATTTTGCTATTATTTTAATAGCTGCTCGCGCCCGTTCCTATTGCCCTGGAGGCCAAAATGACTGATAAAAAAGTCGTTGACCTGCGCAGCGATACCGTGACCCGGCCCACGGCCGCCATGCGTGAGGCCATGCTGGCTGCACCGCTGGGTGACGACGTTTTCGGCGACGACCCGGCCGTCAATGCGCTGCAGGAAAAGATTGCCGGATTGCTGGGCTTTGAGGCCGCGCTCTTCGTGCCCACCGGGACGCAGAGCAATCTTTGCGCGATCCTCTCCCACTGCCAGCGCGGTGACGAATACATCGTCGGCCAGATGGCGCACTGCTACCGCTGGGAAGGCGGCGGCGCGGCGGTGTTCGGCAGTGTGCAGCCGCAGCCGCTGAACCACCACACTGATGGCACGTTGGCGCTTGCCGAGATCGAAGCCGCCATCAAACCTGACGACGCGCACTTCGCGCGCACCCGGATGCTGGCGCTCGAGAACACCCTGGGCGGCAAGCTGCTGCCGTTTGAGTATGTGCAGCAGGCGACTACGCTGGCGAAGAAGCACGGCCTGGCGCGCCACCTGGACGGAGCGCGGCTCCTTAACGCCGCTGTGGCGCAGGCTGCGCAAACGGGCAGCAACCCGCTGGCGGAGGCGCGCCGCATTGCGGATTGTTTTGACAGCGTCTCGGTGTGTTTCAGCAAAGGCCTGGGCGCGCCGGTGGGTTCGGCCCTGTGCGGCTCGCGCGAATTCATCGCGCGGGCGCACCGCATCCGCAAGATGGCCGGCGGCGGCATGCGGCAGGCGGGCATGCTGGCTGCAGCAGCGTCGCATGCACTGGACCACCATGTCGGACGTCTCGCGCAAGACCACGCCCTGGCCAAATACCTGGCCGACGGCCTGGCGGGCATTGACGGCCTGCAGGTAGAGGCACCACAGACCAACATTGTGTTTGTCGACCTGACCGGCGCGGCGCGGGACCGGTCCGCTGCCTTGCTCAAGCACCTGGCCGGCCAGGGCATAGAGGCCACGGGGCTGTATCGCCTGCGTTTTGTCACCCATCTGGACGTGGACACCGCCGGTGTGGACCGTGCCATCGCTGCCATCCGGCAGTTTTTTAACTGAAAGGACTTAGCCATGCCCGACTTTCAACACCTGTTGCTTTTCATCGCGGCTGGCTGGCTGCTGAACCTGACGCCGGGCCCTGATGTGCTTTACATCGTGACCAATTCACTGCGCTCGGGCGCGCGCGCCGGCATTGTTGCCGGCCTCGGCATCACGGCTGGCTGCTTCGTCCACATCTTCGCGGCGGCCGTGGGCGTCGGTGCCTTGCTTGCGACTTCGGCTACGGCATTTACCGTACTCAAATGGATAGGCGCGGCGTACCTGCTGTGGATAGGCGCGAAAATTTTGTTTTCCAGGGCGCCGCAGGCCACCACCGACCTCGCCGCGGCGGCTGCCGCCCAGCCGGAGCGGCGCCTGAAAGCCGTCTTCATGGGCGGCTTCTGGACCAACGTGCTGAACCCCAAGGTGGCGATTTTTTTCCTGGCCTTTGTGCCGCAGTTCATCGCACCCGGCACCGACAACAAGGCCCTGGCCTTTGTGTTGTTGGGCGTGCTGTTCAATTTGAACGCCATTCCAGTCAATTCGGGCTGGGCGCTGGCGGCTGCCTGGATGGCCCGGCGCGATGCCGTGCAGCGCGGCATGCACTGGCTGGACCGCGCGGCTGGCGCCATGTTCATCGCGTTCGGCCTCAAGCTGGCCTTCACCGATCATCCGGCCAACTGAGCCGGTTCCCTATAGCTCCAGAACGAAGAAGCGAGACGCGTCATGCCCCATACCCACAAGATCACACCGCAGGAAGCCCTGCAGCGCACCATCGAGCACCGCGAAATCTTCCACGATGAGATGCTGCACATCATGCGGCTGATCATGAGCGGCGAGATGTCGCCCGTGATGATGGCTGCGCTCATCACCGGCCTGCGCGTGAAGAAAGAAACCATCGGCGAGATCACCGCCGCCGCGCAGGTGATGCGCGAGTTTTCGACCAAAGTCAATGTGGCCGACAAGACGCATCTGGTGGACATCGTCGGCACGGGTGGCGACGGCTCGCACACCTTCAACATCTCGACCTGCTCCATGTTTGTGGCGGCGGCGGCCGGCGCCAAGGTCAGCAAGCACGGCGGGCGCAGCGTCAGCAGCAAGTCGGGCAGTGCCGACGTGATCGAGTCGCTGGGCATCCATATCGGCCTGTCGCCCGAAGCCATTGCAAAATGCATCGACGAGGTCGGTGTGGGCTTCATGTTTGCGCCCAACCACCATCCGGCCATGAAAAATGTCGCACCGATTCGCAAGGAGCTCGGCGTGCGCACCATCTTCAACATCCTGGGCCCCCTGACCAACCCGGCCAGTGCACCCAATATCCTGATGGGCGTGTTTCATTCGGACCTGGTCGGTATCCAGGTTCGCGCTTTGCAGCGCCTGGGCGCCGAGCACGCGCTGGTGGTCTACGGCAAGGACGGCATGGACGAGGTCAGCCTGGGCGCGGCCACCGTGGTTGGCGAGCTCAAGAACGGTGAAATCACCGAGTACGAAATCCACCCCGAAGACTTCGACATGCCTATGGCCAGCAACCGCGCATTGCGCGTAGACACCCCCGAGCAGTCCAAGGCCATGCTGCTGGGCGTGCTGGACAACCAGCCGGGCGCGGCGCGCGATATCGTGGTCCTGAACGCCGGGGCGGCGCTGTATGCCGCCAATGTGGCCGACTCCATGAAGGCTGGCATCGTGCTGGCGCGTGCGGTGCTGGAGTCGGGCGCGGCCAGAGCCAAGCTCGATCAGCTGGTCAGCCACAGCCAGAAGCTCGCCTGACGGCTTGCTGGCGGCGCCTGGCTGCGCAGCTATCTATTCCCGTGCGGTCACGCGCGCGTCGGTTGCGGCGAAATGCAGGCCGACCGTGCTGCCTGGCTCGGCCACGCTCAGCAGGGCGTCACTGAACACCAGCAGTTCACCCAGCGGCGTGAGCACCACGCTTTCGATCCGGCTGCCCAGGTAAGCCTGCCGCAGGACTTTTCCTGTCAGCGTGCTTGCTTCCAGTTCGCCGATACGGATGCGATGTGGGCGTATAGCCAGCGCTACGGCGCCATCGGACATGCCAGGCGGCGGGACAACCCGCACATCAACCTGGTCGGCGCGGAAGAAGTGCTGGCCTTGCAGTGTGACCAGTTCGCCGTTGATCAGGTTGGCGTCGCCGATGAAGTCCGCCACAAAACTTGAAACGGGCGCCTCGTACAAATCGCGCGGCGCGCCCATCGTCGCAATGCGTCCCTTTTGCATGACCACAATGCGGTCCGACACTGCCAGCGCCTCTTCCTGGTCGTGCGTGACGTAGACCACGGTGAGCTGCAGGTTTTGCTGAAGGTCGCGGATGTCCTGGCGCACCTTGCGGCGCAGCTTGGCGTCCAGGTTCGACAAGGGCTCGTCAAACATCAGCACGGCTGGTTCCAGCACCAGTGACCGTGCCACTGCCACACGTTGCTGCTGCCCGCCGGACAGCTCCGACGAGAGCCGGTCGGCGTAGTCGGCAATGCCGAGCAGATCCATCTTGGCTTTTGCCAACGCCACGGCCTGCGGTTTCTTCATGCCGGAGGCGAGCAGGCCGTAACACACGTTCTCCAGCGCACTCATGTGCGGGAATAACGCGTAGGACTGGAAAACCAGGCTCACGTCGCGTTGATTGGCTGACTTGCCGGTCACGTCCCGTCCATCGATGCGGATCACGCCCTCGGAAGGTAGCTCCAGGCCGGCGATCAGCCGCAGCAGTGTTGTCTTGCCGCAGCCGGAAGGCCCCAGCAAGGTCACCAGCTCTGCCTTGTCGATGGTGAGATCAAGCGGATGCAGCGCAACCACCTTGCCGAAACGCTTGACGACGCCTTGAAACTCCACAGCGGCGGGGGACGGGGTCATGGCAGGGCCTGTTAAAAAATAAGTGAAACGAAAAAGATGTGACGATGGCGCAGAGGCTCAAGCGGTCGACACCGCGCGCCGCCCCAGCTCCGCATTGCCAATGAAGCGCTGGATCAGCAGGACACAGGCCAGCATGATCACGATGAGCACGGACGAATAGGCAATGGCCAATGCGTATTCGCCGACTTCGACACGGCCCGCGATGTAAACCGTCGCAAGGTTGTGCTGGGCGGTCGCCAGGAAAATCACCGCGCTGACGGCTGTGATGGCATGCGTAAAACTGAATACCAGGCTGGCAATGATGGCCGGGCGCAAGAGCGGCAGAATGACCCGCGCGAACGTGCGTGATGTGCTGGCGCGCAATGTGGCGGATGCTTCGTCCAGCGACCGGTCAAGCTGCGACAGGGCTGATACCGTGGCCCTCACGCCCACCGGCATGTTGCGAAACACCAGGCACAGCACGATGATGGCGAAGGTGCCGGTGAATTCAAGGGGCGGCACGTTGAAGGCGACGATATAGGCCACGCCGATGACGGTGCCCGGCACGGCGAAGTTCACCATGGTCAGGAATTCGAAGGCGCGCCGTCCCTTGAACGCGTGGCGGCTCACGACATACCCTCCCAGCAGGCCCAGCGCGGTGGTCAGGGGTGCGGCAACAGCCGCCACGCCGAGCGTGGTGAAGAGGCTGTTCCACGCCGAGCCCGAAAACACCAGGCCCCCGGCGCCCCAACTCAGCCCAAACCCGGTCTGAAAGTGCTGCAGCGAGGGCGTCAGGTCAAACCTCCCGATGTCCTTGACCACGCCGCCGATCAGGATGATGCCGTATGACAGCACGGTCAGCGCGACCCAGGGCAGAACCAGCGCCAGCGCCCCCCACTTGACACCGGTGGGCAGTGCGGCGGGCAGGCCGCTGTCGCCTTTTCCGCTCACGGAGGTATAGGAGGCCTTGCCGATCCAGCGCTGCTGCAGTGCAAAGATGCCGACCGTCAGCAGCAGCAGGGTGACGGCGAGGATGGCGGCGCGCGAAGCGTCGTGCTGCGCCCCGGCGATGGCGAAGAAAATTTTCGTCGACAGCACCTCGAAATTTCCGGAGAGCACCAACGGGTTGGCAAAGTCCGCCAGGCTTTCCACAAAGCCCAGCAGGAAGGCATTGGCAATGGCGGGGCGCACCAGGGGCCAGGTCACGGTGCGAAATACATGCCATGGCGAACCCCTCAGTACCTGGCCGGCTTCCTCCAGCGTCGGGCTGACCAGTCGCAAGGCGCCGCTGATCAGCAGGAAGGCCAAAGGCGTAAAGCAAATCACCTGCGCCAGCAGTACGCCCGGCAGGCCGTAGATCCAGCGCGACCTTGCAATGCCGAACCAGTCGCTCATCAGCTGCGTCACCATGCCGGTGCGGCCGAAGAGAATGATGATGGCCAGGCCGATGACGAAAGGCGGCGTGACCACCGGCAGGATGGACAGCACGCGCAGGCTGCCGCGAAAACGCTGACCGCCGCGCTCGGCCAGCAGGGCCAGCGCAAAACCGAAAAGCGTGCTGCCGATGCCGGCGAGGGTGGCCAGCACAATGGAGTTGATGGCCACGCCGCACCGGACGTTGCCGGCAATGCAGCCCGCGCCCCAGATGTCCTCGCTGAAAAACCGGGCTGCAGCCGTCTGAATCAGCCAGTTGCCCCGCTCGTCCACAAAAGCCGCCAGCAGCATGCGCCCGATCGGGTAGATGACAAAAATAGCCAGCAGCAGTGACAGGATGCAAACGACGCCGGAAATGGCGGCATCGCTCTTGAATGCACCGGCGCGTGATGCCAGCACGCTGGCGGCTGCTGCCAGCAGGCATCCGCCGGCAACGTACGCCGAGCTCTGGGTCCACGGCATCAGCAGCACGCCTGCTGCGATGCCCAGCCCCGCGAGCAGCCAGCTCAGCGGATCAGCCCGAACGCGTGGGGCGGCGGCTGTCACTGCAATGGGTGTGGTCAAGGTGTGACGTGATTCATCAGTGTGCAATGGGGTAGAGGGAGATGTTCAGCGCTTACTTGGGCAGTGCGCCGATGTCCTTGTCCCATTTGCCCAGCAGGCGCGAGCGTTCGGCGGAAGCGCCGTACTTGGCGAAGTTGTAGTCGATCAGTTTGACGTCGGCCAGCTTGGGCGCCTGCGGCGGCAAGGATGCTTTTTTATTGGAGGGGTTCTGGTACGAATGCGCGACCGTGGCAATGTCCTGCGCTTCAGGTGTCAGGGCCCAGTCGTACCATTTTTTGGCGTTGGCCAGATTTTTGGCACCCTTGATGATGCTCATGCTGCCGATCTCGTAGCCCGTGCCCTCGCACGGTGCGACCACCTTCAGTGGAGCGCCTGCCACGGCGTGCGTGACGGCGTCGTGCAGGAAGGTGATGCCGATCATGCTTTCGCCGGTGGCTGCCGCACGGGCCGGCGCAGCGCCCGACTTGGTGTATTGGTTGATGTTGCGATGCAGGGCCTTCAGATAGTCGAACGCCTTGTCTTCCCCCATGATCTGCACAAGGGTGGCGAGCAGCGTATAGGAAGTTCCCGACGAGTTGGGGTTGGCGACCTGGACTTCGCCCTTGAACTCCGGCTTGATGAGATCTGCCCAGCATTTGGGCTCGGGCAATTTGCGTTTGGCCAGCTCGACGGTATTGAAGCTGAACCCCAGGGCGCCTGCATAAACGCCGACCGTGCGGTACTTGGAGGCCTCGGCTTGCTTCACTGCCCAGGGGTGCAGGTCGGCGAGTCTCGGTGATTTGTAGGACTCGGTCAAACCTTCTTCAGCCGCCTGAAGATGAGGGTCGCCCGTGCCGCCCCACCACACGTCACCGCGGGGGTTGGCTGATTCGGCCTTGATCTGGGCGTAAGTTTCGCCCGAACTCTTGCGTGTCATCGACACTTTGATACCGGTGGCTTTTTCGAAGGCGGTCACCATGGGCCGGCACCATTCTTCCTGGACGTTGCAGTAAACCACCAACTCTTCCGCCGCGTGGACCGGGGCCGATATCGCGCACGCCGCAGCTGCCAGGATCAATCCCGGAACGAGTGATTTGAATGTGAACCGTGTCATCTGTGTCTCCTTCTTTATGTCGTCAATGGCGCCTGCGGTGCAGCGTTGAGGCCACCTTAGCAGCCGTCAGCGCAGCGGTATACCCGTTAAAACGCTTAGTTCGGAGGCCAGCCTGGCGTTGGTGGCCAGCACCGGGCTTCCCTGGGCCAGTCCGTTGTCGGCCCAGAAGTCGTTGACGCGGCCGCCGGCCTCCCGGACCAGTAGCAGGCCGGCCGCGACGTCCCATGAATTGATATGCGCTTCGGCGTAGGCTTCGCAGCGCCCGGCGGCCACATAGGCCAGCCCCAGTGCGCCGGAACCCGCGCGGCGCACCGAACAACCCGCATGCATGCACCGACTGACCAGCACGAGGTAGGGGTCTGGCGACAGGCGCGAAGACCAGCCAATTTCAACTGTGGAGGCGGGCAGTTCGGCCAGCTCGCTGACCTGGAGCCGAATGCCGTTGCACCACGCGCCGTGGCCGCGTTGCGCGATGAAGAGTTCGTCGTGCATGGGCTCGTAGATGGCGCCGGCTTCGAGTTCGCCGTTGACCATGAGGCCCAGGGAGATGCAGAAGTGCGGGATGGCCCGGGCGAAATTCGCCGTTCCATCCACCGGGTCGACAATCCAGAGGCGAGCTGCGCCGCCGGTTTCTCCCCCTGCTTCTTCCCCCAGCACGGCGTCTCCCGGAAAGCGCCGTTCGATCTCCGCACGCACATACTGTTCTACCGCACCGTCGGTGACGGTCAGGTAGTCCTGCCGGCCCTTGAGCGAGTAGGCAGGCTTGTCCGGCGCGTTGAAGGCATCGCGCATCATGGCGCCGGCCGAACGGACAATTTCTTCAATGGCGTCAGTGAGTGCGGTCATGGGAAGGGTGTAGGGGATATCCGATGGAGGTCGCCTTGTGTGCGAGCCGGGTCAGGCGTGGCACCCAAAGCGGGTAAAACGAAATGGTAGTGCCGGGGCGTATCCGGCTGTAGCGGGTTTGCGCTAAGACGCCGCGAAACCTGGCCCTGCGAGTCGCCCGGCCGCATCTGCCAAAATCGGGGCATGTCCGATATCCTGAACCAAATCATTGCCGTCAAGCGTCAAGAAATTGCCGATGCCATCCGCCGCAAACCGCTGGACGTGATGCGCGAAGATGCCGAATCGCGTGTCCTGACGCGTGACTTTGTGGGTGCGCTGCGCGCCAAGATCGCAGCGGGTCAGCCCGCGGTGATTGCCGAAATCAAGAAGGCCAGCCCGTCCAAAGGCGTGCTGCGCGCCGACTTCATTCCAGCCGACATCGCACAGAGCTATGCCGAAGGTGACGGCGAGATCAGCGCGGCCTGCCTTTCGGTGCTGACCGACAAGCAGTTCTTCCAGGGCAGCATTGATTTCCTGAAGCAGGCGCGGGCCTCCTGCAGTCTGCCGGTGCTGCGCAAAGACTTCATGGTGGACCCTTACCAGGTGTATGAAGCGCGCGTCATGGGCGCTGACTGCATTTTGCTGATTGCGGCCTGCCTGGACGACGCGCAGATGCAATCGCTCGAAGCGCTGGCGATGTCGCTGGACATGGCGGTGCTGGTCGAGGTACACGACGAAGCCGAACTGGAGCGTGCGCTCAAGCTCAAGACGCCGCTGATCGGCATCAACAACCGCAACCTCAAAACTTTCGAGGTCTCGCTGGACACCACGCTGGGCATGCTGGCCAGGGTGCCGGCGGACCGCCTGCTGATTACCGAGTCGGGCATTGCCACGCCGGCGGACGTGCAGCGCATGCGTCAGGCAGGTGTGAATGCATTCCTGGTCGGCGAGGCCTTCATGCGCGCGGAAGAACCCGGCCTTGCGCTGGCTCAATTGTTCGGTAAAAGATAGGCTGTAAAGCCATGAACCAGCTGCTTGACGCCATGAAGGCGCCTTTGCCCGACCGGCTTACCACTGCTGACCCCGCCGCCTGGCCGGTGGCGCCCGGCTGGCGGCCGACCACCGATGCATTTTTTGGCAGTCCGACCGGCCAGAAGTTGTTGGGTTTTCTGCGAAGCCGCCTGGCGGAAGGCGCGACGATCTTTCCGCCGCAGCCGCTGCGTGCGCTGGAGCTCACGCCGCCCGACGAGGTGCGTGTTGTCATCCTCGGCCAGGATCCCTACCACGGGTTGGGCCAGGCCGAGGGGCTGGCGTTTTCCGTCGCGCCCGGTGTGGCCCTGCCGCCGTCACTGCGCAATATCTTCAAGGAGCTGCAGCGCGACCTCGGTACGCCGCCGCCCCAGTTTCCGGTGCCCGGCGGCAGCCTGGTGAAGTGGGCGACACATGGGGTGCTGTTGCTCAACACCTGCCTGACGGTCGAGGAAGGGCTGCCGGCCAGTCACGCCGGCAAGGGCTGGGAAGTATTGACCGATACCCTGATCCGCCAGGTGGCGGAAGGTGACCACCCGGTGGTGTTCATGCTGTGGGGTGCACATGCCCAGAGCAAGCGGTCGTTGATTGATGCGAAGCGCCACAAGGTGCTGGTGGCCAACCACCCGTCGCCGCTGTCGGCCATGCGGCCGCCCTTGCCCTTTATTGGCTGCGGCCATTTCTCGCAGGCGCGCGAATGGCGTGACGCACACCCGAAGGCCTGATTTGCTATTGTTTTAGTAGCTGCTCGCGCTCGTCCTGCCTTGCTAAAAGGCCAAAAAGCCTTGAATTTTGAGGGCTGGCTAAAACTCCGCCGGAAGGCTGCCCACGTAGTCGCGCCGGATATTGACCGTGCTTTGCAGGCCCAGCGCCTCGAAATGGCGGCGCAGCCAGCGTTTGGCCGCGCCCTGGCCCATCTCAAACAGTTTTTCGATCATGGCCGTGTCGGCCGACATCTTGCTGGACGAGGGCAGGCTTTCCAGCGCCTCGCCGCCGTCGATGCGGTGCAGCAGCAGGCTCTTGTATTTCTCGCCCTCCTGCAGGCGGCCGTCGGCGAGCAGGCGGTTGATGAAGTCGATGGTGCGCATCTGGGACAGCAGGCTGGCGTTAAAGGTCAGCTCGTTCACCCGGTCCGCGATGTCATGAGGCGTGTGGGGAATCTCGGGACGCCGCAAGGGGTTGATCTGCACAACGATGATGTCGCGGCTGCTGCAGTCACTGATGAGTGGCAACAGCGAGGGATTGCTCGAAAACCCGCCATCCCAATAGTGCTGGTCGTCAATTTCGACCGCCTGAAACAGCGTGGGCAGGCAGGTGGAAGCCATCACCGCCTGCAAAGTCAGGCGTTTGCCGGCAAAAATCTCTGCCCGACCGGTGGTGACGTGGGTCGCCGATACAAAAGCCTTCGGTGCATGCAGGCTGGCAATGGCGTGAAAGTCGATTTCTGCCTCCAGCAGTTTGCGCAAAGGGTTGATGTCCAGCGGATTGGACTGGTAGGGCGACATCCACTGCGTCATTGCACTACTCATTAAGTTTGCGCTCACTTTGTTAGCGGCCCAGCCCCCAACGAGCATCTTGCTGATGCTGTCAGCCATGGAGCCGAGGCTGCCCATGGCGGCAATGCCCAGCCAGACCCGGCTGAGCGACGCACGTGCCGCCTCCCGCGGGTTGGTTTTTTCGGGGGAATTGTCTTTTTGGGCGGTAGCGAATCCGTGTGCCAGCGCCACGGCGTTGACCGCCCCGGCGCTGGCGCCGCTGATGCCGTCAAACTCGATGCGCTCGTCCGCCAGCAGGGCATCCAGCACGCCCCAGGTGAATGCGCCGTGTGATCCGCCACCTTGCAAAGCCAGGTTGACCCGGCGCATGGGAGACGGTTCAGCGGGGGAGGAAGGAAGTGCGGGTACGGTGACAGTGCTCATGCGTAGACGGTCTCACGTTATCCAGGTTGGCCGGTGGCGCGGGAGGGCGTCCCGGGACGGCAATATCCATGCGATTCACTCTGGCATTGATGAAAGGCTGCCACATCATGCCCGAAGCCTGGCCGCAGCCGCCACGGGAGTGCGGCAGGGTCTGGGGATGAGGGCCGGACCGGGTTATGCCGGGTTTTCGGGGGCTTTCCGCGGTACCCACGGGCATCCCGGGGTGAAGGTGTGGTCGGGAGATGCGCTGGCGAGGCATGCGGCAGCATTTTTAATGCTTTTTGCCATGCCTTGGCATTTCGTCCGACATAAAACCGTGGCATAATCCGAGGTTCGCTTGAAGGATGGGTGCCCGAGTGGCTAAAGGGGGCAGACTGTAAATCTGTTGGCTAACGCCTACGCTGGTTCGAATCCAGCCTCATCCACCAGATTTTGTTTTGATTTTGGCAAGCGGGCGGCGCAAAGTAATCACGTAAAAGTGTTTCGCGTAAGGCGTGTTTTGGGTCGTGAGTGATTTTGGTGTGAGTTGAATTTGGCAGAGCTGCGCGGGAGTAGTTCAATGGTAGAACCCTAGCCTTCCAAGCTAATGACGCGGGTTCGATTCCCGTCTCCCGCTCCATAAAGCTGCTTTATGGTTCTGCTTTTGAATCTTGCGCCAGGTTGCAATTGTGGTTTTGAGTTCAGCCCTTTTGGCTCAGTGGTAGAGCACTCCCTTGGTAAGGGAGAGGTCGCGGGTCCGATTCCCGCAAAGGGCACCAAATTTTGAGCCGGTGCGGCGTACGAGGCGCTGTTGCTGGTTGTAGTGGTAACTGGTTTTGTAACTCTTTATAAATTTCTGGAGTTGAAAAAATGGCAAAAGGCAAATTTGAGCGGACCAAGCCGCACGTCAACGTAGGCACGATTGGCCACGTGGACCATGGCAAGACAACGCTGACGGCGGCGATCACGACCGTTCTGGCATCCAAGTTCGGCGGCGAAGCCAAAGGTTACGACCAAATTGACGCGGCGCCCGAAGAAAAAGCGCGCGGCATCACGATCAACACCGCCCACGTCGARTACGAAACGGCCAATCGCCACTACGCCCACGTCGACTGCCCAGGCCACGCCGACTATGTGAAAAACATGATCACCGGCGCTGCCCAGATGGACGGCGCCATTTTGGTGTGCTCCGCCGCTGACGGCCCCATGCCCCAGACCCGCGAGCACATCCTGCTGGCCCGCCAGGTCGGTGTGCCTTACATCATCGTGTTCCTGAACAAGTGCGACATGGTTGACGACGCCGAACTGCTCGAGCTCGTCGAAATGGAAGTGCGCGAGTTGCTCGACAAATACGACTTCCCCGGCGACAAGACCCCCATCATCCACGGCAGCGCCAAGCTCGCCATGGAAGGCGACAAGGGCCCCCTGGGCGAAGAAGCCATCATGAAGCTGGCCGAAGCGCTGGACACCTACATTCCCCTGCCAGAGCGCGCTGTTGACGGCGCCTTCCTGATGCCCGTGGAAGACGTGTTCTCCATCTCCGGCCGCGGCACCGTCGTGACCGGCCGTGTCGAGCGCGGTGTGATCAAGGTCGGTGAAGAAATCGAAATCGTCGGTATTGCCGACACGCAAAAGACCACCTGCACCGGCGTGGAAATGTTCCGCAAGCTGCTCGACCAGGGCCAGGCTGGCGACAACGTCGGTATCCTCTTGCGCGGCACCAAGCGTGAAGACGTCCAGCGTGGTCAGGTCCTGTGCAAGCCGGGTTCGATCAAGCCACACACGCACTTCACCGGCGAGATCTACGTTCTCTCCAAGGACGAAGGCGGCCGCCACACGCCCTTCTTCAACAACTACCGCCCCCAGTTCTACTTCCGTACGACGGACGTGACCGGAGCGATCGAGTTGCCAGAAGGCAAGGAAATGGTCATGCCAGGCGATAACGTGTCGATCACCGTCAAGCTGATCAACCCGATCGCCATGGAAGAAGGCCTGCGCTTTGCCATCCGCGAAGGCGGCAAGACCGTCGGCGCCGGCGTCGTTGCCAAAATCATTGCGTAATTT